>NZ_JARWKX010000012.1:0-175532 GCF_047445895.1 Rhizobium sp. BR 249 | reverse complement strand
ATCAAAACCCCTCCCCAMCCCCTCCCCACAAGGGGGAGGGACTTAACCTGCGGCTCGTGCTGCATTCAATTTTGAACGCAGAGCGTGCGGCTAGCCTTAGCCCCTCCCCCTTGTGGGGAGGGGTTGGGGAGGGGACTTTTTCCTTCGCCATCATCTCAATTCTCCAAAACCGGCAAAATGCCTGTCGAAACCGAGCTGTTCAGCGCCCCCGTCGCCACCAGTTCGGCGGCGGCGGCGAGATCCCTGGCCATGTAACGATCACTATCGAGGCTCGGCACCTTGGCGCGGATCGCGGCAATCGCCTTGCCAAGCTCCGGGCTCGTCGACAGCGGTGCGCGCAGCTCTACGCCTTGGGCGGCGGTCAGCGCCTCGATGCCGATGATGGCGAACAGGTTTTCGGTCATGCCGAGCAGG
Source organism: Rhizobium sp. BR 249 (assembly GCF_047445895.1). Lineage (NCBI taxonomy): Bacteria > Pseudomonadati > Pseudomonadota > Alphaproteobacteria > Hyphomicrobiales > Rhizobiaceae > Rhizobium > Rhizobium sp. BR 249. Next base: position 175,118 of record NZ_JARWKX010000012.1, on the reverse strand, counting down.
CGGCGGGCACCGTGGCAGGCCATGGAGACATGGTCTTCCTGGTTGGCCGAGGTCGGCGTCGAATCGACCGAGGCCGGGTGCGACATCTGCTTGTTCTCCGACATCAGCGCCGCCGAGGTGACTTCGGCGATCATCAGCCCGGAGTTCAGGCCCGGCTTCTTGGCGAGGAAGGCCGGCAGGCCGTAGGAGAGGGTGGGATCGACCAGCAGCGCGATGCGGCGCTGCGAGATCGCGCCGATTTCGCAGACGGCGAGCGCGATCTGGTCGGCGGCGAAGGCCACGGGTTCGGCGTGGAAATTGCCGCCTGAGACGACGGAATTGTCCGAGAGCACCAGCGGATTGTCGGTGACCGCATTGGCTTCGATTTCGAGTGTGCGGGCGACCGAGCGCAACAGATCGAGGCAGGCGCCGTCGACCTGCGGTTGGCAGCGGATGCAATAGGGGTCCTGCACCCGCTCGTCGCCCTCGATATGGCTCTGGCGGATGACCGATCGTTCCAGCAGGCCGCGAAGCGCGGATGCCGTGTCGATCTGGCCCTTATGGCCGCGCAGCGTGTGAATGTCCGGATGGAAGGGCGCCGAAGAACCCATGGCGGCATCGGTGGACATGGCGCCGGTGATGAGGGCGGCCTGGGCGGCGCGATGGGCGCGGAAGAGGCCGGCAAGCGCTAAGGCCGTCGATGTCTGGGTGCCGTTGATCAGCGCCAGGCCTTCCTTGGCGGCGAGCACGACCGGTTTCAGCCCCGCTCTTTCCAGAGCTTCGGCGCCGGAGAGGCGTTCGCCGGCGAAGAAGGCTTCGGCCTCGCCCATCATCACGGCGGCCATATGGGCGAGCGGCGCAAGATCGCCTGAGGCGCCGACCGAGCCCTTTTCCGGAATCAGCGGGATGACGCCTTTCTCAAGCATGCCTTCGATCAGCCGTACCAGTTCCAGCCGCACGCCGGAGGCGCCGCGCCCGAGCGAGACCAGCTTCAGCGCCATGATCAGCCGCACGATATTTTCGGGCAGCGGCGCGCCGACGCCGCAGCAATGCGACAGGATGAGATTGCGCTGCAGGGTGGCGACGTCGGCGCTGTCGATCTTGATCGAGGCGAGTTTGCCGAAGCCGGTATTGATGCCATAGACCGGCGCGTTGCCGGCGGCGATCTCGGCGATGCGGGCGGCAGCCTTGTTTATGCCGGCATCGAAGGCGGGATCGAGCCTTGCCGGCTCGCCGGTCCAGTAGATGATTTCCAAATCCTTGAGCGAGACGGAGCCCGGGTGGAGCGTGATGGTCATCGGCCGTTCCTTTCGCCCTTGAAGACGCGTGCGTGAAGTGGATTGAAGCCGATGCGGTAGACGAGCTCGGCGAGGCTTTCGACATTCCAGACCGCGAGATCTGCGGATTTTCCGGCTTCGAGCGTTCCGGTCTTGCCAAGCAGACCGAGCGCGCGGGCGCCTTCGCGGGTGGCGCCGGCGATGCATTCCTCAACGGTCAGACCGAACAGCGTTGCCGACATGTTCATGGTCAGCAGCATCGAGGTGAGCGGCGAGGTGCCGGGATTGCAATCGGTGGCAATCGCCATCGGCACACCAGCCTGGCGCAGCGCCTCCACCGGCGGCTTCTGCTTTTCATGGATGGCGTAGAAGGCGCCGGGCAGGAGTACGGCGACTGTGCCGGCGGCAGCCATCGCGGCAACGCCGTCCTCGTCGAGATATTCGAGATGATCGGCCGAAAGCGCGCCGTAGGATGCGGCGAGCTTGGCGCCGCCGAGATTGGAGAGCTGTTCGGCATGCAGCTTGACCGGCAGGCCGAGCGCTTTTGCTTTGTCGAAGACGCGGGTGATCTCGGCCGTGGAAAAGGCGATGCCTTCGCAGAAGCCGTCGACGGCGTCGGCAAGGCCGAGATGATACATGTCGTCGAGTCCAGGCAGGACGACATCATCGAGATAGTCGCCGTTGCGGCCCTTGTATTCCACCGGCGTCGCATGGGCGCCGAGATAGCTGGTGGCGACACGCACCGGTCTGATATGGCCGAGAAGGCGGGCGCTCTGCAGCATCTTCACTTCGCCGGTCCGGTTCAGCCCGTAGCCGGATTTGACCTCGATCGTCGTCACGCCTTCGGCAAGCAGCGTGTCGAGACGCGGCAGAGCCTCTGCCACCAGTTCTTCGACCGACAGCGCATTGGTCGCCTTGACGGAGGAGACGATGCCGCCGCCGGCGCGCGCGATTTCTTCATAGCTCGCACCGGCAAGGCGCATTTCGAACTCGCGGGCGCGATTGCCGCCGTGAACGATATGGGTGTGACAGTCGACGAGGCCCGGAGTTACCCAGCGGCCTTCGAGATCGACGATCTCGGACCGTTCAATGGCCGAGCCCGGCAGGTCGCTTTCGCGACCGGCAAAGGTAATGCGGCCGTTTTCGACCAGGATTGCGCCCTTTTCGACGACGCCCAGCCCAGCTTTCTCAGGCGAGAGCGTGGCGAGCCGCGCATTGCGCCAAAGCACCGGCCTGATATCGGCGGATGCGGTTTCCTCTGAAAAATTGCTCCCGGTCATCGCTTTGCGCCTTTCCTTATGCCAAAACATGTATATACATAATAAGCAGGTGACAAGAGAAATTTTGCGCGCTCTTCTGGAAAAGAAAGATCGGCGGCGCGGCAAGAGGAGAGGGAAGGCCATGACCACACTTCACGCAGAGACGGCGCTGACCCCGCAAGGCTGGCGGAAGGACGTGCGGCTGACGCTGGAATCCGGGCGCATCGCGCGGGTGGAAAGCGGTGTTTCCCCCGCCTCCGGCGACGAGCGCCACGCTCTCCTCCTTCCCGCCATGGGCAACCTGCACAGCCATGCCTTCCAGCGGGCGATGGCCGGCCTTGCCGAAGTGCGCGGCCCCGCCAATGACAGCTTCTGGAGCTGGCGCATGGTCATGTACAAGTTCGCCCTGGCGATGACGCCCGATCATGTCGAGGCGGTCGCGGCGAAGCTCTATGCGGAAATGCTCGAGGCAGGTTTTTCCCGCGTCGGGGAGTTCCACTATCTCCATCATGACAGAGACGGCGGCGCTTATGCTAATATCGCCGAGCTTGCCGAACGCATCGGCGCGGCAAGCGATATGACGGGCATCGGCCTGACGCTGCTGCCGGTCTTCTATGCCCATTCCGGCTTCGGCGGTGCCGCGCCGATCGACGGCCAGCGGCGCTTCATCAATTCGCTGGAAAGCTTCGAAAGGCTGATGGAGGGATGCCGGGCGGTGACCGGCCGGCTCGACGGCGCCGAGCTCGGGCTTGCGCCGCACAGCCTGCGCGCCGCAACGCCGGGGGAATTGGCAAGGCTCGTGCCGATGGCGGGTGATGGCCCGATCCATATCCATGTCGCCGAGCAGGTGAAGGAGGTCGAGGACTGCATCGCCTGGTCCGGGGCGCGGCCTGTGGAATGGCTGCTCGATCATGCACCTGTCGATCAGCGCTGGTGCCTGATCCATGCGACGCACATGACCGAAGACGAGACGCGGCGAATGGCAAAGAGCGGGGCGATTGCCGGCCTCTGCCCGATCACCGAAGCCAATCTCGGCGACGGCGCCTTTGCGGCGCCGCTTTTTCTGGAAGAGGGCGGGCGTTACGGCATCGGTTCGGATTCCAACGTGCTGATCTCCGTGCCGGAGGAACTGCGTCAGCTCGAATATTCGCAGCGCCTGGCGCTGCACGCCCGCAATGTCGTCGCAGCTCCCGGTGGCTCGACGGCGCTTTCGTTGTTCATAAACGCTCTTGCCGGCGGCGGCGCCGCGCTGAAAGCGCCGGCGGGCCTTACCGAGGGCCATCACGCCGATATCGTTTCGCTCGATACCACGGCCGTTCCCTATCTCTCGGGCGACCAGATCCTCGATCACTGGCTGTTTGCGGGCGGGGTTTCCGTCGATTGCGTCTGGACGCGGGGCCACAAACGGGTGGCGGGCGGGCGCCATATCGAGCGTGACGCGATCGACCGGCGTTTCCTTGCCGCGATGGGCGAATTGCTGGCTGCCTGAAAAAGCGCTTTTCCTTTCAAGGCATTCGATCTAGAGCGGGAGACCAACCGGAGCGTGGCGATGAATCAAAGCAGGGACCCCACCTTGCATCAGCGCATCCTCAGCGAGATCGAGGGCCGTATCGTCTCGGGCGAATGGCCGCCGGGGCACCGCATTCCCTTCGAGGTCGATCTCGCCACGCAATATGATTGCTCGCGCATGACGGTGAACAAGGTGCTGACCCAACTCGCCAAGGCGGGCCTGATCGAGCGCCGCAAGAAATCCGGCAGCTTCGTCACCCAGCCGCAGGCGCAGTCGGCCGTTCTCGAAATCCACGACATCAAAGCCGAAGTGCAGTCGCTGAACCTGCCTTATTCCTATGCGGTTTCGAAGAAGGCGAGCCGAAAGGCCAAGGCGGAAGACAGAAGCCGCCTGGAATTGCCGATCGCTTCCTCGGTCGTCGAGGTCGTCTGCATCCACAATGCCGGGGCGCGGCCCTTCTGCCTGGAGGAGCGGCTGATCAGCTTGGCGACCGTGCCGGAAGCTGCCGATACCGATTTCCTGGCGATGGCGCCAGGCCCCTGGCTGCTTAACCAGGTGCCGTGGAGCACCGCCGAACACCGTATCCACGCCGTCTCCGCGACAGCCGAGGTGGCGGCGGCCCTGGATATCGCCCGAAACACCGCCTGCCTCGTCGTCGAGCGCCGCACCTGGAGCGGCGCCGGCCCGGTGACGCATGTGCGCTTTACCTATCCGGGCGATCGTCATGCGCTGGTGGCGCGTTTCACGCCGGCATCGCAATAGGTTCCATATACAAGATAGCTGGTGTTTTACTCTTCGAACATCTTGCCGCTGCGGGCTTCGAGCCGGTAGCGATAGCCGGGATAGACGAGGCGGGCGGTCGAGACGATCTGCCTTGCCGACCATGTGCGCCGGCGGATGGTGAGGCAGGGTTCGGTCTTCAGGATGGTCAGCAGCTTGCATTCCCATTCCTGCGGCATCGCCGCCTCGACGACGTGTTCGGAGCCGCTGAGCGGGGCCGCGGCCGTCAGATAGGCGTTCGGCGTCAGCGTCGTGAAGTCCTGGTCGAGATATTCGGGAGCGGCTTCCGGATGGACGAAACGGTCCTCGATCTGCACCGGAACGCCGTTTTCGCTGTGGACGATCAGCGAGTGGAAGACCGCCGCGCCGATCGGCAGTTCGAGCGCGTCGGCGATCTCGGGGGAGGCCGTTTCCTGGGCGAGGACGACGACGGAAGCCTCATGGACATGGCCGCGTTCGGCAATTTCCTCGGCAATGTTGCGCACTTCGAACAGCGCCGAATAGCCCTTGCGCTCGGCGACGAAGGAGCCGACGCCCTGGATGCGGATGAGTTCGCCTTCGTTGGCGAGTTCGCGCAGTGCCCGGTTGGCGGTCATCTTGCTGACGCCGAGTTCGACGACAAGCTCGTTTTCCGACGGCACGCGGTATTTCGGCGGCCATTCGCCGCTGTGGATGCGGTCGAGGATCACCTGCTTGACGCCGGCATAGAGCGGGGTGCTGTCATTTCCCGCCAGTTCCCGCTTCATCTCCCCGGAACGCTTCATTGCCTATTCCTTTTGCGCGCATAAACCGACTTTCCTCTTGCATATCACAAAATATCTCATATGGTACCATATACAACATCCCAATCGGTCCTCGAAACAGAAAAAGGACGGAAAGGGCAAGCCGGCGAAGATCGGCCCCTGGTGCCGCAAGGTCAGTTTCAATCTCAGAGGAGAATTCATCTATGAAATTCAGCACGATCCTGTTTTGCGGCGTCGCCGCTCTTTCCGCCGTCGCAGCGCCCGCCTTCGCCAAGGACTGGACGAAGGCGACCATCACGCTCGAAGGCGCCTATGCGCCGTGGAACCTCACCAATGCCGACGGCACGCTCGGCGGCTTCGAGCCGGAGCTTGCCAAGGTTCTGTGCGAACGCGCCAAGATCGAATGCACGCTGGTTGCCTCCGACTGGGACGGCATGATCCCGGCGCTCAATGCCGGCAAGTTCGATGTCATCATGGATGCGCTTTCCATCACCGAAGAGCGCAAGCAGGTGATCGGCTTCACCATTCCCTATGCCGCGACCCCTGCCGCCTTCGCCACCGCCAAGGACAGCCCGCTGGCGAAGGCCGCCGGCACCGGCGCCACGATCAAGATGACGCCCGGCCAGACCGGCGTGAAGGAAATCGAAGCGCTGAAGGAAGCCTTCAAGGGCAAGACGATCGGCATCCAGGCGGCGACCGTCTACGCCAAGTTCGTCTATGACAATTTCGGCGATATCGCAGAGATCCGCGAATACAAGACCGGCGCCGACCGCGACCTCGACCTGCAGAACGGCCGCATCGACCTCGGCTTCGATGACGCCGTCTATTTCGCCAACGCGTTTAAGACCGCCAACGACACGCTTGATTTCACCGGTCCGGAAATCGTCGGCTCGATCTGGGGCGAGGGCAAAGGCCTCGGCGTCCGCCAGGCCGATACCGACCTGCGTGACAAGTTCAACGAGGCGATCAAATCAGCCCTTGCCGACGGCACGGTCAAGAACCTGTCGATGAAGTGGTTCAAGGTCGACGTCAGCCCGCAGCAATAAGCGTTTCGGCCTTTCGGCCGCAAATACCTGTCTCCGGCTTTATCGCCGGAGACGGCATGTTATTGTCACGCAAAACACTGCCACGGACGGGGAACGGACGATATGGCAAGCTTGGAACTGCTCGGCTTCGGCTCGACCGGATGGGGCGCGCTGCTCATTGCCGCCGCCTTGATGACGCTGGCCGTCACCGCGACGGCGCTTGCCATCGGCGCGGTGCTCGGCGCGATCGTCGCGGCGGCAAAACTCTCCGGCAATCTTGTTCTCGTCACGCTCGGCAACGTCTATACGACCGTGTTTCGCGGCGTGCCCGAGCTGCTGATCATCTATCTGATCTATTTCGGCGGCTCTTCGGCCGTCACCTCGATCGGCAAGGCGATGGGTTATGAAGGCTTCCTCGGCCTGCCCTCCTTCATCGCCGGTGCCCTTGCCGTTGGCATCATCTCCGGCTCCTATCAGGCGGAAGTGTTCCGCGGCGCCTTCCTCGCCATCTCGAAGGGCGAGCTCGAAGCGGCATCGGCGATCGGCATGCATCGCAGCCTGCGTTTTCGCCGTATCATCATGCCGCAGGTGCTTCGCCTCGCCATTCCCGGTCTCGGCAATGTCTGGCAGCTCAGCCTCAAGGATTCGGCGCTGATCTCCGTCACCGGCCTTGCCGAACTGATGCGCACCAGCCAGGTGGCGGCGGGATCGACCCGGCAATATTTCCTGTTCTACATCGCCGGCGGCTGCCTCTATCTGATCCTGACCAGCCTTTCGGACCGCGTCTTCAACGGCGCCGAACGCCGCGCCAATCGCAGCATGCCGGCCTCGGCCATGGGCCAGGCGTAAGGAGACGACGATGGATTTCACCTTCATCGCCTCGACTATGGTGACGCTGCTCAAGGCCGTGCCGACGACGCTCATCCTGTTTTCGCTGTCCATTCTCTGCGGCGGCCTGCTGGCACTCGTCATTGTCTGGATGCGGGTCAGCGGCAACCCGGTGCTTTCGGGCTTCGCCAAGGGCTATATCTTCGTCTTTCGCGGCTCACCGCTGCTGATCCAGATGTTCCTGGTGTTCTATGGCCTCGGCCAGTTCGGCTTCATCCGCTATTCCTTCCTCTGGCCATTCCTGCGCGAGCCGATGGTCTGCGCCATCCTGTCGCTGGCGCTCTGCACGGCCGGCTACACGGCGGAGATTTTCCGCGGCGGCATCCGTGCCGTTTCCCCGAAGGAGATCGAGGCGGCGCGCTCGATCGGCATGTCCGGCTTCCTGCTGGTGCGCCGCATCCTGGCGCCGATCGCCTTCCGCCATGCGCTGCCGGCCTATTCCACCGAGATCGTGCTGATGATGAAATCGACGGCGCTCGCAAGCCTCGTCACCGTCTGGGAGGTCACGGGTGTTGCCCAACGGCTGATCTCGCAGACCTACCGAACGATGGAAGTCTTCCTCTGCGCGGCGATCATCTATCTCGTTTTGAACTTCATCATCCTGCAGGGCATGGCCCTGCTCGAATATTCGCTCTCCCGACACCGCCGCGCGATCCCGCAGGCGCTGAAGGCTTGAACCTGATTAAACGCGATTGGAGCTTCCATGCCAGGCGTTACCCGACTTTCGGTCCGCAATATCCGCAAGAGCTTCGGCACGCATGAAGTCTTGCGCGGCATTTCTCTCGATGCTGAGGACGGCGACGTGATTTCCCTGCTCGGCGCTTCCGGCTCCGGCAAATCGACTTTCCTGCGCTGCATCAACCTGCTCGAAACCGCCAGCGACGGTGAAATCTGGGTCGACGGCGAGCATATCGAGATGGTTCACAAGAACGGCAAGACAAAGCCGGCGAGCCAGAAGCAAGTGGATCATATCCGCTCAGAACTCGGCATGGTGTTCCAGTCCTTCAATCTCTGGTCCCACATGACCATCCTGCAGAATGTCATCGAGGGACCCATCCATGTGCTGAAGCGGCCGCGCGCCGAATGCATCGCCGAGGCCGAGGCGCTGCTCGAAAAGGTCGGCATCGCAGACAAGCGCCACGCCTATCCCGCCCATCTCTCCGGCGGCCAGCAGCAGCGCGCCGCAATTGCTCGCGCGCTTGCGATGAAGCCGAAGGTCATGCTCTTCGACGAGCCGACCTCGGCGCTCGATCCGGAGCTCGTTGGCGAGGTGCTGCGCGTCATGCGCGCGCTTGCCGAGGAAGGCATGACCATGCTCGTCGTCACCCATGAGATGAGCTTTGCCCGCAACGTCTCGAACCGGGTCGTCTTCATGCGCGAAGGCCTGGTCGAAAGCAGCGGCCCGCCGGATGAGATGTTTACCGGCGGCGCGTCGCCGGCCTTCCGTCAGTTCATCGGCCATTTCGGAACAGGTCAATGACGATCACGATCGATAAAGTGCTGACCTGGCGCGACGTTGCGCGCGTCGGGGCAGGGGAGGCGCTTGCGCTGTCGCCGGCCGCCTGGGCGCGGGTCGAGCAGGCAAGCCGTATCGTCGCCAGCATCGTTGAAACAGGCGTGCGCGCCTATGGCGTCAACACCGGCGTCGGGGCGCTCGCCGATACCGTGGTCGACCGCGCTTCGCAGAGCCTGTTGTCGCGCAGCATCGTGCTGAGCCACGCCTGCGGCGTCGGGCCGTTGCTTGCTGCCCGCGAAGTGCGAGCCATCATCGCCGCTCAGATCGCCAATTTCGCCCATGGCCATTCCGGCGTGCGGCGCGGGATCGTCGAGCATCTCACAGTCCTGCTGGCGCATGATTGCATTCCCGACGTCCCGTCGAAAGGTTCGGCCGGTTATCTCACCCACAATGCCCATACCGCGCTCGTGCTGATCGGCGAGGGCAGTGCGACGCTCGGCGGCCAACGCATGAACGGCCGCGAAGCACTTGCGGCGATCGGCCTTGAACCGCTGGTGCTCGGCGCCAAGGAGGGTTTGAGCCTCGTCAACGGCACGGCCTGCGCCACCGGCTTGATGGCTGTCGCGCTTTCCCGGGCCGAACGGCTGCTCGATTGGGCCGATGCCATCGCGGCGCTGACGCTGGAAGCGGCAGGCTGCCAGATCGCCGCCTTCGACGAGGCCGTGCTGGCGCTGCGCCCATCGGCGGGAATAGAGAAAGTCGGAGCCGCGCTCCGTGCGCGCCTCCAAAATAGCGGCCTTGTCGCCGCCGCGCGCGGCCGGCGCACCCAGGATGCGCTGAGCCTGCGCTCGGTGCCGCATGCCCATGGCGCCGCCCGCGACGTTTTCGACAATTCCACCCGCGTAGCCGATCAGGAACTGGCTTCGGTAACGGACAATCCGGCCGTCTCAGGCACGCCGGAGCAGCCGATCGTCTCCTCCGAGGCCCATGCGGTCGCCCCGGCGCTCGGGCAGGCGGCCGATAGTCTTGCGATTGCGCTGGCGCAGATCGGCGCGATCAGCGAAAGGCGCATGGACCGGCTGGTCAATCCGCTGGTGAGCGGCCTGCCGCCCTTCCTGGCAAGCGACGCCGGCAGCCATTCCGGCTTCATGATCGCGCAATATACCGCAGCGGCGCTGAGCAACGAGAACCGCCGCCTTGCCGCACCCGCGGCGATGGATGGCGGGCTGACTTCCGGCCTGCAGGAAGATTTCCTCGCGCATCCGACGGCTGCCGCCGGCAAGCTGCTCGCCATCATCGACAATGCCGAATATATTCTGGCGATCGAGCTGATGGCTGCTGCCCAGGCGCATGATTTCCTGGCGAAGACGGCGCCACGGGCGGCAGGCACGGACCTCGTCCATAAGGCCGTGCGGCAGCATGTTTCCCATTATGGCGACGAGCGGCCGCTCAACGGCGATATCGAGGCCGTGCGCGGCCTGATCCGCGATACCGCGCCGCCGCCAGTCAGCTGAGACCTGGGGTGGCGGTCAGAACGGTTTGCTGGTTTCGGAATCCTGCTTGGGTTTTCCGCCGACCTCCAGCCGCTTGAGGCACTGGACGAAGGTCGGATAGAGCTGGTCTACCCGCGAGAGCGGAAGCGTCCAGTCGCCTTCGTCGCCGGCAAAGGTCAACTGCACGTCAGGCGTTCCGGCAAAGGAATTCTTGATGATCTTCTTCAGTCCGGCGCTTCCCTTGCTGCCGAGAGGCCAGAGGCGCAGCGTGTTCTTATCGAAAAATTCGGCCGCGACCACCTTCGTCACCTGGCGATCGGTCAGCGTCACCTCGGTTTTCGTATCGGCGGGAATGTCCCAGGTGTTCTTCGCGACCAGCCAAAAGGTCTCGGTCGCACTCTGGCGGAATTCCATGGTCTTGCCGATCTCGCTGTCCCAGCGCAAGCGGCAATAGGGCTGCGGGGCTTCGTTGGCAAAGCCGACCGACCATTGTCTCGCGCCGCCCATCCATTCGGTCTCGCCAAGGGCTGCGACCGGCTGCAGGACGGATGCCATCAGAACCATCGGGGTCAGAATTTTCATCGCCGAAACCATCTCCAGGACAATCGCTCCAGCCATAACAAAAGAAGGTTGAGCTTTTGCTACCGGGCATTCCGATATCGCCGGTGACAGCCCCCGGGGTTGTTCTTGAATGTCGCAAGGTCTTGAATTTGCGGCTCACCTTGCCGATCTGGCGATGAAGGACATGGTGCGAAGGGAGTTCGACAGTAGGCATGAGCGAGGTTCAACGACGCGGATTCTTGGCGAGGCTCACCGCATACGAGCCGCTGACGCTGATCACGCTGGCATCGGTCGCGGGCGGGCTGTTCGTGCTGCAGCGGCTGACGAGCGAGGTTCTCGAGGGCGAGACCTTTGGTTTCGACAAGGCCATCCTGCTGGCGCTCAGACAACAGGGCGATCTTGCCGTGCCGATCGGTCCGGCCTGGCTGACGCATGCGATGGACGACATCACCAGCCTCGGCGGCGTCACTGTACTCACGCTGATGACGGTTCTCATCACCGTCTATCTTCTGCTCGACCGGCGCTGGCAGATCGCGATCTTCGTCTTTTCCTCGGTGTTGACAGGCTGGCTCGCGAGCACGCTCCTGAAGATCCTCGTCGCGCGCCCGCGCCCGGATATCGTGCCGCATCTCGTCGAGGTGAGCGATCTCAGCTTTCCCTCAGGGCACGCCATGGTCTCGGCGGTGACCTACCTGACGCTCGGCGCGCTCGTGGCGCGCACGCAGCGCTACCGCTCGACGCGGATCTTCGTCATGGGCGCCGGCGTTTTTCTGGCCGTCCTCATCGGGCTCAGCCGAATCTATCTCGGGGTTCACTATCCGACTGACGTTTTCGCCGGGTGGTGCGCCGGAGCGCTGTGGGGGCTCGGCTGCTGGCTGATCTCGAAACGGTTCGTCCCAAGCCGCGTTCCCGAGGCTGCGGCCGAAGCCGAAAATGATGACGGCAGGTAGCGTCTCCAGACGCAGTTGAGCGTGGCGCCCTGTGCTTAGGGCGCCACAAGTGCCTGAGCGCTTAGGTGCGCGGCTTCAGATTTTCCGGGTCATAGATCGGCTTGTAGCCGACGCCGACCACTTCCACCGGATAGGTCTCGGCAAAGTACTCGATATTCAGCTTGCGCCCGACCTGGCAATGTGACCAGGGCAGGTAAGCCAAGGCAATGTTCTTGCCGACCGTCGGGCCGTAAGCGATCGAGGTCGTGTAGGACCGGCGGCCGAGTTCGTCGACCAGAACCTCTCCCGTGGCGGGATCGATAACCGGCAGGTTGCCGAGGGGATAACGCTTCACGCCCGATTTGTCCGTATTTTCGGTCATTACGAGCGTGCAGAGCATGGCCGGCTGGTGCTCGCGCGCCTTGTATTCCAGATGTTTTTCCTTGCCGCGGAAATCGGCTTCCTTGACCTTCGGACGGGCGAGATCGGCTTCGATCAGGTTGTACTGGGTCAGGAGGTCGGCGTTCTGCAGGCGCAGGCTCTTTTCCATGCGGCGTGAGTTTGCATAGGTCTCGACGCCGAAGGCCATCACACCGGTCGAACGCAGCGCATCCCAGACGGCAAGGCCGTCTTCGTACTTCATGTGCAGTTCCCAGCCCTGCTCGCCGACATAGGAAATACGGAAGGCGGTGACGGGCTTACCTGATATTTCGATCGGCTTGATCGCCGCAAAGGCGAAATTTTCCTGATCGAGCCCGGCCGGATCGGCCACGACCTTCTTCAGCGTATCGCGCGCGTTCGGACCCCAGATGCCGATCGTCACGAATTTTTCCGAGACGTCGGTGACGGTCACGTCAAGGCCGCGGTCCTGGGCGACGCGCTTCATATAATGCAGGTCGCGCGGGCCGGCATCGGCGCCGTTGACGAGGCGGCAGCGATCCGCCATGCGGAAGACGGTGAAGTCGGCGCGCACCATGCCCTCGTCGTCGAGGAAGTGGGTGTAAACGCCCTTGCCGATATTGGCATCGCCGCCGACCTTGGCGGCGCACAGCCATTCCATCAGCTCCACATGGTCAGGCCCTTCGATATCGACCATGTGGAAGTGGCTGAGATTGACGATGCCGCAATCCTCGCTCATCGCCAGATGCTCGGCATTCGACACGCGCCAGAAATGGCGGCTGTCCCATTCGTTCTCGCGAACCGGCACGCGGTCGGCGTATTTTTCCAGAAGGTGCTCGTTGGCGGCGTAGCCGTGCGCACGCTCCCAGCCGCCCAGTTCCATGAAGTAGCCGCCGAGTTCCTTTTCGCGCTCGTAGAAAGGCGAGCGCTTTGCGTTGCGTCCGGATAGATAGGGTTCGCGGGTGTGAACAGCCGGGAAATAGATCTTCTGGGCGGCTTCGAAGCAGCGGCCTTCGATGAATTCTTCCGTCAGCTGATGCGGATAGAAGCGGGCATAGTCGATGCTGTTGTGATCGATTTCGGTGCGGCCGTCGGTCATCCAGTCGGCGATCAGCTTGCCGTAGCCAGGGCCGTCCTTGACCCAGATGGCAACGCAATACCAGAGACCCCTAACCTTCTGGCTCTCGCCGCAGGATGCGCCGCCGCCGGCGGAAACCTGCAGCAGGCCGTTAAAGGAGTGGCCTTCGTTATAGCCGAGTTCGCCGAGGATCGGCGTCAGTTCCATGGCGCGCTCGAGCGGCTCGATGATCTGTTCCATCTCGAGGTCGCGCTGCGAAGGCGAAAGGCGCGCTTCATGTTTTTCGAGAAGATCGCGCGGATGGCACATGCGCGGATTGGTGGCTTCGTAATAGCCCCACTCGATCTGGCCGCCCTCGGTCGTCGACGGGTCGCCGGTATCGCGCATATAAGCGGAGTTGCCCTGGTCGCGCAGCAGCGGGAAGCCGATTTCCTTGCCGGTGCCTTCAAACTCGTTATAGGGACCGAAGAAGGTGAGCGGGTGATCGACCGGCATAACAGGCAGGTCTTCACCGACCATCTCCGCGATCAGGCGTCCCCAGAGGCCGGCGCAGACGATGACGTGGTCGGCCATGATGGTGCCGCGATGGGTGACGACGCCCTTGATACGGCCGCCTTCGACGATCAGCGACTTCGCCGGCGTGTTGCCGAAGACCTGCAGCTTGCCTGCCTTTTCGGCGGCGTCGACCAGCTTGCCGGCAACGGTCTGCGAGCGCGGAATGACGAGGCCGGCATCCGGATCGTAAAGGCCGCCCATCACCTGATCTTCCTCGATCAGCGGGAACTTCTCCTTGATCTCGGAAGGGCTGACATAATGGGCGCGCGTGCCGAAAGCGCGTGCCGAGGAAAGCTTGCGCTTGATTTCCTCCATCCAGGCGTGGTCGCCGGTGCGCGCCACTTCGAGGCCGCCGATGCGGGCGTAATGGCCCATCTTCTCGTAGAAATCGATCGAATATTGCGTGGTCCAGACCGAGAGGTAGTCGTGGCTCGTGGTGTAACAGAAATCCGAGGCATGGGCTGTAGAGCCAATATCGGTCGGTATGCCCGACTTATCGATGCCGACGATATCGTCCCATCCCCGCTCGACGAGATGGTGAGCGATGGAGGCGCCGACGATGCCGCCGAGGCCGATGATGACGACCTTTGCCTTTTCCGGAAATGCTGCCACGTGCTGTTCCTTTTACTTATCGGACGAATTAAAGATGCCTGGCCACGCGTGACTTCCGCTTTGCGCGTCAGATGCAGAGCCATGTCAGCCTCGTAAGGGTTTGTCACATTTGCCGAAGCTGCGGAACCCCTAGACCTCTCAGCATGGAAGCTGCGAAGAGGCCATTATGCATAAGGCTCACAATCGTCATTGGTCCTACGCCGTCGAGTAACGGCGTAATTGCGTCAGCCCGGATCAAACGGCCAGGCGATGATCGGCAACGACGGCATGGGCAAGCCCCTTGCGGTTGTCCGGTCGGACGGCGGGGGACTGAAAAGGCCGAGCTTTGGGATCAGGATGCCCGCTGACGGACCCGAAGGCGACCGTAACGTTCTCAAACAACGGAGGTTCTTGCGTAAGCTAGTCAATCATTTAAGTTGCAGCCATGATAAAAATGGCGTTGGTGATTGCGGCAGCTTTGACGTTTGGCGCGGTATTTTGGGTTATGCTGACCGAGATCGGGAAGAAAACCGGTATCATGAGAGCGCCGCCGTCATTCCATGCCAGGCAAGCCAAGTTGATACTTCCGCTTATGGCGCTTTTCGTCTTGCTTATTTTGCTCGCCAGCCAAGCCGGATCGTGGGGATGGCCATAATCGGGTGACTCCGTGTCCGCTGGCAGTTCCCGCATTTTTTCTGGCTGGGCGATTATGAGGACTTGCAGGAGCCGTTTGGTCCGGCAAGGAGGATGCACGACAATTCCGGCATGAAACGGGTGTTACTTCACCGGAGCCTGAACGCGATCCTTGCGCTCACGCTTCTTCTGGTCGTTGGCCTCGTTCTGGCGATCCTTGGCGGAAATCGTCAGGCCCATGCGGCGGCTTTCGGCCAGTGCTTCCCGGCCGATCTGCTTCAGGGCTTCCTTGTTTTCGTGGTACTTCTGCAAGAGCATCGTCCATCTCCAATCTCGGCCACAAACATAATGCTTCCAGTCGGTTCCTGCAAATTCCGCTTCTCAGGGCTTCGGAACGCCGACTGTAAATTCGATGCCATCCATTTCGATGTAGACCGACGCGAAATATTTGCCGTCGTATGCGGGCATATTCTCAGGAAACGTCCCGGTTCCGAATACCGTGACTTGATCTTCCCCGCTCGCATGCCTGGCTCACGGCACCGAAATCGCCTCGAGCCGGTCGATGTCCCCGAGCGCGATCTCTTCGGAAACAGGTTCGCGATTATGCAGCCGGAACCATTCGGCCGCTTCGCGCACACGGTCTCCGTGAGGCGATGGATAGGCGCCGAGTCCGAAGACCCATTCCCGCACGGTTTCGCGCTCCATCCGCCCGGCCCGGTATCGGTCGCAGACTGTTTTCGCCGAGGCGACGAGATCATTGATGCTTTTCACAAATATCCCTACAATGCGTGGAAGGTTCGTCGTCTTCCAGAAAGGATCGAATACCGTCCCGCGCCACCACTGCCAGGAATTCATCGAAAGCATCCCGGTCGGTGGCGAAAGGCTCGTCCCACTGGATCAGGTCCTCCGACTGGGTAACGACTTCCATCGTCCAGTCTTCATTGCTGCCGGAGGTTCGAAAGATATCGACGAGCACGGTAATCCCGTCATCGGTAAATTCCCCCGCCAATTCGGAGTGTTCAAACTTCTGCTTCTTTGCCATTCAACCGCCAGCGCCGGGAGGGGCGTCGTTTTTGAGATATTCTTCGTATTGAACCGTCTCGGTTTCGTCAGTGTCTATAGAAGCCGATGCCGGTCTTGCCAAGCGAACACCGGCGCCGCCGCCATTCTCCGGAATGAAAAGCACGCCCGCATCCTCCAGGCTCCGCTTCATACCCTGCAGGGTCTGCTCATCGGGGGAAAGTCTCCCGGCCTCGAAACCGGCAATCGTCGCCTTGGCGATCTTCGAGGCTGATGACAGATCGCCCTTCGACCACGCGATGAGAGCACGTGCCGCGCGGCACTGCGCTGGGGATAGATAAAAATCATTACCTGGCATTGAAACACGGATTGTTGCTCGGGGTCAGCACCATGAGAGATGTAACCGCCAGAGAAGAAAGCAAGCGAATGTGGTGCTGACGTGGAACAGGGTAGTTCGCTTGTGACGGTTGCAGTCGCGCGCATCCTGTCAAGCTACCCTCATTGGGCGATAGGGAGGTTGATTGACTGAATATCATTAAAGCCTAATTTAAATCCCTTTATCACGCGCCGGGGAGGAAACAATGCGTGAGCCGGATATGCAGAAACTCGATGCGCTTGTTGGTCGTCTTGTAGGGGACGTCGGCGCCGCCATGTCGGGTGCTTTGGTCGTGCTGGGCGACAAGGTGGGAATCTTCAAGGCGATGGCCGACGGGACGCCTTTGAGCGTCGAACAGCTTGCCGCGAAAACGGGAGTGAAGGAGCGTTATCTCAGGGAATGGCTGAGCGCCCAGGCGGCTGCCGACTATATAGCCTATGACGAAAAGACCGATCGCTTCAGCCTGACGGCCGAACAGGCGATGGTCTTTGCCGAGGAAAACAGCCCTGCCTTCTTCGTCGGCGCCTTCGAGGTCGTGCAGTCGATGTGGATGGACGAGCCTAAAATCGCCGACGCCTTCCGCACCGGCAAGGGGCTCGGCTGGCATGAGCACAGCACCTGCCTCTTCCGGGGAACCGAGCGGTTCTTTCGCCCGGGTTACAACAGCCATCTCGTCAATGAATGGATTCCGGCTCTTGCCGGAGTGGATGAAAAGCTCAAGGCCGGCGCCAGTGTCGCCGATGTCGGCTGCGGTCACGGCGCCTCGACCATCCTGATGGCGCAGGCCTATCCCGCCTCCCGTTTTACCGGCTTCGACTATCACGGCCCGTCGATCGAAACGGCAAGGGCGGCGGCGAAAGAGGCTGGTGTCGCGGACCGGGTGACCTTCGAGCAGGGCAAGGCGGCTGAATTTCCGGGGCGTGGCTACGATATGGTCGCCATGTTCGACTGCCTCCACGACATGGGCGATCCGGTCGGCGCCGGCCGGCATGTCAAGGAAACGCTTGCGCCGGACGGCACGTGGCTCATCGTCGAACCCTTTGCCCATGATCACCTCAAGGACAATCTCAACCCGGTCGGCCGCGTCTACTACGGCGCATCGACGATGATCTGCACGCCGGCGTCACTCTCCCAGGAGGTGGGACTCGGGCTCGGCGCCCAGGCGGGAGAAATGAAACTGCGCAAGGTGGCGCTCGACGCCGGCTTCACGCATTTCCGCCGCGCGACGGAAACGCCGTTCAACATGGTGTTCGAGGTTAGGGCCTGAAGGCACTTGGCTCGTGGGCAAGACAATCTGGAGTGAAATCAGCCTACATCGGTTCTAGCTAAAGCATGATGCCGAAAGGTGTCAGCGGTTTTCGGAGGACATCATGCTCAAGCTCTTTAATTAAGAACAGGATTAAGCCGGGTTGGCCTAATCCTGTTCTAGCCGGCGGCTCTACGGGTTGATCCTAAATAGTTTGACCGCGCCTGCGCCAGCCCCGACGTCTTCGTCAATCACGTCCTCATCGACCGTGACCAATGTACGATCGATGCCGCCCACCTTGAGTAACTTGCCATTGTTCTTACCGCCCACCACGGCCAGGTAGTCATTCGGGCGGATATCGATTCCGCTATCCGCAAGCCTTATACGGTTCGGAGTCTGGAAGACGATGCCAGTAGCATCGTAGCTTCGAGGGCCGATGCCGTCGTCGCGCGTGAGGAACCGCCAATGACGTTCACCTATCCGCACCCCGACTTGCATGTAAATCTGGCGCAAGCGGTGCACATGAGGGTCATCAAGGCGCATCTGAATGTTGGCGATAATCGCCTCGGGACTGAAGTCGGACTTGTCGTCCTTCTGGCCCAGTAGATGCTTGCCAATGGATTGGAGAAGCTCGGGATGGCGACAACGTTCATCGAGCGCGGCTCTTTCCAGATCGAAAAGAGTTCGCACACCGAGCTTCCACATGGACGTCATAGCCTCGGCACCGACGGACGCGCAGAGCTGCGCTTGCGCCACCCAGTCCATGATCTGGTACACTCCGAACGGCGTCTCGACGAAGAGCATGAGCGGATTGGCGGTCGCCAGGTTCTGTGTCGTGGCGATATGAAAATCGGAAAGCCGATTGCGAATGTCTGTGTCGATACCGTCGATAAGCTCTACAGGCGTCGCAAGCGTGTATTTGTAGACCGAGAGGTTCTCGCGCTTAAAGTTCTTTAGCTTCGACCGTCCGACGAGCGCGCGTTGCGCGGCGTCCGGGAAGAAACCGATTGCGAATGCCAGGACAGCCACCCCCTCCCTCACACCCGCTCCGTCAGGCAGGCCTTCAAAAGCTCCATAGATAGCATGCACGGCATACGCGAAAATTGCAGCGAGAACGATGCCCGAAAATATCTCCGTGGCCAGTGCTACGATCAACGAGGGACTAAGGTCGAAATTCTGTATGGATTGGGTCAAAGTCCGCATCGAATTTAGATAGCCACCGCAGAATGCCGCACTTACAGCTATCATACAAAGAACGACGGGAGCGTGTGTTCCGAAGAGCGTGCCAGTGAAAGTGGGGTCCTGAAAAAACTCGATGCAGACGTAACTTGTCGAACTGACGACCAGAAAGAAAGGAAAGACAGCAACCGCCCAGGCCCAGGCTTGGAAGTCCTGCCTCTGCCCTCGCTCAGGTCCCGTCGGGACGAAGTATTTGAATTTGACGAATTCGAAAGACGGGATCAGCCGCTCCGATTCCGGTTCTTTTGCCGAATGGAAGACGGCAGCCAGGTCCTGAATTATCTCGCCTCGGTGCAATTTAACGGTTTGTCGGATGGCAATGACAATGACAGGCACGACCAATGAAAGTAAAAAGGCCACAACTAGGCTAAGCGGGTCCATGATGGAGCCCTCCCCGATATTTGATGGATCGCCTAAGCTTGAAATTTCATACTCGTAGACGGAGACACTTTCCTTTGAAAGGGCCGTTACCTTTACGCCGTCATTGAAATACTATAGCACGTTCAAATTGTTTTTCAATAATGCTTGAATCACGTCTAAAGTGTTTTGATGTGATGCGCCGACCGTTTTGCGCGGAAGGCACTTCAAATGCAGAAGCGCGGCAGCGTAGGTATACTTCAGCAAATCGGTGACCGCCTGGGCACTCGCTATATCGAGGCAGCGTAGGGTGTGCTGGCTTTGAACTTCATCCTTGCTCCTCGATCGATCATGGCGATCTCCTGATGCCCCGGCGACCCGAACCGATGCATTGACTGAGCGAGTGGGAGTTTATTTCGGCTTGCCGATGCTGGCATACATGCCGGTCGTGCGGAATTCGGTGGGGTTGGTGCCGTAGACGCGGCGGAAGACCTTTGAGAAATAGTTGGCGTCCTCGAAGCCGCACATGATGGCGACCTCCTTGACCGGCAGGAAGTCCGCCTTGGTCAGAAGCTTGACGGCGCGCTGCAGGCGCTGCTGCAGCACGAACTCGGCCGGCGGCATGCCCTCGCTCTCGCCGAAGCTGCGGGAGAAATGCGCGCGGCTGAGGCCGACGATGCCGGCAAGTTCGCTGACCGGCAGCGGCTTGTCGAGATTGGCATTGATATGGTCGATGACAGGCTGCATCAGGCTGAGCTCGGCGGCAAAGGCCGGCGAGCCGAAGACGTCGTCATAGAGCGCCATCGCCGCTTCATAGGCGATCGCCGAGGCAGCCCCCGGCGACGTTGCGCCCTTGACGAGGCGCAGGCTGCAATCGGCGAGATGATCGACGGTCGACGGCTGCAGCTTCAAGACCGGGCCGGCGGTCGACAGCACCAGCTGATGGATGCGCAGCGTTTCCTCACCGTTCATCGAGATCCAGAAATATTCCCAGCGCTCGCCCTTCTCCAGCCAGTAACGGTGGTTGTGCGGAACGAGCACCAGAAGCGTGTCGCCGCCCTGGAGGCGATAGTTGCGGTTCTGGTAGCGCAGCCGGCCGTTGCCGCTGATCGTGTGCTGCAGCACGGTGAAGGGCGTCTGGCCGCGCTTTCGGCCGTCCCAGTCATAGGTCTCGTTCTCGCGCACCTCATAGCCGGCACTGGTCGGCATGGCGTGCAATCGCTGCCGGCCGCGGGGCAGCGAAACCGTCCTCATCGACTGTCCGTTGGCGATCAAATCCCGCAGCACAAAATTACCCTTGAAAGCATAATCCTTCTCTGGTCGGCCTGCCGATTTCGGGCATAATCCCGCTCGACAAGAACGAAGGGACCACGGCCGATAGAGCGGTCGGGAGGAAAACAGGCAGTTTTACGGCTTTTTCAACCACATGCGGCGGCATGCGGCCTGATCCTCCATATCAGTCCTTTCTCTAGCATTCCATTGGGTCGAGGTGAAGATCATGAGTTTCAAAATCGCTATCATCGGTGCGGGCAGCGTTGGTTTCACCAAGAAGCTGTTCACCGATATTTTGTGCGTTCCGGAGTTTCGCGACATTGAATTCGCGCTGACGGATCTCAGCGAACACAATCTCGAAATGATCAAGGCGATCCTCGACCGCATCGTCGAGGCGAACGGGCTGCCGACCAAGGTGACCGCGACGACCGACCGGCGCAAGGCGCTCGAAGGCGCGCGCTACATCATCAGCTGCGTGCGGGTCGGCGGGCTCGAGGCCTATGCCGACGATATCAGGATTCCGCTGAAATACGGCATCGACCAGTGCGTCGGCGATACGATCTGTGCCGGCGGCATCCTCTACGGCCAGCGCAACATCCCCGTCATCCTCGACTTCTGCAAGGATATAAGGGAGGTCGCCGAGCCGGGTGCGAAGTTCCTGAACTATGCCAATCCGATGGCGATGAACACCTGGGCGGCGATCGAATACGGCAAGGT
The DNA here is from genome assembly GCF_047445895.1 of Rhizobium sp. BR 249. Lineage (NCBI taxonomy): Bacteria > Pseudomonadati > Pseudomonadota > Alphaproteobacteria > Hyphomicrobiales > Rhizobiaceae > Rhizobium > Rhizobium sp. BR 249. The sequence continues at coordinate 153,735 of NZ_JARWKX010000012.1, read as the reverse complement.
CGATACGGTCGGCCTCTGCCACGGCGTCCAGCACGGCGCCGAACAGATCGCCGAGGTGCTCGGCGCCAAGTCGGTGAGCGAACTCGATTACATCTGCTCCGGCATCAACCACCAGACCTGGTTCATCGACCTGCGCCTCAACGGCCGCAAGATCGGCAAGGATGAGCTGGTTGCCGCCTTCGAGGCGCATCCCGTCTATTCGCAGCAGGAGAAACTGCGCATCGATGTGCTGAAGCGTTTCGGTGTCTATTCGACAGAAAGCAACGGCCATCTCTCGGAATACCTGCCCTGGTATCGCAAGCGGCCGGAGGAAATTACCCGCTGGATCGACATGTCCGACTGGATCCACGGCGAGACCGGCGGCTACCTCCGTCATTCGACGGAAACGCGCAACTGGTTCGAGACGGAATTCCCGCAATTCCTGGAATCCGCTTCGAAGCCGATCGATCCCGCCAGGCGCTCGAACGAGCATGCCAGCCATATCCTGGAGGCCTTGGAGACCAACCGGGTCTATCGCGGCCACTTCAACGTCAAGAACAACGGCGTCATCACCAACCTGCCTGCTGATGCGATCATCGAATCGCCCGGCTTCGTCGATCGCTTCGGCATCAACATGGTCTCCGGCGTCACCCTGCCGGAAGCCTGTGCGGCGACCTGCATTTCCTCGATCAACGTCCAGCGCATGTCGGTGCATGCCGCCATTTCGGGCGACATCGACCTCTTGAAGCTCGCCGTGCTGCACGATCCGCTGGTCGGCGCCGTCTCGACTCCTGAGGAGGTCTGGCAGATGGTCGACGAGATGGTCGTTGCCCAGGCCCGTTGGCTGCCGCAATATGCCGATGCCGTGCCGGCCGCCAAGGAGCGGCTGTCGAAATCGAAGGTGCAGACCCGCGACTGGGCGGGGGCTGCGCGCCGCAACGTCCGCTCGATCGAGGAGCTGCGCGCCGAAAAGGCGGCTTTGAAACAGGCCGTGTGAGTTCGTGGAGGACGGGCCGCCATGGGTTTCCGGGAGGGAAAGCCATGGCGCCAGGCCCGCCTTCACGTCGTTAGAGGAGAAGGGAGCTCCGTGGAAACGCGCTCCGGAACAAGAGGGAGAAACGATGATGAATTTCCGCACCGCAGGCATTCTCGCCGGGTTGGCGCTCGGCGTCTCGGCCGCCGCGCTGAACGCATATGCCTCTGAGCCAACCAATCCGCCCGTGCCGCCGGACTTCCCGGCCGAAGGCAAGATCAACTACGTCGCGCGCGACTCCATCCTGGAGTTCAAGGCGCTGCCCGAATATCACGAGCCCGACTGGGTCACGAAGAATTTCGTCGCCACCGGCAAGCTGCCACCGGTCAAGGATCGCCTGCCGAAGGAGCCGCTGGTCTTCAAGACGGGCAATATGCCCGACGGCATCGGCGTCTATGGCGATACGATGCGCCACGTCATCGGCGGCCGGCCGGAAGGCTGGAACTACGGCGCCGGCCAGACGCAGGGCTGGGGCGGCATCGATATCGGCCTTTCCGAATGCCTGACCCGCACCGCGCCGCTCTTCCAGGTGGAAGCCAAGGATACCGAGCCGCTGCCGAACCTTGCCAAGAGCTGGGATTGGTCGGAAGACGGCCACAAGCTGACCATGCACCTGATCGAAGGCGCCAAATGGTCGGACGGCGCGCCGTTCAATGCCGACGACATCATGTTCTATTGGGATGACGAAGTCGTCGACCCGAACGTCTCGCCGCTCGGCGGCGGCGCATCGCCTGAGGCTTTCGGCGTCGGTACGACGCTGAAGAAGATCGACGATTACACCGTCGAATGGACGTTCAAGGAAGCCTTCCCCAAGCAATACCTTTACACTATGTCCTACCCGAACTTCTGCCCGGGTCCGTCGCATATCCTCAAGCCCCAGCACCCGAAATATTCGAAGAACACCTATGATCAGTTCAAGAACGCCTTCCCGCCGGAGTTCATGAACATGCCTGTCATGGGCGCCTGGGTGCCGGTGGAATATCGTCCTGACGACATCATCGTCCTGCGCCGCAACCCGTATTACTGGAAGGTCGACGAGAATGGCGATCAGCTGCCCTATCTGAACGAGCTGCACTACAAGCTCTCCACCTGGGCCGATCGCGACGTTCAGGCGGTGGCCGGGTCTGCCGATTTCTCCAATCTCGAGCAGCCGGAAAACTTCGTGGCCTCGCTGAAGCGCGCCGCGGAAAAGACCGCGCCCGCCCGGCTTGCCTTCGGTCCGCGCCTCATCGGCTATAACCTGCGCATGAACTTCTCCGCCAATGGCTGGGGCAACCCGGACGAGCGTGGCCAGGCGATCCGCGAGCTGAACCGCAACGAGGATTTCCGCAAGGCCGTCACCATGGCGCTGGATCGCAAGGCGATCGGCGACTCGCTGGTCAAGGGGCCGTTCACGGCGATCTATCCGGGCGGGCTTTCCTCCGGCACCAGCTTCTACGACCGCAACTCCACTGTCTATTATCCCTTCGATCTCAAAGGCGCCAAGGCGGAACTCGCCAAAGCCGGCCTCAAGGATACCGATGGCAACGGCATCGTGAACTTCCCGGCCGGCACGGCGGGCGGCAAGGATGTCGAAATCGTCATGCTGATCAACAATCAGTACACGACCGACAAGAGCCTTGCCGAAGGTGTCGTCGCTCAGATGGAGAAGCTCGGCCTGAAGATCGTCATCAACGCGCTCGACGGCGCCAAGCGTGACGACGCGCATTATGCCGGCCGCTTCGACTGGCTGATCCAGCGCAATACAACGGAACTGTCGTCCGTGGTGCAGAATACCGAACAGCTTGCCCCTGTCGGTCCGCGCACCAGCTGGCATCATCGCGCCGGCAAGGATGACCAGCTCGATCTCATGCCCTTCGAAAAGGAGCTGGTCGACATCGTCGACAAGTTCAGGACGAGCCAGAACAACGACGAGCGCGTCGATCTGATGAAGCAGTATCAGAAGATCTCGACGGAACACGTCAACACCGTGGGCCTGACGGAATATCCGGGCGCGCTGATCGTCAACAAGCGCTTCTCGAACGTGCCCCAGGGGACGCCGATCATGATGTTCAACTGGGCTGAGGATTCGGTCATCCGCGAACGCCTGTGGGTGGCCGCCGACAAGCAGGGCAAGTACGAGCTGTTCCCCGAGCAGCTGCCCGGCAAACCCGGCGACAAGGGTCCGATCAACTGATGCATGATGCAATGGGTTAAAGCGCGTCGCATCTGATGCGACGCGGGAAAGCTCCCTCCCAGCTGAAGTGAGTTTCCGGCCGCGCGTGGCGCGCGGCCGGACAAGACCAACGAGCCGGCCGCGCCGACGAGGAGCGACTGGCGGCAAAGAGAAGCGAACCGTTAGATGTTGCGATTCCTGCTCGTGCGCATAGCCTCCGCGATCCCCGTTCTCCTCATCCTGAGCGTGGTGACTTTCGCGATCATCCAGGCGCCGCCCGGCGACTATGCCGACTATATAAGATCGCAGCTGATCAACCAGGGCGGTGCATCCTACGCCCAGGCCGAGGCGCAGGCGCAGGCCTACCGGGTCGAACACGGTCTCGATAAGCCGATGGTCGTCCAATACGTCAACTGGATCGGCGGCATCCTCACCCGCGGCGATTTCGGATACAGCATGTTCTACAACAAGCCGGTCGCCGACGTCGTCGCCGAACGCCTGCCGCGGACATTGCTCCTGGCGCTCGTCTGCCACATCTTCGCCTCGGTGCTCGGCATCGGCTTCGGCATCTGGGCGGCGACGCGGCAATACAGCTGGATCGACAGCACGCTTTCGGGAATTTCCTTCCTCGGCATGACGGTGCCGCGCTTCCTTATGGCGCTGATCATCGTCTACCTCCTGGTCTTCCAGTTCAACGTTTCCGAAATCGGCAGCTTCTTCTCGCCGCAATATGGCGGGGCGCCCTGGTCCTGGGCGAAATTCGTCGATCTCTTCCACCACGTCTGGCCTGTCGTGGCGATCGCCACTTTCGGCGGGCTCGCCTATAACATGCGGGTCATGCGCGGCAATCTGCTCGATACTCTGAACGCTCAATATGTCGAGACGGCAAAGGCCAAGGGCCTTTCCGGCGGCGCGGTGGTGATGCGCCATGCGGTGCCGAACGCGCTGCATCCGCTTGTCATGTATCAGGGCGTCGTGCTGCCCTATATGCTGACCGGCGAGATCGAAACCGCGATCATCTTCGCCTTGCCGACCGTCGGCCCGGCGATCGTCGGCTCGATGGCGATCGGTGATGTCTATGTCACCGCCACTTTCATGATGGTGCTGTCGGCGACGCTGATCGTCGGCAATATCATCGCCGACATGCTGCTCGCTCTGCTCGATCCGCGCGTACGCCAGTTCGGAGGAGCCTGAGATGCTTGCTTTCGACTCTTCCGACACGCCGCCGACAGCAGAACCCGCCATCAAGAAGCCTTCACACGGCAACGAAAGCTATCTCGCGCTCGTCTGGCGCCGGCTGCGGCGCTCCTGGACCGGCATGGCTGGGCTCGTGCTGGTCGCGCTCCTAATCATCATGGCCGTCTTTGCCGATTTCTTCGCGCCGATGGACCCGAAGGCGACCGATGTCGGCTTCGCGCCGCCGCAGGTGATGAGCTTCCACGACAAGGACGGGAACTTCGTCTTCCAGCCGCGCGTCTATGCGCTGTCCGATTCCGAAGAGCTCGACCCGGTGACCTTCCAGCCGATCGTCGGCGTGGATTACGACAATCCGCGGCTGCTCGGCTTCTTCGTCAAGGGTGCGGACTACAAGCTGTTCGGCCTCATTCCTGCGAACCGGCATTTCTTCGGCTCGACGGACGGCCAGCCGGTGCATTTTCTCGGCACCGACAAGTTCGGCCGCGATGTGCTCTCCCGCGCCATCATTGGCTCGCGCATATCGCTGACGATCGCGCTGACAGTCGTGTTCATCGTCACCGTCATCGGCACGACGGTCGGCATGGTGTCGGGCTATTTCGGCGGAACCTTCGATATCTGGCTCCAGCGCTTCGTCGAGCTGGTGCTCGCCTTCCCGCAACTGCCGCTCTACCTGGCGCTGACTTCGCTGATCCCGGTGACGGCGCCGACCAATGTCTTCCTCGCCTTCGTCATCGTCGTGATGTCGGCGCTCGGCTGGGCGCAGATGTCGCGCGAGGTGCGCGGCAAGACCTTGGCACTTGCCCGCATCGACTATGTCAAGGCCGCGATGGCCGTGGGCGCTACTGATAAGCGCATCATCATGCAGCATATCTTTCCGAACGTGATGAGCCACGTCATCGTCGCGGTGACGCTGCACATACCGAGCGTCGTGCTGCTTGAATCCTTCCTCGGTTTCCTCGGTTTCGCCGTCAAGCCGCCGCTGATCTCCTGGGGACTGATGCTGCAGGATACGGCGACCTATTCGGTCATCGGCTCCTATCCCTGGATTCTCTCTCCCGTCGGCTTCGTGCTCGTCACCGTCTTCGCCTTTAATGCGCTCGGCGACGGACTGCGCGATGCGGTCGATCCTTATTGAGGTGATTGATATGGCTCTTGCACTGGTCAATTCCTTCGCCCCGCCCGTCCGTCACGACCATGATGGCCGCTCGGAAGCGCCGATCATCGACGCCCGCAACGTCGCGGTGAATTTCAAGGTCGAGGACGGCATGGTCGAAGCCGTCAAGGACGTCTCCTTCCAGCTCTATCGCGGCGAGACGATCGCCATCGTCGGCGAATCCGGTTCCGGCAAATCGGTGACGGCGCGAACGGTGATGGGGTTGCTGTCGAAACGCGCCGTCGTTTCCGACAAATCGACGGTCTCCTATGACGGCAGCAACATCCTGAAATTTTCCGAGCGGGCGCGCCGAAAGCTGCGCGGCGACCGCATCTCGATGATCTTCCAGGAGCCGATGAGTTCGCTGAACCCGATCTATACGATCGGCAGTCAGATCGTCGAGGCGATCCGCGTCCATCGCCGCATCAGCAAGAGGGATGCGGAAAAGCGGGCGCTCGAACTGCTCGAACATGTGCAGATCCCCGATCCGGCCGCGCGGCTCAAGCAATATCCGCATCAGCTTTCCGGCGGCCAGCGCCAGCGCGTGATGATCGCCATGGCGCTCGCCAACGATCCCGACGTCCTGATCGCCGACGAGCCGACGACGGCACTCGACGTCACCGTGCAGGCGCAGATCCTGAACCTCATCCGCAACCTGCAGAAAGAGCTGGGGATGGCGGTGATCCTCATCACCCATGACCTGACGGTGGTGCGGCAGTTTTCCGATTACGTCTATGTGATGCAGCATGGCGAAGTGCGCGAGCACAACGTCACCGAAGCGCTCTTCGCCAATCCGCAGCATCCCTATACCCGGCATCTGCTTGCCTCCGAGCCGCGCGGCGAGGCCAATCCGCTGCCGGAAGGGTCGGATGTCATCCTCGACGCCAAGGGCGTGCGCGTCTCCTTCATGATGCGCCATGGCACCATCCTCAAGCCCGAGATGCGCGAGCTTGTCGCCGTCGACAGCCTCGGCCTGACGCTGCGCCGTCACGAAACGCTCGGCCTCGTCGGCGAATCCGGCTCCGGCAAGACGACCTTCGGCCAGGCGATCCTGCGGCTGAACACGCCCCAGGCCGGCGAGATCCATTTCGACCGCCAGCCGATCCACGGCCTGTCGAGGGCCGAAATGCGGCCCCTGCGCGCCCGTATGCAGGTGGTGTTCCAGGACCCGTTTTCATCGCTCAACCCGCGCATGACGATCGGCCAGATCATCGAGGAGGGGCTCGTCGTCAACCGGCTGGGCGCCACGCGCGGCGAGCGGCAGGACCGGGTGCGCGAGGCGCTCGTCGCCGCCGGCATGCCCGGCAATATCCTGTCGCGTTTCCCGCATGAATTTTCCGGCGGCCAGCGCCAGCGCATCGCGATCGCCCGCGCCATCGCGCTGGAGCCGGAATTCATCCTGCTCGACGAACCGACGTCGGCGCTCGACCTCTCGGTCCAGGCGCAGATCATCGAACTGCTGCGCAAGCTGCAGGACGAGCGGGGCCTGAGCTACCTCTTCATCTCCCACGACCTCAAGGTCGTCAGGGCGCTTTGCCATCGCGTCATCGTCATGCAGCATGGCAGAATCGTCGAAGAGGGACCCGTCAGCGAAGTTCTCACCCATCCCAAGACCGCTTACACCGAACGGCTCGTCAAGGCCGCTTTCGAGGTAGCATGATTATCGAATGCCGGAGGCTATAATGGCAGGAAATCCCAAAATCACCTTCATCGGAGCAGGCTCCACCGTCTTCATGAAGAACATCATCGGCGACGTGCTGCAACGCCCGGCGCTCTCGGGCGCGACCATCGCGCTGATGGATCTCAATCCGCAGCGGCTTGAGGAAAGCGCCATCGTCGTCAACAAGCTGATCTCGACGCTCGGCGTCAAGGCGAAAGCCGAGACCTATTCCGACCAGCGCAAGGCGCTTTCAGGCGCCGATTTCGTCGTCGTCGCCTTCCAGATCGGCGGCTACGAGCCTTGCACCGTCACCGATTTCGAGGTGCCGAAGAAATACGGTCTGCGCCAGACGATTGCCGATACGCTCGGCGTCGGCGGCATCATGCGCGGGCTTCGCACCGTGCCGCACCTGTGGAAGGTCTGCGAGGACATGCTCGCTGTCTGCCCCAATGCGATCATGCTGCAATATGTCAACCCGATGGCGATCAACACCTGGGCGATATCGGAGAAATATCCGACCATCCGCCAGGTCGGCCTCTGCCATTCGGTGCAGGGCACGGCGATGGAATTAGCGCATGACCTCGACATTCCCTACGAGGAAATCCGCTATCGCGCCGCCGGCATCAACCACATGGCCTTCTATCTCAAATTCGAGCATCGCCAGGCCGACGGCTCCTACCGCAACCTCTATCCCGATCTCCTGCGCGGCTACCGCGAGGGCAGGGCGCCGAAGCCCGGCTGGAACCCGCGCTGCCCCAACAAGGTGCGCTACGAGATGCTGACGCGGCTCGGCTATTTCGTCACCGAAAGCTCGGAGCATTTCGCCGAATACACGCCCTATTTCATCAAGGAGGGCCGCGAGGACCTCATCGAGAAATTCGGCATTCCGCTCGACGAATATCCGAAGCGCTGCATCGAGCAGATCGAGCGCTGGAAGGGCCAGGCCGAAGCCTATCGCTCGGCCGACAAGATCGAGGTGCAGCCGTCGAAGGAATATGCCTCCTCGATCATCAATTCGGTCTGGACCGGCGAACCCTCGGTGATCTACGGCAACGTCCGCAACAATGGCTGCATCACCTCGCTGCCGGAAAATTGCGCCGCCGAAGTGCCCTGCCTGGTTGACGCTTCCGGCATCCAGCCGACCTTCATCGGCGACCTGCCGCCGCAACTGACGGCGCTGATGCGTACCAACATCAACGTGCAGGAACTGACGGTGCAGGCGCTGATGACCGAAAATCGCGAGCACATCTACCACGCCGCGATGATGGACCCGCACACGGCCGCCGAACTCGACCTCGACCAGATCTGGTCGCTGGTCGACGACCTGCTCGCTGCCCACGGCGACTGGCTGCCCGAATGGGCGCGCACATCTAGCAAAATCAAGGCCGCCTGACCCCCTCTCCCGGGTAAGGCGTCAAAGAGCCCCGCGGTGTGGCAACGACCGCGGGGTTTTTGTTTGGGGATGGGGAACGGCAACTTGCTACCTCGGACTGGCTGCGAACCGCTCCTTCAAGGCCTCGACCTCTTGTGCAAGCTTCTCAAAATCGGCTTGCGACGCTGCTTGCGATACAGCGGCTGTCTTGGGAACATTTATGTTCCCGTTGCCGTCGCAATCATCAGGGATAGTGTATGTGAAGCGAAGATTGTCAGCCCCATCCGTTGCATAGGTGATAACCGCACCTACGCCGTTGATGAGCGCCACGGATATTTCATAGGTTGCGTTAGCGAGCACATTCAAATTTTCGAGCGTGACATTATTTTTGTCGACGTACGGATTATGCCCGTTGGTCACCGTGACTGCTGTGTAAGCTTTCTTGAAATTGATTTTCACTATACATGGCATGATTGTTCCTCCATGTGAAAGCCGGTTAGTCGTTACCGAGGCGACCATTGCGATGTGCCATTCTGAGGGTGATGGCGTAGGAGTTGGGCGATCTTTTACCCGGTAACTGCGAGTCCAGAATGAGCGTTTTCGCGTCGCCGAGAGCTGTTGAAATCTCCAGGATCTGTTCCGCGCTGCTGATGCGCCACATCTTATAGCCTAGCGCTTTATCGAAGCCGCAACCCTCTGCAGGTTCGGCATTTGGTCCTGTGACAATAAAGATCCGGTTGGAGTCAAACCGATAGCAGTGACCGTCGAAAGCGTAGCCATAGGCGAGTACGGTCGATCCGGTTATATGCGCCGGACCCCCCAATTTTATTTGGAGTTCGGCTTTGCTGGCCAGTCCAACGTCCAAACGCGTAAGACCTTTAGCATCATTCAAGTCTATGCCGTAGAGTATGATCTGACCCGCCACATAGGGAAGTCCAGGAAGTGAAGGTGCTGGAACGCTGTCGTCTGCCATCGATGCCTCCCGTCGTTTGGTTAAAGAATGCCGCGCCACCTCATGCAGTCTTCAAGCTGGTCGATGTAAACCCGCCCGCGCCCCCGCCAGGCGGCCTCGAGCAGGGCCGAAGCCCCGGCCTCGAAGGTCAGGCTGTCCGGGTCGAGATAGTTCCAGGAGCGCGTCACCGCTTCGCCGATCACGTCGCGCGCCTCCTGCAGGGCGGCTTTCGCTGCGAAATGCGTCCGTTCATAGGATGCTGGTGATGCCCGAAGTCCCTCTTCCATCAGCGCCGGCGCCATCTGCTGGCGAAGGTCGCGGAACTTCCTCGGATCGATATCCGACAGCCCGCGCTCGAAGAGCAGCGATTGGTAGACTTCCACCAGGCAGTCGAAGAGGCCGGCCGCGAAGGGCTTCGACCGATCGTGCACTTCCTGGCTGACATCATTGATGCGCAGTGAGTTGTTGAGTGACCGGAGCTGTTTCTCGTCACTGAGCTCGGCAAACCTGTCGAGTTCATTGTGCAGCAGCAGATTCCCGCTGGTGCGGCGAAGCAGCCGGTCTAGAGCGGTATCGAATTGCAGCAATCCCAACAGCGATATGAAATCGGCGATCGCTTCGTGATAGGAAAAGAAATCGCTGCCGGAGCCGTCGCCCTCGAGCAGGCCGAGTTCGCTCAGCAGAATGAGATGGCCCATTTCATGGGCGACCGCGTCGAAATTCAGCGCGAAACAGGATGTCGGGCCTTCAGGCTCGCTCTCGCCCAGTTCCAGGAAACCGAAGCCGGATTGCGCATTCTGCCAATGGGGAATGCGGGGGACGATTTCCAGCCGTTCCAGCGTCGGCTCGAAGAACCAGCGGATCGGGCGCCCGGCATAACTCTCGCAGATATCGAGCACCCGGCGGGCGCAGGCATAGCTGTGTGTCGAAAGGAATGCCGGTGAACCGGGTCCGATGTGATCGAAATGTCCGTCCGGGCCGGGCTCGGCGGGCGGCTGCAAAAGGCCGGGATAGGGAGGGATATAGGGCGCCGCATAGGGCGATTTCGGCTCGACGGGATTGGCCACATAGATCCGGCTGTCGGACGGCCCGGCCAGTATCGGTCCGGCGGATGATCCGATCCACACCACTTCGGGTTTTTCATAGCCGGGAATGAAGGGTGGCTGGGGAAAAACGAGGAAACGCGTCCCGAGCGGCCGCTCCGAAGCCGCTATGTCCCCTGCGCCCTGCGGATGTGTGATGGCATCCACTGCTGCCCCCACCGCTCGTTGCCCAACGCCGACCGATCGTCCACTATACCAGTGCTACTTGCATTTCGGCAATAGTGTTTCGAGCATTTTGCAGTAATGCATGTCGTTTGCGAAGGATTCCGTAAGTTCAAATTCGAAAGAATTCGATTCTCCCCGGGAGTTTATCTTGTGATCGGCGAGATGTGTCAGAAGATTTACCGCATCGCTTCGCTTCTGATTGACAGCCCCGGCTTTCAGCCATGCTTGTAGCGCCGCAAGCCGTTCGGCGGCGCCGGAATTGTTTTCCGCCGCCTGGAGAAGCCGGGTGAACGACCTTTCGCTGAAGTGCAGCGACCGCGCCAGCGCCTCGAGTTCATGCCGCAGCCGTCTTTCGATGACCCCGGCGCATTCGGCCTTTCTCAAGCTCAGCCTCATGTCGATGAGAGCGTCGCCCAAGGCTCGTGACCCCAGTTCGGCAGGCGCCATCGGCACCGTGACATCGGCATCGTCGGCGAGCGGATGTCTTCGATACCAGCGGTAGATCAATCCGTGCCCGATCATTCCCTGAGGCGCGAGTTCTGCCGCTCTGAGCGCGCCGATGCTGGCCGCGCCGTAGATGCGTACGCCCCGGGCCATCGCCCAGAGAATCTCCTGGTGGCGAACGGCCGGGCGCTGCGCGAAGACGCCGTCGATCAGCACGATCACTGAGGGAGCGTGATCTGCCACCGCCCGCACGACATCGGCGCAGCCGACGGGAGGCAGATAGATCGCGTCGAGATATTTCCGCGCTTCTGACGCGGAGAGGGTGGGGCCGAGAAAAACCACGATATCGTCACGCAAGATCCGCCTCCGGATTCGTTTCCAGCGGCGGAGCAACCACCCGGACGACGTGAAGGGGAATGCGATCGTCGCAATGCAGAGCCACAAGGATTGCCGCCGTCGCGCCGGCGAGTTTCAGCGCCTCGATGACCGGCGGGATGGAGCGGCCGCTGGAACAGTCACCGGCGGCATAGGCGCGGCCACCCCTCGCGAGCTGGCTGCGCCATGCGGCAAGCTCCGAGGTATCGGCATATGCGTAGACGTCGCTCGCAATATCGTCCCGCGCCGCCGAAATCACCCCCAGCCGGGATTGGCAGGCTTCGAGCAATGCGCTGGTCAGCGCCCGGTCATGGCTGAAGTCGCAGCCGAAGCCTTCGGCCGGCAGGGGCGCAAAGGGCGCTCGGCCTGCATCTTCCATCACGTGGCACCAGTAGACCGGCAGCGCGTGCGGCGCCGGGATCTGCCAGATGCCGACGACGAAACCGGCTTCGGCGAGCCGCTGCATGACCTCGCCGGCGCGGCCGGAGCGGACCGAGCGGCTGTCGATCTGGAAGCGGTCGAAGAAATGCGGGGTCTTCATCGCGGTGCATCGCGCCTGCCGCTCCAGAATCTCCAGACAGGCATGCATTGCCGCGCCTTGCAGGCTGGTGCCGCCCGCAAGGCCGGTCGTGTCCCGCGGCAGCCAATGGGGATGCGGCGAGGGAACGGTATAGGCGGAATCGACAAGCGCAAGCGGGACAGGAATTCTCCGGCCGGAAAGGAGATCCAGCCCGTCGATCCAGGAAAGCCTCTTGGCGTCACGCCCGGCGCAAAGGTGCGACCAGTGTCCCTGTCGGTTCATCTCGCCGATGGCCGCGGTGAAGATGCGGTCCGGGGCAATCCGCTCCGAGGCCCATCCCTCCAGCGATTCCATCAAGCCCGATATCGCCGCCAGCGGCACAGTCAAACCCTTGCCCTGGCTGACGGCGACGGAAAGCGCCCGCGGCCTGACGACCTGGACGACGGGAATGCCGATCCGGTCGAGTTCTGTGACCGAGCCCAGCCTGGTGATCCCGTAGTCATGCTTGCGCGCCAGGATGCGCCGCACCGTCTGCCAGGGATCGGGGGGCGGTGAGAGGGGGGCATCGAAGATGGTGTCGAGCACCGCGTCGTCCATCGCGCCCTCCTGCCCCTACGCCCTTGGCAGTTCGGCCAAGACGCGGCTCGCCCGGTCAGCGAGCCAGGCGGCTTTCTGCCCTTCGGCGATCTGGATCGCTCTCGTCAGGTCGCGTTTGATCAGGGAGGGAGGCTCGTTCAGTTCTCTTCTCAGCCCTGCGCTGAGACGATAGAGTTCTGCGAGCCAGAACCGCTGGCCGCTGTTGCGGCCGACATGGATCGCCGTATGAAGGGTGGCGAGCGCTTCGGCGGGCTTGCCGAGCCGATGCAGCACCTGCGCATGCATGTCGCTGTGCATGGAGAAATTATCGTCGGTGCCCAGTTGCTGCTGCAGCAGCAGACCGCCCTGGAAGCGCTCCCGGCCGCGTTTGCCGGCGGAGGTCATCAGCTCCGCCCAGCCGCAATACATATTGGCGCGCGCCTGGCTGGCGGCGAGGCCGTGCCGCTCGGCAAGCGCCAGCATGTCTTCGCCGAGCGCATGGACGTCGTCATAGCGGCTCTGGCAGCGGCGAAGCACGATTGCGTAATAGAGCGCATGAACCATGCTGCCGGCGTGATCGGTCGCGGCTGCCCATTCCAGGCACTGCCCGATCGCATGTTCGCTGGCATCGCCATCGTCGAGGAGCAGATAGGAGAGGGCGCTCTCGCCCAGGCCGCAGACCCTGGCGTCATGCCCGCCGAAGAAGGCGCGGTTTCTGATGGCTCTCTCGGGATCGTAAAGGCCGAGGCCCTTGGAGACGCAATCGAGGCAGAATTCATGCTCGCCGGCGTGGAAGCTCGTCGCCCAGCCGCAATGATAGGATTGAAGCCTCGTCTCCTGATCCTCGACCGCCTGCATGTCACCGACGAGAATGCGGGCGCGGGACTGCTGCGCCGGAATGTTCGGCGCCGTGAACCACCATCCCCAATAGACCGGGAAGTGTTTGACGCGAACGTCCGAGGCCTGTTTGCGCAGAAGCTGCATGGCGCGGGAATAGACCCGCCGCGCGCTGTCCGAGCCCTCGCCCTCCAGCGCCGTGGCAACGACGCCCTGAAGTTCGAGCAGGCCCAGTGCCAGCTCGGCGCGATCGGGATGGCGCCGGGAAAGGCTTGCGACCTCCCGCGCGCAGAGCTCGAGCGACACGTTCGCCTCATGCATGGCCGAGCGCAGAACGCTGAGCTCCGCCGCCGCCAGGGCAAACCTCGCCGCCGCATCATGCAGGCCGGCTTCCGCGCATTGCCAGGCGGCGATGGCGGCCGGCAGGCTGGGCTTTGCTTCTGCGATCAGGAGATCAGCGATCCGCCTGTGGATGCGGCGCCGGTCGCTCTTGAGCAGGCTGCTATAGGCGGCCTCCTGGGTCAGCACGTGCCGGAACTGAAACGAACCGGGGGTGACGGAAGAGGGCTCGATGATGCCTTGGGAGAGGAGCCGCTCGACGGCGACATCGACCGCCTGCCGGTCGACCCCTTCGAGGAGGTAGGCGAGCAGCGACAGGCTGAATTCGCGGCCGATGACGCTGGCAAATTGCGCCGCCCGCCGCGCCGAACCGGTCGCAGCCAGTCTGGCGGCCAGAAGATCGTTGAGCGAAGTGACGCCGCCTTCCCTGAGCAGCCCCTGCCATTCGGATGGAGCCTTGCCGAGCGGTTGCCTTGCCCGGAAGAAGGTCGCCAGTTCTTCCGCATAGAGCGGCATGCCGTCGCATTGATCCAGGATGAAATCGGCCAAGCCCGGCGGCGGAGGCTCGCCCCAGATCGAGGCGACGAGATCACGCACCGCGCCGGCGGCCAGGCCCGACAGTTCGATTTCGCTCGCAAGCGCCAGGGACCGCCTGATCCTCGATGTCTGAACCACGAGAAGAGGCAGCTGGCCGGCGAGCGATCCGAGCCGGTCGATCAGTTCCAGCGTCATGCCATCGGCCCAGTGGACATCCTCGAAGACGAGCAGCGTCGGGGCCGCCGCCCTGCATGCCAGGATCCCGGCCGCAGCTTCGATTACCTCCCGCCGGAATGCCTGCCCCGACAGATCCGACACGCGAATATTGCGCGAGGCCGCCGGCGATCGCTCCGAGGTGAAGGCGAGAATGGTGTCGGCGACGCCCGCATCGACCTTTCGGCCGGATGCTTGAAGCGCCTGCAGCAAAGCCCCGCTGTCGCCCTCCTTCAGAACCGAAGCCTCGCCCACAAGCCTTTCGAGAAAAGACACGAACGGGTGCAGCGGCTGGCTTTCCAGGCGCCTGCCGCACTGGAAGACCAGGGTCTCGTGCGGCGTTTGCGACAGGCTGCGGGAAAATTCGCCGATCAGCCTGGATTTGCCGATGCCGGCCTCGCCGATCACGGTGATCGCGCTGCCCCGGCCCTCGCGGGCCGAATCCCAGGCGCCCGACAGCGTGGCCAGCTCTCTCTCCCGGCCTCGGATCGGCCGGTCCCACTCATGCGAAAGCGACGGCGCCGATCGTAACCGATCCCGCTCGCGCGGGCGCCAGAGCGCGACCGGATCGTCGAAGCCCTTGAGCCTCGCCTTCCGGATCAGGCTGTAGTCGAATTTGTGCCGGGTGAGCTGAACGGTCGAGCCGGCGACCAGGATGGAATTCGGTTCGGCCTCTGCCTGCAGGCGCGCCGCCAGCACGGGCGCCGTGCCGACGATCTCGTCCCCCTGCGTGGAGAAGACGACCAGACCTGTGGCAACCCCGATCCGCAGCCTGAAAGCGGTGCGCGGCTTTGCCTTGACGCTCGCGGCAATGCCCAGCAAATCAAGCGAAGCCTGCACCGCGCTTTCAGCCGCATCTTCGGATTGGTCGGGATAACCGAAGAAGCAGCATCCTCCATCGCCGAGCCGCTGATGAAGAAAGCCGCCATGCTTTTTGATGATCGCCTCGGCGCTCTGATGTAATGCCGAGACGGAGCGAAAGAATTTCTCCGGCTCGCTCCGCAACAGGAGTTCCGTGGAGCCGACAATGTCATAGAAAAGGGCCGTGACCTGGCGCCGTTCACCTGTGAACCGAATTCGCGCGTCGAGGGTTTTCATTCGGGGTCGCCCAACACCACAGAAGTCTTTCTCAGGACATCCGATTTATAGCTTGCATGCAAGCTTTTCGTGCGGCAACGCTAATATATAAGTTCAGCTGGGCTGCGGCTTGATCATCAGCCGTACCCGCCAGACTGCGGCGCATGTGAATGCCGCACATGCCGTTCGCCGTGGCGACCCATTCACCACGACGGCGGGCGCCGGCATTACAGCGCCAGGAGGCCTTTGGCCTCAATATCCAAAGAACGCACGAAGCTGAGCGAAAAAACCGCCTGGCTGGTAATCCGCCATCTTTCGAACACGGCGCGCGAGTGTTGCCGCGCTGACCTGTTCACCGAAATGGCAGAAGCAGACAAGGCCGTGCAATTGCTCGTCGCTGAGTTCGAAGAACCGTTTGGCTTCGCCATAGGTATCGTCTTCCATTCCTGCCGCCCGCAGAATGGGATCAGCGAATGCAACGGAGATCGGGGTGTCGTCATCCCTGAGGGCAAGCCGCTCTGCAATCGGGCTATACTCGGTTTCGTGAAGCGTCCTGAGAAACGGCCTGGGGCTGCGTTCGAGACTTTCGGCCCATCGTTCGAGCCGCTCGCGCCGCGTCAAGTCAAGGCGCGTGCAGGTCGTGCTGACCTTTGCGATGTTCTTCAACTGGTCTAATGCGTACTGTTCCATCTCGGCCTCCTATCTCCGAAAAAATAGACGGTCCGCCTCCAAGAACAGCCTCGCTCAGGTCGCAGCCGATGTCCAATCACGATTGGACACCGCATCTCGTTGACGTTTCCTAAAGCACTGGAAGCGCCTTTGCTTGCCGGCCGGCTCTTTTCTCGTAGGATTTCTGCGCCATGTCATGCCAAGGCCACCAGACAAGGTTGGGTATGGACGCAATAGTCGAACAGCTTCTGCATCTTTCCGCACGGACCGAAACGCTGATTGCGGTCTATGACGGTGATGACCGGCTGCAATATGCCAACAGCGCCTTCCGCTCGGCCTATTTCATCGAGCCGGATGAATCGCCACTCTGGCCGGATCTCATGCGGCGCAATTTCGAGCTGCGGCGCGGCACCGTCATCCGGGCGAGCGATTTCGAGGAGTGGCTGCGCTCGACCCAGTCGCGACGCGGCAAGATCGGCTATCGCGCTTTCGAGACGGATCTGTGCGATGGCCGATGGCTTTGGATGACCGAGGCGGTCGAGAAGAACGGCGGGATGCTGTGCATCGCGAGCGACATCACCGGTCTCAGAACACATGGCAGGACTGTCCGGCAGGATCGCGACCAGGCGATCAAGGCGTCTTACACCGACGAACTCACGGGTGTGGCCAACCGCCGCTTCGTGATGGCGCGCGTCGACGACATGCTGGCAGCCGCAAAACACGGAAACGCCGGATGCCTCGCTGTCTTCGACATCGACAATTTCAAGCGCATCAACGACCGGCTCGGCCACCACGCTGGGGATATCGTGCTGCGCGATTTCGCCCATCGCATCCATCAGAATGTTCGCCGCAACGATTGTTTCGGGCGGGTCGGCGGAGAAGAATTCCTGCTCGTGATGCCGTCAACCGCGCCGGAGGACGCCATCGATATGGTCGAGCGCATGCTGACGGTGATCCGCTTCTCCCGGCCCCTGCCGGACTCGCCCGACTTCAGCTACACCTGCTCCGCCGGCATCGCCGCCTGCGCCCCGTCAGACAGCGCCTCCGATCTTTACCGGCGCGCCGACCAGGCGCTCTATGCCGCCAAGCTGAGCGGCCGGGACAGGGTGCGCGCAGCGTAGGGTTCAGAACGGCAATCCGAACCTGCCCGCCGCGGCCAGAACCGATCTCATCGGCCGCGTTATCTCAAATCCCCGAACCGTCGAGCTGCGGTCCGTCATCGCCCTCCCAGGGAGAGGGGATCGCGCTGCGCCCGAGATTGGCCGAGGGCATCGGCATCCAGCACTTCAACTCCGGCTCGGCATATTCGATGATGTGGCCGGGCGAGGAATCCGAGGCGCGCCAGCCTTCCCCACCGAACTGATCGCCATTCGACCAATAGGCGAGATCAACCTCCGCCGGCCCCTGTTCGGACGGGCGGATCGTGACGAGAATCCGGCTGCCGTCTTTCGGAGCACTTGCCATGTGGCGCCAGCGATCTGGTTCGTCCATTGTTTCCTCCTGCCTTGCTGCAGGTCGAGTGTCGCCTTGCCAAAGGGAAGGGTCAATTGAAAGTTTGCGGGACCTATTGTCTGTCGATCCTTAACTCGTGACGCGTGCGACCGTTCCTCGCCGGCGCGAACTATCCGCGCTTTGAATGCCGGCTACAACGTGCGCGTTCGCCCGAACGACCGCAGCAAAAGGTTGAGAGAGACGGCGACTTTGTCGATGTCGCGAATGTCCTGCGAATATTGACCGGTGTAGAGTTTCACGATCATGCTGTCGCGCGCAGCGCCACTGAGTTCGAAATAGAGGTGCAGGTAGTAAGCTTGCTTGTCACCGGTACGGCTTATGCTCCTTCGTCGTTGAGTGACGTGTCTGAGCTCTGCCTGGAACGGGGCGAAGCCGGGGAGTTTCAGCATGACCGATTTGGATTGAAATCGGGCCATGTTGGGGACGGCGACGACCGCCTTATCAAGCGCCAGACTGACGACCTGGCCGGGCACATCGTCGACGGTGGCGGCTTCATCGAGTTTGAATGCATGAAACAGGCGCCGAGGCTTCTCAAAGCAGATCAGCGACGCGATGAGCAGGACGATGATATTGATCCCCGACCAGAAGGCGGCGACCGGCGAAAACTGACCTTGTGTGTGCGCCGTTTCCGGCACGATATTGACCAGCAGGCCAACGACAGTGATCGTGATCAGGCCGGCGATCCAGGCAAAACTGTAGCGGTCGAACTGGTTCGCCTCGTTGCCGCTGCCCTTCGGCGTCACCCTGAACGGTTTGCCGAATGGTCTCACCAGGCTGGAGATCACGGTCGGCAACATACGGAATGCCGCAAAAGTCCCGACTGCGCTCGAGATCACAGGCAGATAACGCGTCGGGGTGATCCACAGCATCAGGAGAAAATACGCCGCCAGCAGCGGCACCTGATGCGACACGTAATCAGCTATGGACGTGAAATGGAGCGGCAGCAGGCCGAGCCAGAGATAGACGATCGGGACGAGCAATATCGTGAGACGGACCAGATATTGCACCAGCCATGATATCGGCAGAAACATGATCCGCTGAAACAGCGTCAATCCGGGGCCGCGCAGCGGGCCATTGTACAGGTACAGGGTTTGAATACCGCCCTGGCACCACCGTTCGCGCTGTACGAAATAACCGGTCAGGTTTTCGGCGGCCAATCCCATCGACAGCCGCTCGTTCAGATAGCGCGTCTTGTAGCCTTTGTTGAGCATGGAAAGCGTTGTCAGCAGGTCTTCGGTGATCGACTCCGTCGGAAACCCGCCGATGGCGTCGATCGCCTCGCGGCGCGCAACCGAGCATGATCCGCAGCAGAAACTGACGTCCCAGCTGTCTCGGCTGGGGGCGATCTCGTCGAAGAACAGGCGCTGCTCGTCCGGCCAGATATTCTCGAGGCCGAGGTTCGATTGCACCGGATCGGCATTGAAGAAATGTTGCGGCGTCTGGACGATGCCGACGCTTTCGTCGCTGAAGAAAGGCAGCGTCCGGCGCAGGAAATGTCGATAGGGAACAAAGTCCGCGTCGAAGACCGCGATAAACTCGCCCGAACTGACCTTGAGCCCATTGTTCATATTGCCCGCTTTGGCGTGGCTGTTGTCGCCGCGCGTGACATGGATGGCGTTTTTCTCCTCGCAATAGGCCTTGAGCCAGTCTCGGCGCTGGTCGTCGAGCACATACACGTTCAGTTTGTCGGCAGGATAATCCAGCGCGCGCGCGCCGATGATGGTTCGCTCGAGCACGTCGAGCGGCTCGTTATAGGTCGGAATGAAAACATCGACAGTCGGCAGTTCGCGCTCGTCGCGCGCAAAGAAAACGCCGGCCAGCCTGTCCGCTTCCGCACTCCGGTCGACGTAGCGGCTCATCAATATCAGAAAGAGGACCACTTCGACGCAAGCCAGAATCTCGACCACGAAGAGGATCCAGACCCAATAGAAATTCAGGCCGTCGTTGGGATAGGGAAGCACGGTCTCCGTCAGGCGCCACAACATGTAGCGCAATACAGTTGCCGCCACGAACGCGCAGGTCACCGCCCGCGTCCAGGTGCGATGGCGCGACCAATTGAAAGGCCCCAGGAAAAAGAAAGCCAGTACGAAAAAGGTGGGAACCAGCGCTAGAAGATACTGAACCACAGCTTTTTGACCCAATTTGACACGTCGATGCGGTGTTTGGAAAACCGTACCTGCACGCTGCGTCCCACTTGGCAAAAGTTCGCGAAATCGTCGTTCATGAAGGAAGGATCGAGGCGGACCCGAATACGGGCGTTACGCTGTGTCGATGGCGGCAGACTGGCGGCAAAGGAATCGGTCTCGACAGCCGCCGAGCTGCCTCTGACCGAAATGACCGTACCCTTGAAGACATCGCTGCGGCCGAACAAGCGCACCTGCGCGGCAAGTCCCGGATAGATCTGGTCATAATCGACCTCGGGAACAAGGATATCGACAAACAGCTCTCGACAGTCGAGGAGGCGCATCAACTCGTTGTTGAGCACGACGTTCGAACCGTCGACGATGCTCCTGCTCCAGACAACGCCGTCGAACGGTGCTATTGCGGTCGCGGATTCAAGGCTGCTGACGCGGTTTTTCTCTTCGGTGAGCTGTTTTTGCGCTTCGGCGGCGCGTGTCTCATTTTCCGCGATGCGCGAGTTCAGGTCGTTGATGTGAACGATGACCTCGTCCTCGCGCTGTCGCGAATAGGGCACATCATTCTGTCCGTCGCCGAAGACAAAGATGCCTTGGCGGACCGCATTGAGCCTTTGTTGCAATTGATCGACGGTCAAATTGCTGATTTCGACCTCGCCGCCGGTCGCCGCACCGGCGGCGCGCGCGGCCTCGACCAGCTTCTGCGTCAGAATGCCCTTTGACTCGAGCGCCATCCGGCGGTTCAGGTCGACCTGCGCGACCAGATCCTGAGCCTGCGACACCTCGACTTTCTTCCGCAGGATTTCGACTTCGCGTTCAAGATTGGCGATGGTGGTCTGCCGGTAGACTTCCAATCTGGCGGACAGTTCCTCGCGAAGCTGAGAGAGCTCGTCCCGTTCCTTTTTCAGCGCCGCGACGCGGTCGAGCGCCGTGTTGCGATCTGCTTCGAGCGAAGCGAGGATCGCGCGATTGACGCGAGGATTTCTGATCTCTGCGAGAGACTGTCCCCCTTTGGCCGGGCTGCCTACCTTGAGGGGCTCTTCCGCGATCGTGCCGTCGATCGGTGCATTGACGATAGCGAAACGCGCGTTGACCGTGCCGTCAAGGCTCGTAAACCCGGTGATCGCCGGCAATGAGACGACAGTGATGAGCACCAGCAGCAGCAGGCCGACAGTGATGCGTGTGATGCGATGGTTCCAGATCATGGCGTCATCCGAAGGTATCGCTTCAGCATCCATCGACCTATCGATCTAGTACAATGGATACAACTAAATCTTGCATAAGCTAACGCAAAGAAACGCAATAGACAAGTGATGGTCGTAAATGTTCGGCAGGCAGGGTGGCGGGACGAGATGGTGGGATTGGCCGCATCCGCCAGCCGGCCGAAGATATTCTCATGGAGGTCAGGACATCGCCGACAAAACACGTAACGACGATATCTTTACAGAGCTTGTAAAGATATCGTCGTTACGCTATATCTGCTCCAGATAGGAGTTCCCATGCCCACCTCGCACACCAACAAAAGTCCGGACACAAGCGTGCCGCTGAATATGCGCATCAAGCCTGCGACCCGCAACTTGATCGATCGCGCCGCCGAGTTGCTGGGCAAGACCCGCACGGATTTTATGCTGGAGGCTTCCGAGCGCCGCGCCGAGGAAGTGCTGCTCGACCGTACCATATTCACGGTCAGCCCCGAAATCCATGCCGAATACCTTGCCCGCCTGGATGCGCCCGCACAGCCGAATGCGCGCCTGAAACGGACCATGTCGACCAAAGCGCCATGGGATGAGGCGTGACCCTCAGCCCGCCGACACCCCTGGCCGACCATCACGAACTGGCCGAATTCAGTTCCGGCGTGCCTGAACTGGATAATTGGCTGCGTCGCCGCGCCCGCGCCAATCAGGCAGGCGGCGCATCGCGTACCTTCGTCGTGTGCGAGGGAAACAAAGTCATTGCCTATTATGCGCTAGCTTCAGGCGCGGTAAAGCAGCCGGAAGCGCCCGGCCGTTTTCGGCGTAACATGCCCGATCCGATTCCGGTTGCCGTGCTTGGCCGTCTCGCCATCGATCAGTCTTACCAGGGACGCGGTATCGGCAGAGCATTGGTGCGCGATTCGGGCTTGCGCCTGCTCAATGCCGCAGACATCCTCGGAATCCGCGGCCTGCTGGTGCATGCGATTTCCGACGACGCCCGCGCTTTCTATGAGGCGGTCGGCTTCCTGTCCTCGCCATCCGACCCGATGATGCTGATGGTTGGGTTGCATGATCTCAATAGCGCGCTGCGCTGACACTCGTTGCGGGCAATTCGTGCACTTCTCCAACGGCCAGGGGATATGTATCAGCGAGGTATCCGGTGCCGCCAGCGCGTGCGAATTTGCTGCTCCAGGAATTTTCGGACGTCGGCGCCGTCTCGTTGACAGTTCCGAAATCACCGGAGGCGCCTTTGCTTGCCGGCGCCTTGCTCATCGGATTTTTGTGCCGTGTCATGCCACGGCAACCAGAAGGGGTTAGGTCTCGAGCTGGAGGAAACGCCGGTGCGCCAGATGGCAGCCTCGCTAAGGCTTGAAAATTTCGGAAAATTCTACTAAAATAGCACCAGAAACAATAACTTAACTAGGTTTACGACCATGTCCCCCAAGAGAGATAAGAAAACAAAATTGACAGCCGCAAAGAAAAGTCGACGCCTTGCTTTTTTCCCTCTTCGTTTCCTCGCGAGCAAGCTCGCGAGGTCGTCCCTCAGCCTGATCGGGAGCGGAAAGCGCTCTATGAAGCAGATCAGTAGCACAGCGTTAACACGCTTTCCGCTCCCGATCAGGCTGATCGCGGAATAGCATATTTCTGCTGATTCGTCAAGAGGTTAGGCGGATCGGTGTCGTCAATCCCACAATATTCTGCATTAGATTCCGCTCATCTCATCCGCACTCACGTCGGCGCTGCCGCGGTCAGGCGGCTACTTCGTATGTGTCGACGAGTGTTTTGGCGATATTGGCGGCTTTCCGTGCTACGCATCGGATATGGGATTCGGGGTTTTCATTCACCGCTCAGATTCGATCTACGACGACAGCCCGGCAGAACAATATCAGTTCCCGCGCCAGTATCTCGGTCGCGTGCAAGCCTGCCTCGGAGACTGGATCGTTTATTACGAGCCGCGCAAGGTTGCGGCAACCCGCGGCTATTTTGCCATCGCCAAGGTAGCTCAGGTCATTCCGGATCCGAAGGCGCTCGGCATGTATGTGGCACTCATCGAGCCGGGCAGCTACCTCGATTTCATCAATGCCGTTCCGTTCAGTGGGCCGCACGGTGTCATTGAGCGAGGCGTGCTGAATGAGGAGGGGCGGATTTCCGGCAGAGCACAGGCCGCAGTGCGCCCGATATCGGCGGCGGATTTCAATCGCATCGTGTCGATTGGCCTGGACGAACACGAGCCTGAACTGCCTCGATTGGATGAGCCGGGAGCAGCGCTCCCTGCCGATGGGTTTGAAGAAGGAGCTCAGGCGCCGTTCCTATTTGAGCACGAGCGCGACCGAGTCATGCAGCTCTCGTCTCGGATCGTTCGCAATCGGCTGTTTCGCCGGCTCGTTCTGCAGGCCTATGACAAACGCTGCGCAATCACCGGCTTGAAGCTCATCAATGGCGGCGGCCGTGCGGAAGTCGATGCCGCACATATCCGCCCCGTGGAGGCAAACGGACCCGACATCCTCACCAACGGCATTGCTCTGTCCGGCACCGCGCACTGGATGTTCGACCGAGGG
This sequence comes from Rhizobium sp. BR 249, assembly GCF_047445895.1. Taxonomy (NCBI): domain Bacteria; kingdom Pseudomonadati; phylum Pseudomonadota; class Alphaproteobacteria; order Hyphomicrobiales; family Rhizobiaceae; genus Rhizobium; species Rhizobium sp. BR 249. The sequence continues at coordinate 129,981 of NZ_JARWKX010000012.1, read as the reverse complement.
CTGATCGGGCTCTCGGATGAGCTCCATATTCTGATCTCGCGGCAAGCCAACGATCCGGAGAGCATTCGAGGACTAATCAACAAGACTGGAAGAGCAATTGTGCCTTCAAAGCCGTTCGAGCGGCCGCATCCCCATTTTCTCCGGTGGCACCGTGAAAATTGCTTCAAGCACTAGGTAGATGCGCTGCAGCGTCAACGACACCGCTCTCCAATGCATTAAGACATCGTATCGATGTAAATCACGTTTCGGAAATCCTGCTGAAGGTGCGCGATCACGCTGGGGTTGCCACAGCAATGATGTTGAGCGGTCGTCCCGCGTTTCGGCTAATCTACGAAGCTCGCCAATATAAAATTGGCGCCGTGCCTTTTTGCCAGAGCGATGGCGCTACACCGCGTTCAGTTCGAGTCGTCTGAAGAGAAGATCTGGGAAGTGATGAGAAGGTCGGTGTGCTCAAGCTCTCACGCAAAATAGCGGTCGATAGTTCCTATCCTTTCAACTGCTACATTTTGCGTTCGAAAACCATCACCCGGTCAGTATCAATTAGTCTGGCGACGAAAGGTCGGCGAGGCCGCGAAGCAACTACGTCGCGTGCTTTGATATTTAAGTTATCGAGCTGTCTCAAATCCTCCTCGTTGTCTGTAAATGGCATAATACGCTCTCTACTCATTGCGTAGGCCTCCGATCCACACGCTTCCTGAGCGCAAAGCATCACATCCGAAATATATGGAACGATTGAAACATAAACGGATAGGCATCGAGCAAATGCGGATCGAGCTTCAGCCGCTGCAGGTGGGCGGCGACCTTCTCGAAGAAGATAGCTTTGCTGACCTTCATGTGGCGGAAGGCGAAATCGGTGAAGGAGTGGCGAATCCGGCGCACCGGATTGAGCACGTTCATCGAGCCCTGCATGATATAGGAGAGATGCTTCCAGCGCAGCGCCATGCGCTCATCCGGCGTCATGGCGTAGATATCCTGGGTGCCGCCGCCGAAATGGAATTTGACGTTGCCCGAGACGACCCTGAGCGGCGGGCGGATGGCGCCGGCGATTGTTTTGATCAGCGTCGTCTTGCCGCTGCTCGATTCACCGGCAACGCCATAGACCTCGCCGCGGCCGATCGTCAGGCTGATATCGTCGACGGCGCGCACTTCGCGATCGACGCCGTAGAGGAAGGCGCGGTAATAGGCTTTCAGGTTCTGGATTTCGACCAAATTCTCCATGCTAACTTCCCATCCGGTTCAGCCGGCTGCGCGGATCATTGTATTCGTTCATCGACATGGAGAGCAGGAAGAGCGCCAGGAAGAGAATGACGATGGCCGCGACGGGGGCGGCCACCCACCACCATGTTCCCGAAATCAGCGCCGAATGCGCATTGGCCCAGTAGATCATCATGCCCATGGTCGGCGTCTCGATATCGGTGAAACCGAGCACCGAGAGGGTGATCTCCATGCCGATCGACCAGATCATGTTGTTCATCGTGGTGGCGAAGACGATCGGCAGCACATAGGGCAGGTGCTCCTCCACCAGGATCTTGCGCGTCGTCATGCCGGAATAGACGCTCTGGGTGGTGAAGGGCCTGGTCTTCAGGCCGATCGCCACCGAGCGGATCAGGCGCGCATCATAGGACCAGCCGAGCGAGGCCATGATGACGATCAGCACGGTCCAGGTCATGCTGTCCTTCAGCACGAAATAGAACAGGATCAGCAGCGGAAATTGCGGGATGACCATGACGCTGTCGTTGATCGCCATCAGCACCCGGTCGACCGCGCCGCCGGCATAACCGGCGAGAAGGCCGACGACCAGCGAGATGATGCGCGAGAGAAAGGCGACGCCGATGCCGAAGAACAGCGTGTTGCGCAGCGCCGTCGTCAACTGCCAGAAAACGTCCTGGCCGCGTGAGGTCGTGCCGAGCCAATATTCGCCGTCCGGCGGCATGTCGGGCGGCAGGAGATAGATGTCCGTCGCGCCGTAGGGCGAGAAATAGGACATGATGATCAGGCCGACGATGATGGCAAAGAGCAGCAGGCCGCAGAGGAATTCCAGGTTCTGGCGCGCGAGGTCGCGGACGATCGTAAACATGTTCTATTCCACCTTGATGCGCGGATCGATCAGCGGGCTCAGAATGTCGATGATGAAGACCGCGGCGGCGACGCCGACGATCGACAAGGCGCTGAGGCCGAGCACCAGGCTGTAATCGCCGGCATGCACCGCCGAGATCAAAAGGTTGCCGATGCCGGGATAACCGAAGACGATTTCGGTGATGACGGTGCCGTTGAAGATCGCGCCGAGCGACATGGCAAGCCCGGTGAATTGCGGCACCATGGCGTTGCGGGCGATATAGGAGCGGAGGATCTTTCGCTTCGGCACGCCGCCGAGCTCGGCGAAGACGACGTAATCGTCGGTGATGATGTTGGAAACGAGCGCCCGCATGCCGATCAGCCAGCTGCCGGCGCCCACAAGGATCAGCGACAGGGCGGGCAGGATCGAGTGTTCGAGGATATCGAGCACCAACGAGAAGGAGAGGTCGAGATTGGCGTTCATCTCATAGCCGCCATTGATCGGCAGCACCGGCCAGAGATAGCCGAAGACGATGAGAAGCACGAAGGCGAGGATATAATAGGGAATGGGCAGCAGCGCGATGAAGACGAGGCTGACGCCCTTCAGCACCATGTTCTTGCGGTAATAGCCGGCAAGCGCGCCGATCGCATTGCCGAGCACGAAGGTGATCAGCGTCGCGACCGTCATCAGCCCGATCGTCCAGGGGAGCGAGCGCAGGATGATGGTGGAGACGGGCGTGGGAAAGGCCGAGAGCGAGGGGCCGAGATCGCCCGTCATCAGCCGCAGCCAGAAATGCAGATATTGCTGCCAGATCGAGCCGTCGAGGCCGTAAAGCTCGCGCAGCGACTGGCGCATCAGCTCGATCGCATTCGGATCGGACTGACCCATCTGGGTGATGGCGCCTATGCTTTCTTCGACCGGATCGATCGGGGTCAGGTGGGTGACGAAGAAGGTGATCGTCACGCCGAGAAAGACGACGAGCAGAAACTGACCAAACCGCTTCAGCACAAAGATCAGATAGGACGTCATAAGGCAGTGGTTCCTCTCTGGTTCCCTTCTGGAAAGGATCGACGAGCACGGGTGGTTGGGCCCCATGCCCGTCGATAGGGGGCCGGCGCGATGGCTCACGCGCCGGCGTTGGGAGGATTATTTCGGTTGAGCCGGCTTGAGCTTGACCATCATGAGCCTGGAGTTCGCCCAGTTCGGCACCGGATCGGTATAGGGGTCCTTGATGGTGGGATAACCGGTCCAATAGGTCGTATCCATCGAGGTGAAGACGTTATAGGACATCAGCGGGATCGTCGGCATTTCGCGGGCGACGAGCTTCAGATAATCCTTGCCGAGCTCGATGCCCTTGGGATCGTCGGCGCTGATGCCGCGGATGCTCTCGATGATCTTGTCGAGCTCCGGATTGGACCAGCGCTGCCAGTTGCGCGGCGGCTGAACCTCACCCTTCTTCGCCACGAACTGGGAATGCCAGCTGTCGAGGAAGAAGGAGAGATCGGGATCGCCGCCCCAGGTCTCGACGCTCCAGGCAATCGCCACCTGGAAATCGCCGGGCTGCAACGCCACCTGCCAGAGGCTGGTGGCCGGCACCGCCTTGGCGTCGATGCCGAAGGCTGCCCACTGCTGCGCGATCAGCGTGCCGGCCCGGGTGAAGACGGAGCGTGTGTCGCCCTCCACCGTCATGCGGATCTTGAAGGGCTGTCCATCAGGGGTCAGCCATTTGCCGCCGGATTTCTTGAAGCCCGCCTTTTCCAGAAGTTCGCCGGCCGCTTTCGGGTCCGGTTTCCACCAGCCGTAGCCGAAGGCGTCGCTGATCGCCTGCGGGTCGGTCGGGATCTGGTCCTTGAACTTCGGCTGCTTGCGGAGGATATCGGCGATCTGCTGACCGATCGTCGGATCATAGGGCTTGATCTTGCTCTTGCCGGTATCGATCTCGAAATCCTTCAGCCAGTCCTGCATCGGCGCCTGATAGTCTTTCATGGCGACCGCCGTCGGCGGCACGCCGAGCGCCGAGAGCGTCGCCGCCCCGCGGTAGCTCGCCATGTCGACGGCCTTGATGTCGATCAGCAGCGCCAGCGCCCAGCGCACATCGGCATTATCGAACGGCGGATTCTGGTTGTTGAAGATGACAGCCGGCAGCGTCGGGTCCGGATGGGCGAAGGGGAAGCCCGGGAACCAGGTGTCGATGGTCTTCGACTTCTCCTTGAGGGTGAACATGCCCTCCGGCGTATTGTCGTGAATGATATCGAGATTGTGCTCGAGCTGCGCGATCGTGCGCTTATCCGGCGGGCCGGGATCGGTATAGGTCACATATTTCGGGGCCGGCTCGCCGAAGCGGGCAAGCGAGGTCCGCTGCCAGTCGTCGCGCTTCTCCCAGGTATACCATTTGCCCTGCGGATCGTAGGATTTCAGCTTATAGGCGCCGAGCGAGACGGGATTGGCGAAATCGTAGCGAAGCGGATCGGCCACCTTTTCGAACACGTGCTTGGGCATGATCCAGGCGCCGTTCCAGCGCACGGTGAAGATGGCGTGGAAGCGCGAATTCGGCTTCTTCAGCTTGAACACCACGGTCTGGGGATCGGTCGCCTCGACGCTTGCCACCTGCACCGAGAAGGCCGCACTCCAGATCATGCCGGGGTGATCCATCTGCGTCTTGACGGTATAGACGACGTCATCGGCGGTGAATTCCACGCCGTCGCTCCAGAAGAGCCCCTTGCGCAGTTTCACGGTCATCTCGGTGAAGTCGGCATTATATTGCGGCTTGTCGGCGGCGAGCGAATTGTCCCAGGCCGCGCCGCCAAGCCCTTGTTCGGGGTCGATATACCAGAGCGTATCCATGGTCAGCTGCTGCAGGCCTGTGGAAACACCGCCGCCGCCATTGACCCAGATGTTGAACCAGCCGGGATTCTTGATCGTCCCTTCCGGATTTTCGACGATGAGCGTCTCCTTGCGCGGCAAGGAGGTATAGTCATCGGCCTTGGCCGTCGCTGTCAGGCCGAGTGCGGCCAGCGCGACGCCAAATGCGAGCCTCTTCCACTGTTGCATGAACTCCTCCCTAGAAAGCGACGATATGGCGGCCGCTGAGGCACGCATGGGCACGTCGCGGTTGTCGGTTCGCAGCCACCAGGGCTTCACAAGCCCCGGCCTCAGTGAACCATCCCTCCGGCTCGCCTGCCTCCTCGCAGGGGAGCCGAATACCTCAGTCGGGCCCATTCGGCGCCCGGCGCAGCTGTCAAACGGACAGTCGAATGACGTTGTAGGACAGCGGTTTCAGCGCCGCCCGCACCCGCCCGTCCTCGATATTGGCACTCTCGACAGTGACCGGGGCGACTCTTTGCGGCCGCTGCGCCGTGTTGACGGCTTCGAGGTCGCCATGGGTCATTTCCACCTGCTCGATCAGGCGGGCGCCACCAAACCCTTCCAGCCGGACGTTGAGATCGAGCGCGCTATCCGGATGACGGTTGACGGCAAAGAAGGTCAGCGTCCTGCCATCCTCGGAATGGACGGCCGAGACATCGAGATAGGGAACCTCGTTCTCCTCGTCGCTGTCATAGGTCGGGCCGTCGACAACGAGCTGCAGCGCCGTGCCGCGGCCATATCGGGAGGCGTAGTAGAAGGGATAGTAGATCGTCTGGCGCCAGGCAGCCCCGCCGTCCTCGGTCATGATCGGGGCGATGACGTTGACGAGCTGGGCGATGCAGGCGATGCGCACGCGGTCGGAGCGGCGGATGAAGGTGTTCAGGATACCGCCGACCTGCAGCACGTCCTCGAAATTATAGACGTCTTCCAGGAGATGCGGCGCATCCGGCCATTCGTCGCGCGCCAGGATCTCCTTGTCCTGCTGGTTGGAGTGATACCAGACGTTCCATTCGTCGAAGGAAATGCCGATAGTCTTCTTCGAGCGCTTCTTCGCCTTGATGTAATCGATCACCCCGCCGATCGTGGTGATGTAGCGGTCGAGCTTGGTCGCGCGAGCGAGGTAGTTGAGCGTATTCTTCTCGCGATTGGCGAAATACATATGCAGCGAGATGTAATCGGCGCTGTCATAGCACTGCTCGAGGACTTGGGCCTCCCAATCGGGATAGGTCTTCATGTCGGAATTGGACGAGCCGCAGACCACGAGTTCGAGCGACTTGTCGAAGCCGCGCATCGCCTTCGCCGTCTCATCCGCCAGCCGGCCATATTCATAGGCCGATTTGTGGCCGACCTGCCAGGGGCCGTCCATCTCGTTGCCGAGGCACCACAATTTGACGTCGTGCGGATTGGACCAGCCGTGCTTGCGGCGCAGATCCGACCAGTAGGTGCCGCCGGGATGGTTGCAATATTCCAGGAAATTACGGGCAGCATCGAGGCCGCGCGAGCCGAGATTGACGGCGAGCATCGGCTTGGTATTGGCCTTCTTGCACCAGTCGACGAATTCGTTGACGCCGATCTGGTTGGCTTCACGGGTGCGCCAGGCCAAGTCGAGGCGAACCGGGCGTTCCGAACGCGGGCCGACGCCGTCTTCCCAATTATAGGCCGAGACGAAATTGCCGCCGGGATAACGGCAGTAGGGCGTATCGAGATCACGGACGAGATCGAGCACGTCGCGGCGGAAGCCATCCTCATCGGCCGTGGGGTGTCCGGGCTCGTAGATGCCGCCGTAGATCGCTCTGCCGAGATGCTCGAGAAATGAGCTGTAGAGCCTGGCGTCAATGGTCGCGATGCGAAAATCGCGGTGGGCAACGACATTCGTCTTCAACGGATCCTCCCGTTTATGTATCAGGAATTTTGTTTTCTTGCCCCTAACTTGATATCAGGAATGTTGGGATGTCAACCGGAGCGCGGATTTAATCATACTAATGCGACAGACGGTAAAATACATTTTATTTCAAGTGCTTAAATATGTTCCTCTATCGCCGAGGCACGAAATAAATGCGATTTCCAAATCAGGATATCCGATATTATAAAATTCAGACATGCAGCCGCATGATGATATCGCGGCCGTGATTTCCGAAGCCGCGGCCGAAGATATTGACGCCGCCGGTATGGCCGGCATTCTCGGCGATGCCGACGCGCAGCCGGATGGAGGAATGCTGGCCAAGCGCCAGATCGTTGAGCGTGACATTCGATGCGGCGACACCGTCGATGAAGGTGCCGCGCGTGGAGATGCGCCAGGTCTTCATCATCCCATATTGCGAACCTTCGAGCTTCCACCAGGCCGGCGTGAAGGCGCCGCGCTTGTCGCCGTAATCGCCCGGCGACGTCCAGGTTCCGATCGCCATGCCGTTGACCCAGAGCGTGATGTCGGAAGGCCAGTCCGGATTGGTGCCGGGCACCTCGGACGACAGCTCCAGCGAAAATTCGATGGCGCGGATATCCTTGTTCAACACCTTGGCATTATTGGGGAATTTGTACTCGACATAACCCCTGCCGAACCAGACGAGCCCGGCCTGCATGCGCTGCGGATCGAGGAAATAATCGGGCACATCGAGCGGGCCGATGACGCTCTCGCTGGAGCAGAGACCGCAGGGCGCATGCACATCGCAGCTGGTGTAGAGCCCGACCGGCATCTCGACTTCGATGATGTTGTTGGCCCGTTGCGCCGCACTTTCCTCGAAGCTGATCAGGATTTCGCTATAGGTCGCCGAGCAGATTTTCTGGTTTCCCTTGCGCGCCTTCGCCAGCCGCGAATCCACCAGACCGGCATCTTCCAGGATCTGAATACCGGTCGCGACGGTGGATTGGGGAAGGGAAAGCGCCTGCGCGATATCGTTGATATTAAGCGGCCCCTTGGCGCAGAGCAGCTTCAGAATCTCGATCCGCGCCGGCGCCGAAAGCGCCCGTATCGCATCATTATTCTCGCCGGCGGCGATCGTCAAAAACGAACGTTCCATCATTTCCCCATCATTTCCGATAGAATGATGTATATCGGAAATTATGATACGGCAAGTGGTCTGTTGCGCGCGGAAGGAGGATAGAAATTACGCCGGCTCGTTGCCGAGACGATACCTCACGGATTTCATTCCGGCTCCCTCAACGCGTTTGCGGCACTGGATACCTTCATTCTCAGCAGTAATTCCCGAGCGGCTCAATGTAGCAAACAATCGCGGGTACCTTCAGATATTTCAGCGCACAAGTATGTGTGATTCGGCATAAGGCCGGCATCCCTTCGGAAGAGAGCGGGATCATAAGTATTTAACCGGGGGAAAGCTTTTGCAATTACTCGGCAAGCGCCCAATCGTTTCGATAATTCACCGGATTTTTTTAATGGCTGAATTTATTTTAGCCTCTGGCGCGGACGCCCCACTTGCAAATAAAAATATTTTCGACTTTAGAATGCAAAAATTTCAGCACGTCTTGATTCATTTGGGGGATTCATGCGTCAGTTTCGATCGGATGTTGCAGCTTTTGCTGCAGCGGTTTTGTTTGCCTTGTTGGTTGCGGCAGGTCTAGGTGAACCCTTTGCCGATACGGCGCTCGCCGCGGATGCCGCCAAAACCATTGACGGTGGTCTAGGTAACGGAAGCTCGGGACTTGGCGGCGCTGCCGCGGAAGATCCGGCAGCATCTGATCTTGCCGCCGATCCTTCAGCACCCTCTCCGCTGCTAGACAAGACGGTCGACCGGACTCAGCTTGGTAAGACTAGCGCCGCATCAGCCGGCAATGCTGTCGATGATGCCATCGCAAGCGAAGTGCCGACCACCGACGGACAGGCCAAAGACGCGGCTTCGTCGAAGCAAGCTGCAGGGGCCTCCGCGCTTGCGGCGACGGCCACAGCCATCGAGCCAGATTCGCCCGCAGTCAATGCTCCCGAAAAAGCATCTGTTCCACAGATTTCCAGCAACGGATCATTCACACAAGTCATCGAACTCGATGCGCCGACCTATCACGGCATCGGGCCCAAATTGGCGCTGCGTTATGATTCTGCCCGCAAGTCTCGCATCGGCGGCCTCTATCAGGGCTGGCTCGGCTACGGCTGGGGCATGGATGGCCTCGACGTCATCGAACGGGGAAACGACGGTAATGGTGCCCCGCTATGGGTCTGGAATGACACCTTTACGCTGAACGGCGAAACTCTGGTCCGGTGCTTAACTGGTGTAGTCTGTCAGCCCGGCTCCACGCACACGACGGAACATGAGTCTGCTCAGCGTATCGTGTTCGAGCATCCCCGCAGCAATTCATGGGCCATCACCGACAGGAACGGGGTTGTGTCGACATTCAAGACGGTGGCGAATATCGTGGGCGTGGCCCCGCCGGACGTTGTCGAAAATTTTCCACAGATCTACGGACGTTATCTTGTTACATCGGTTACCGATCCGAACGGCAACCAGGTCCGGTATTCCTACACGTGCCCGGATCTTCCCTTGTGTTATCCGGCGAAAATCGAGTATGGGAACCATTCTCAAATTGCCTTTGCCTATGAACGGCGGCCCGATTATTTGCCGATGGCCAATGGCTCGGGCATATCTTGGACCACCTACCGGCTCAAATCCGTCACTTACAAGGTTACCGCCGAGGCTGGCATCAGTGGCGGTTACGTCCTGTCGTACGATCAGGCGCCGTTCTCCAATGCATCCCGCCTGGTGCGGGTCGATCGTTATGGCCGCGATGCAGTCGTCAATGCCGCCGGCAACATTACAGGCGGGACACACAAGGTCCTGCGGTCGATGGCCTATGACAACATCAACTACAGCTACACGAGGCTGAATAACCAGTTCCCAGCGGCAACGCCTGGAGATGTCGACAAGCAGCTTTCCTATTTCCTTTCCCGGCAGATTGGTGATCTCAACTTCGATGGCAGAGACGAATTTTATGGCTCGCTGCTGACCTATTCCTATAATTCCGATTTGCGGACTTATAGACCTGATCCAATCAAGTTCACCGTAACACAATTCACCGCAGGAAGTGGTGCCGTCGCAGGCACATCGTCGGTCATGGTGCCGAGGACAAATACAACGTATGATGGCTTGCCGGTCCCGAGTTATCTCGGCGGGCGTTTCGTGGCGGGCAAGCCTAAGGACTTTGCGTTCACCTACAACGTGACGACCACCAACCGCAGCAACGGCAATGTAACAAAAACACGCGTCCGCGGCCTGATTACAACTGATGCATCTTTGAATGTGTCGGCTGAGGTTTGTCCCGGATCCAATGCCGCCGTATGCGCCGCCATTCCCACCAACTACGACAGTGACAATACGGTGAAGAATGCCTCCGCCGATCCACAGGGCGACGGCGTCGATCAGCTCCTCTATTTCGACGAATATATCCGCGGTGTCGCCGATTTTCTTGGGGGTGGTCGCCAGGGAGTCGTGACGGGCAAAGACCTCTATGCCAAAAAATATATCAACGGCGCGTGGGTTTCGGAGAAGATGGGCATCGACTGCAGTTCGGCCTCGGCCTACTGTGCCCTCGCGGACATGAACGGTGATGGTGTAACTGACGTCGTTAAAACGACGACCTCCGGAACGAGCTATGTGACGGCTATCTGGCTTGGAACCGGCAGCCGCTTCGTCCAGGTCGCAAGTGGACTGGCGCTCGAGGGCCCGCCGATCCTGCGTGACATGGACAATGACGGTAAGGTGGATATCGTCGCCGCCAAGGATCGCAAGGATACCGATCCCTTCAAAGACCTGAGGGCCTATGGCCTGTGGTTCGGAAGTAGCGGCAACAGCCTGGTCGTCTCGCCTTTCCTGCAGCGCGGCTCCGGTCTGTCAGGCGATTTCAATGGCGATGGCCTTCCCGATTTTATCGCTTCGCAGACGGGCACGACGATTTCCAACGCCGGTTCGGGCAATCCCAACCTGTTGCGCAGCATTACCCTTGGAACGGGTGGAACGATTTCCGTCAATTACGCCCCCTCGACCAGCTTTGCCAACACCTTCATGCCGCAGGTCATGCATGCGGTGACGGCGATCACAGTCGATGATCGGCGCGGCAATGTCGCCGTGACCAGTTATGCCTACTCGGGTGGCCTTTACGATCCCGCGGCCCGTAAGTTCCTGGGTTACAAAACAGTCGTGACGACCAAGGCACTGGCTTACGGCGAGACGTCGCGTTCGATTGTCGAAACAACCTATCGTCAGGACCTCGCAAGTTACGGACTCCCGGAAAAAACTGTTTTTCGGAACGGAACGAACACTGAATACAAGGAGGTTCTTGAAGGCTACTCCGTCAACGCAAGTTCCAAGCCCTATGTGGCCAGAAATACTATCACCGTTACGACGCTGAAGCAGGGATCGGCGGCAATCCTTCGAACGGAGCGGAGTTTCGATGCCTATGGCAATGTGACCGCAATTACGGACCGCGGCCGCACGAGTGACATCCATGGCGTCGAGGACGCTAATACGATCGGTGACGAGCGCAAGACCACATTTACCTATGCGCCGAGCACATCCGCCTATATCGTCTCTTTGCCGACATCCAAGACCGTCCGTTTCGGTCTGGATGCGTCATCGCCGGTCGGCAGCTACGAGGAATATCTCTATGACGGGGCGACGGCGATTGCGACGCCGCCGGTCAAGGGTAACCTGACGCAGAAAGTGGCCTATATGAGCGTCGGCAGCACGCTGCGGTCATCGCCGACCTCCTATGGCTACGACACATACGGGAACCGGATTTCCGAGGTGGATGCTGTCGGCAACCGCACGGAATGGGACTACGACGCTAGCTATCATCTCTATCCGGTGGTGGAACGGGGGCCGCGCTATTTTGCCAATGGTATGCTGGCTGCGGATAGCCGCTTCGTCAGCACGACGAGCTACGATCTGGTCTGCGGCCTGCCGGCCACGAAGACCGACTGGAACGGCATCGTCGAGACCTTTACCTATGACGTTTACTGCCGGCCGTATGGCTATACGCATTCGGGCTCCGGCAATTACGTCAACACCCGTTATGAGAACGAGGGCAACCCGACACTTCAGGCAGTGCTAACCTATTCGCCGCGGACCAACGGCTCGGGCGAGGTCTTCAGCCGCACCTATTACGACGGCCTCGGCCGGCCCTGGCGGGTGGAGACGCCCGGAGCGTCCGCGACCGGTCCGACGCGGATCACCGATACCGTCTATGACAGCAGGGGCAATGCTTATGCCACCGCTTTCCCGCGCTTCTCGAACGAAACCGCCCAGTGGACGATCAGGAGCTATGACTGGCAGGATCGCGTCATCAAGCAACTCAACCCAGACAAGACTTCTGCGACGTATAATTATTATACGTATTTGCCTAAAATCTCAGGCACGGACAATGTCCCGTATTATTACGTATCCTACTATGATGAAGAGGGCCGCTATCGCCCCTATCACATTGGGACATGGGACAATGTGATTTGCCAGGTGGGACGTGTCGGATCGGGCAATGTGATCCGCTATAGCGCGACGTTCGATGGGCTTGGACGCCTTACAAAAGTCAACGAGCCGGCAAATATCGATGATACTAACGGCGCCCGCTGGACCTACACCTACGACCTTCTCGGTAACCGTCTGACGGCAAGTGACCCGGATCTCGGCAACTGGTCATATGCCTATGACGATGCCAGCCGGCTGATCCGCCAGACGGATGCGCGCGGCGCGGTGACGACGATGACCTATGACCAGATGGGTCGGGTGATCCGCAAGGAAGTGACGGAACCGGGTGCAACGGTGCCGACGCTGCTGGCTGAGAATAGCTATGACGAACCGGCCGCCACCGGCCAGTCGCACAATGCCGGCATGCTGACCAAGGCCGAGAATGCCAATGCGACGGTGACCTACACCCGTTTCTACAACGGCGCCGGCGACAAGAGCATCACCAGCACGACGATCGACGGGGTGACGAGCACGACGACCGTCGAGCATGGGCCGACCGGCAAGACCACGGCGATCAGCTATGCGCCCTCGACCGTTGCCGTTGGCGAGACGACCTTGCCCTGGCTCTATAACGACGCCGATCTGCTTTCCAGCATGCCCGGGCTGATCGACTCGACGAGCTACGAGGCCGATGGCCAGACGAAGACGATCACCTACATCAACGGCGTGACGACGAGCTTCGCCTATTCGCCGACCCGGCGCTGGCTGGACCGGGTGACGACGGCGAAGGGCGCAACGGTGCTGATGGATAATCAGTACAGCCGTGACAAACTCGGCCGGATCAAGACGATCGCCGGTCTGACAGCCAACGACAACTGGACCTATAGCTATGACGATCTCGGCCGTCTGACCGGCGCCGACAATGGCGGCGACAACACGCTTGACGAGACCTACAGCTATTCGCCGAACGGCAACCTGCTGTCGCGCACGAGGATCGGCGCCTATACCTATCCGAACCCGGCGGCGATCCGTCCGCATGCGGCAACGCAGATCGGTTCGAAGACGATCAGCTACGATGCCAACGGCAACATGCTGTCTGACGGCACTCGCACGCTGACCTGGGATGCATCGAACCGATTGTCGACGGTGACCCAGAATGGCGCCACGGTGACGCTCGCCTATGGTCCGGACGGCGCCCGGGTGAAGAAGAGCTGGGCTTTCGGCACGACGCTTTATCCCGACGCCAATGTCGAGATCGACCGTTCGACGCCGGGCACGGATATCTACACGCTCTATCCGCATCCCGACGCCAAGATCGTCATCACCGCAGGCAGCACCGTGCAGGACAAGTTCTTCCTGCACCGCGATCATCTGGCCTCGGTGCGGCAGGTGACCAACGAAAGCGGTACCCTCGTCGAGCAGACCGGCTATGCCGCTTATGGCGAAGCCACCAACACGACCTTCCAGACCAAGAAGAGCTATATCGGCGAACGCTTCGATGCCGAAACCGGGCTGATGTATCTCAATGCCAGATATTACGATCCGGCGTTCGGGCGGTTCATCTCGCCGGACGATTGGGACCCGACCAAGGAAGGCGTCGGCACCAACCGATACAGCTACTCCGAAAACGATCCGGTCAATAAGTCAGATCCCAATGGGCATTTTGTTGAAGGAGCAGACGATCCTCGGAACATTGGAGCTTGGGCTGAATCGACAAAAAACAATGCTTTCAGCAGTTTTGACCACGGAGACATCACTCGACAGCAACTCGATGCGACGCTTGACCTCGTGAACACCGAAGTTGTCAAAGACACAGTAGAACGGCGCTGGGCCAAGGGTGACCTAAACGGTCTCCCTGCCGGGGAGGCTGTGAATGCGTTCGCGACGATTTCCGGCGCGGGTAAGGCGGGATTGGGTCTGATAGCATCAGGTTCTCTTAAAGGCAGGCCGAGTAGCGTTGCGGAAAGTACAGGAGGCTCAAAGGGAACAATCCAAGCAAATAAAGCTGCTGGCGATGCGTTTGAGCAGCACGTTATGGAGGAGCTTCAAAAAATTCAGTCTGGAGTTGTGAAGCAAGTTACCGTAAAAACTCAGAGCGGCATCAGAACACGTATCGACTTGATGGGACGTGACGCAAACGGGAATATTGTTTGCACAGAATGTAAAGCGTCTGCAACAGCACGGTTGACAAAGAAACAAGCGGCGGCTTTCCCTGAAATGCAGCAGTCAGGGGCAGTGATTGTTGGCAGTGGGAAACCAGGATTTCCTGGAGGCACACAGATACCTCCCACGACAGTCGATATTAACAGGCCGTAAAGCGAGGTAGCGAAATGTCTGTTGATCAAACTGATGTAGTTGATGCAATCGGGATTGATAATGTCACAGGTGAGGTAGTGCTGACGATCACTGATCACCTTGATTGGACGGGAAATGAGGGAAAGCACTTTCTCCTACTGCAGGAAAAACTCAATACTTATTTGGGGTTTGTTGAGAGCGGTGAGATCTTAGAAACATACCCGAACGCAAAAGACAGGGCCATCTTAATAGATATTGTAGGTAAATATCAGCTGAACGAGCAGGCCCAAGCGTTTTACGCCCAAGTTGCGCAAATCGTCGAAGGTGCCGGAATAAAATTCCGGTACCGACTGTTTGGCGGAAGTTAGAGCAGATCCTGCGATCGATGAATCGATTGTGAGATGACGTTGTGCGGCGAAGCTGATTCAACATCCACAGCGAAGAGGTGGATGATGGCACGAGCACTGAGCGATGATTTTCGGTTACGCGTATTGAAAGCGTCTGCGGCAGGCTGCCGCCCGGTTTGGGGTTGGGATTTCGACGGCAATCCGCTGGATCGCAAGGGCCAGCGATGGTGAACCGACACCACGGCCGCAAGGTTGGCGAAGGTCCTCGAGCTTGGATGCACACGAAGCGTTCGTTGTCGAGATGATCGATGATCGCAAGGACGTGACGCTCGACGAAATGGTCGAGCGTCTGTCTGTGGAGCGGCAGGTGAGCATTAGCCGAAGTGCGCTTGGTGCCTGGCTGCGAGGCCGCGGATGGACCTTTAAAAAAAGTCCGCACATGCATTGGAGCAGGATCGGCCAGATGTCCTGAAGCGCCGGCGAGCCTGGTTTGATGGTCAGCTCGATCTCGATCCAGAAAAGCTGATCTTCATAGACGAGACTGGTCTCTCAACGAAGATGGCACGTCTGCGCGGAGGCGCAATTCGAGGCGAGCGTTGTCGAGCAGGCGTGCCGCACGGCCATTGGAAAACAACGACGTTCACCGGTGCGCTGCGCCTCACAGGCATGACCGCCCCCTTCGTCTACGACGGAGCAATGAACGGCAATGTGAGATGCGGTGGGCGCCTTGATGCCCCGCTTCACGCTGGCTGCAAGTCCGCATCCGTCAGCGTCCCCAAAAAGGCAACGATATCGTCGATCTCGGGATCGGTCAGCGCAGGCGCGTCGCCGGGTTTCCGGCCGAAGGGCGGGTCCTGGTTGAGGTTGTCCCAATAGGCCTGCGGCAGGTCGTCATATTTACGAACCGTGCCGTCTGCATTTTTTGGATACCAGCGGCTGGGGTCGCTGTCGCGGGTCGCATAGAAGGAGACGACGTCGCGCAGCGTGTGGAAGTAGCCGTTGTGGAAGAAGCTCTTCTTCAGCGCCACATTGCGCAGCGTCGGCGTGCGGAACAGGCCGCAATATTCGCTGTGGCCGGCAAGGTCTGTGCGCTGAGGGCCGCAGAGGCCGAGGTCGTGATAGCCGGGGTTGGCGTTGGCCGGGATCGCCATGTTGCGCGGTGCGCCGAGGCCGAGGAAGCCGAAATCGGAAAAGAGCGGCGGCTCGCCGTCATTGGCGGGTTCGCTGAGATGGCAGCTTGAACAGTTGCCCTTTGCGGGATCTTCGAACAGCTGCCGCCCGTGCAATTCCTGAGCCGTCAGCGTCGCCTTGCCGGCGAGGAAGGCGTCGTAACGGCTGGAATAGGGAAAGAAATCCGGGCCGCTCTGTTCGAAGGTGGCGAGCGCCTCGGCGGCGGCGGTGAACGTGTCTTGCGGATTGTCGAACACGGTCGCGCCGAAGGCAGCCTCGATGTCGGCGGCGTAGGGCGCCTTGCGCAATTTGTCGGCGACCTCGGGCGCATCCTTGTTGCCCATCTCGAAGGGCGAGAGCAGCGGGATCTTCGCCTGGTCGGCGCCGTGATCGACCCGGCCGTCCCAGGTCAGGCCGCCGGTCGGGCCATTGTCGACGCTCTCGTCGCCCTCGTCCTCGGAATCGTAATAATGCTCGGTGAATGCGGGCACGGCCTGCAGATAGCGCAGCGTCGGGACGGCGCGTAGACCCGGCCGGTCCATGTGTTCGCCGCCCATTTCGACCGGCGCGGCGGATGCCGGGCCGAAAGCGCGAGCCGGGTCGTGGCAGGAGGCGCAGGCCTGCAAGCCCGAGGCCGACAGCGAAGTATCTGAGAATATCTTCCGGCCGAGCGCGGTCAGCGTTTCGGCCCGGGCGAAGGCCTCGGCGCGCGCCATCGGGCCGGGATGCACGCCGGAAGCTGCCGCCGCGCTGCTTTGCCGCAGCGGCAGAATGGCCAGACACAGTGCCGTAACACCGATGCCGACCGTCAATCTGGACTGCGCAAACCGGAAAGTCGTCTTCGTCATCATAAGGATTCCAATAGCTTAGGACTGCCTTCCATCATCATCAAACCTCGCTGCAACAAATTGATGACGGTCGCTCTCCCGCCGCTTCGTGACAGAACCATGTCACAAAGTTGATAGATGGCGGGTCTAGCGTCGGTGCGCCCCCGAGCGTTCCCCGCTCCCTCTAGCCAACGCCCCTAGCCATGAGGTACCCCCGTGAAAAGACTGAAACTCCTCGCCTCGATCTGTCTCGCCGGATCGGCCTTCGTTCCGCTCGCCATGGCGGCATCAGCCCATGCCGCGCCGGCCGGTTACGACAAGATCGACAATATCGTCGTCATCTATGCCGAAAACCGCAGCTTCGATAATCTCTATGGCGGCTTTCCCGGCGCCAACGGTCTTTCCAATGTCAGCCCCGAGCAGGCCCGCCAACTCGACCGTGACGGTCAGCCGCTCGCCGAACTGCCGCCGGCCTGGGGCGGCCTGACCGCCAAGGGCGTAACCCCTGCCATCACCGAGGCGCAGTCGGCCCATCTTGCCAATGCCAGCTTCGCGATCGACGATCCCAAGGGTTTTGCGCAGGCGCCGACGGTCATCACCCGCGATCTCTGGCATCGCTTCTATCAGGAGCAGATGCAGATCGACGGCGGCAAGAACGACAAGTTCGTCGCCTGGGCCGATTCCGGCAGTCTCGTCATGGGCCATTATGACGGTTCGATCCTGCCGATGTGGCAGGTCGCCAGGAAATACGTACTCGCCGACAACTTCTTCCAGGGCGCCTTCGGCGGCTCCTTCCTCAATCACTTCGCGCTGGTCTGCGCCTGCGCGCCCTATTATCCCGATGCCGACAAGAGCCCGGCCAAACCCGTGATCGCCAAGGTCGATGCCGACGGCACGTCGCTTGTTGTAGCGGACAATGCCCCGAAATCGGCGCTGGACGGCGCACCGAAATTCGTCTCCGACGGCACGCTGACGCCCGATTTCTACGCCGTCAACACCATGCAGCCGCCTTACGAGCCGAGCGCCAATCCGCCAGCCAAGGACGGCGATCCGGCCTATGCCGATCCCACTGCGGCGACGACGCTGCCGCCGCAGCATGAGACCACCATCGGCGACCTCCTGTCGGAGAAAGGCGTCAGCTGGGCCTGGTATAGCGGCGCCTGGCAGGCGGCACTCGACGGCAAGAACGCGACGCCGGTGCCGAACTTCCAGTTCCATCACCAGCCCTTCAACTATTTCGCCAATTTCGCCCCCGGCACCCCTGATCGCGCCGAACATCTGAAGGATGGCGGCCTCGCCGGCGAGGCCTTCCTCAGGGATATCGACGGCGGCAAGCTGCCGGCGGTTTCCTTCTACAAGCCGCAGGGCAACCTCAACGAACATGGCGGTTATGCCGATGTTTCGAGCGGCGACCAGCATCTTGCCGATATCGTCTCGCATCTCGAAAAGAGCCCGCAATGGGGCCATATGCTCGTCATCGTCACCTATGACGAGAATGGCGGCTTCTGGGATCACGTCGCGCCGCCGAAGGCCGACCGCTGGGGCCCGGGCAACCGCATTCCGGCCTTCATCATCTCGCCCTTCGCCAAGGCCGGCACGGTCGATCACACCCAGTACGACACGACCTCGATCATCCGCCTGATCACCGCGCGCTACGACCTGCCTGTTTTGCCCGGCATCGTCGCCCGCGACACGGCGCTGCGCGAAAACGGCGAGCCGCCGATGGGCGATCTCACGGCCGCGCTCGACCTGACGCATTGACCAATTGGAGCGGCTCCGGTGTTGGCCGGAGCCGCTGCTTTCAGGTTTGCCATCACCGGCGCAGCAGCGGCCGCAATGCGGCCTGTGCTTCCTTCAGCAATGGTAGGTACCGTTCCTTCATCTCGGCCGCCGCGACAAGGGCGGCGGGCGCGCCGATATTGATCGCCGCGACCGTTTCGCCGCGGTCGTTTTCAATCGGCACGGCGATCGAGCAGAGACCAATCTCCAGCTCCTGGTCGATGATGGCGTAGCCTTCGGCGCGCACGCGGCGGAATTCTTCGATCAGCTCGTCCGGATCGATCTTGGTATTGGCCGTGTTCTGCTTGAGTTCGCTGCGGGCCAGGATGGCGCGCGCCTCGTTTTCCGCGAGAGCCGCAAGCAGCACGCGGCCCATCGAGGCGCAATAGGCGGGCAGGCGGCTGCCCGGTGTGAGATTGATCGACATGACGCGGCGCTGTGCTGCGCGGGCGATATAGACGATTTCTGTTCCGTCGAGCACCGAGGCCGAGGCGCTCTGGCCGGCCTTTTCCGAGAGATGATCGAGATGCGGCTGCAAGAGCGCCGGCAGCGGTGTGGCCGCAAGATAAGCATGGCCAAGCCGCAATATCTTCGGCGTCAGAGTGAAGAACTTGCCGTCATAATCGGCATAACCGAGCTCGGCGAGCGTCAGCAGCGAGCGACGCACGGTGGCGCGGTCGAGCGCCGTCAGCTTGGCGGCCTCGGCGATGGAAAGCCGCGGGCGCGTTTCGCCGAAGGCTTCGATGACTTTCAGGCCGCGGGCAAAGCCGCTGACGAAATCCGTTTCGCGCATGGTTCGGGTCTCCAGTCTTTTATCCATCATGTGCGATATACGAACAAATGTCAAATAACGCACAAACATCTTGCCGCTGTTCCTGCTGCGGTTTATTTCTGACGCCAAGAACGGGCTGAGGAGATCCTATATGGACAAGACAATCGGGAGCACGGCGGAGGCCGTCTCCGAGATCGGCGACGGAGCGACCGTCATGATCGGTGGTTTCGGCGGCTCGGGTGCGCCGATCGAATTGATTCATGCCCTGATCGACAAGGGGCCTAGGAATCTCACCGTGATCAACAACAATGCCGGCAACGGGCGCATCGGCATCGCTGCGATGATCGATGCCGGGATGGTGAGGAAGATGATCTGCTCGTTCCCGCGGTCCTCTGATCCGCGCGCCTTCACCGACAAATATCTTGCCGGTGAAATCGAGCTCGAACTCGTGCCGCAGGGCACGCTCGCCGAGCGCATCCGCGCCGGCG
This sequence comes from Rhizobium sp. BR 249, assembly GCF_047445895.1. Lineage (NCBI taxonomy): Bacteria > Pseudomonadati > Pseudomonadota > Alphaproteobacteria > Hyphomicrobiales > Rhizobiaceae > Rhizobium > Rhizobium sp. BR 249. Next base: position 109,979 of record NZ_JARWKX010000012.1, on the reverse strand, counting down.
GGGCCGGCATTCCGGCCTTCTACACGCCCACCGGCTATGGCACCGAACTTGCGGAAGGCAAGGTCATCGCCGAATTCGACGGCCGCCATTATGTGCAGGAGCGCTGGCTGAAGGCCGATTTTGCCATCGTCAAAGCTTTGGTCGGCGATACCCACGGCAACCTCACCTACAACAAGGCCGGCCGCAACTTCAATCCGCTGATGTGCATGGCGGCAGCCAAGACCATCGCCCAGGTCTCATCCATCGTGCCGGCCGGCGGCATCGATCCCGAGTATGTCGTCACCCCCGGCATCTTCGTCGATCGTGTCGTCACGGTTCCCAATCCCCAGCAGGAAGAAGAGCTCATCCGAGCCGGAGTGGCCTACGTATGACCATCGATATCAGGGATGACATCAAGCTTTCCAATGCGCAGATCGCCTGGCGTGCCGCGCAGGACATTGCCGACGGCGCCTATGTGAACCTCGGCATCGGCTTTCCCGAAATGGTCGCGCGCTATCAGCCGCCCGGCCGACAGGCGATCTTCCACACCGAAAACGGTATCCTCAATTTCGGTGAGCCGCCTGATGAAGGCGAAGAGGACTGGGATCTGATCAATGCCGGCAAGAAGGCGGTGACGCTGAAGCCCGGCGCGGCCTTCTTCCACCATGCCGACAGCTTTGCCATGGTGCGCGGCGGCCATCTCGACGTCGCGATTCTCGGCGCCTATCAGGTCGCCCAGAATGGCGACCTCGCCAATTGGCGGGTCGGCAGCAAGGGCGTGCCGGCCGTCGGCGGCGCCATGGACCTCGTGCATGGCGCAAAGCAGGTCTGCGTCATCACCGAACACGTCACGAAGACGGGCGAGCCGAAGCTGGTGGAGAAATGCACCTTTCCGCTGACCGGCGTCGCCTGCATCACCCGCATCTATACGAGCCATGCCGTCATCGACATCGTCGATGGGCGCTTCGTCCTGCGGGAGAAGCTTGCGGCCATGTCGCTGGAGGAATTGCAGGCCATGACCGGTGCGCCGCTCCATCTCGACGGGCCGGTGGGCGACCTCGTTGTCCCGAAACTCTAAAGGAAAGCCATGACCGAAGCTTTTATCTGCGACTATATCAGGACGCCGATCGGCCGCTTCGCCGGTTCGCTTTCCCAGGTGCGGGCCGACGATCTCGGCGCCATCCCGATGAAGGCGCTGATGGAACGCAACGCTGCCATCGACTGGGAAGCCGTCGACGACGTGATCTTCGGCTGCGCCAACCAGGCGGGCGAGGACAATCGCAACGTCGCGCGCATGTCCGCCCTTCTGGCCGGCCTGCCGCTCTCTGTCTCGGGCACGACGATCAATCGGCTCTGCGGCTCCGGCATGGATGCGGTGATGACAGCGGCGCGCGCCATCCGCGCCGGCGAGGCGGAGTTGATGATCGCGGGCGGTGTCGAAAGCATGTCGCGGGCGCCCTTCGTCATGCCGAAGGCCGAAACGGCGTTTTCGCGAGCAGCCGAAATCCACGACACGACAATCGGCTGGCGCTTCGTCAACCCGCTGATGAAGAAGCAGTACGGCGTCGATTCCATGCCGGAGACCGGCGAGAACGTCGCCGAGGATTACAAGGTCAGCCGTGAGGACCAGGATGCGTTTGCGGTGCGCAGTCAGGCGAAGGCGGCAGCCGCGCAGGCGAGTGGACGGCTGGCGAAGGAGATTACACCGGTCATCATCCCCCAGCGCAAGGGTGATCCCGTCATCGTCGAGAAGGACGAGCATCCGCGCGCAACGACGATCGAAACCCTGGCGAAGCTTGCCACGCCCTTCAGGAAGGAAGGCGGCACGGTGACGGCGGGCAATGCCTCCGGCGTCAATGACGGGGCGGCGGCGCTGATCGTCGCGTCCGAAGCGGCGGCGCGAAAATATGGCCTGACGCCGATCGCGCGTATCCTCGGCGGTGCCGCTGCCGGCGTGCCGCCGAGGGTCATGGGTGTGGGGCCGATCCCGGCTTCCCGCAAGCTGATGGCGCGGCTCGGCATGACCCAGGAACAGTTCGACGTGATCGAGCTCAACGAGGCCTTCGCCAGCCAGGGGCTGGCGGTGCTGCGTGAACTCGGGATTGCCGATGACGACCAGCGGGTAAACCGCAATGGCGGCGCGATCGCGCTCGGCCATCCGCTTGGCATGTCGGGCGCCCGCATCACCGGCACGGCTGCGTTGGAGCTTCTGGAAACCGGCGGACGCTATTCGCTGTCGACCATGTGCATCGGTGTCGGGCAGGGGATTGCGATCGCGCTCGAAAGGGTTTGAGGGCGCTTGAACCGTTGCGCCCGGTGCCTGGCTTCTGTAGAAATCGGGCATGCTGATCCGGCCCGCAAACAATGATGATCGAGATGCGATCTGGAGGATCATCGGCCCGACGATCCGCGCCGGCGAGACCTATGCGCTCGATCGCGATCTCTCGGAGGCCTGTGCGCTCGCCTATTGGATGGGGCCGGACCGCGAGACTTTCGTCGCGGAAGAGGATGGCGACATCCTCGGCACCTATTACATCAAGGCCAATCAGGCCGGCGGCGGGCGGCATGTCTGCAACTGCGGATATATGACCGATCCCGCCGCGGGCGGCCGGGGCGTTGCCCGCCGCATGCATGAACATTCCCTGGAGCATGCCCGCTTGCGGGGCTTTCGCGCCATGCAGTTCAATTTCGTCATCAGCAGCAACCGCCGCGCCGTCGCGCTGTGGCAATCGCTCGGCTTCGAGATCGTCGGCCGTCTTCCCGGCGCCTTCCTTCATCCCACCGAGGGCTATGTCGACGCACTGGTGATGTTCCGGACTCTCTAGGCGCGCGGCAGAAAAAAGATGTGAGGGCGCTGTCGAATTCGCGGCCGCCCGGACGTCTTTAGATCGCGAGGCGTGGAGTGCAGTGGACCGGCCGCATGCGTCGCGATCACTCTGTCGGCATGGAGGTACGAAGCCATGAGTGTTTCCTATCGTTGGGTCATCGTTGCCGTAGGCGCCTTGATGTCGTGCGTAGCCATCGGCGCGATGTTCTCGCTGGCGATCTTCCAGGAGCCGATCGCCACCGCGACCGGCTGGTCGCATGTCGGCATCGCCAGCGCGATGACGCTGAATTTCATCGTCATGGGTTTCGGCGGTTTCCTCTGGGGTGCGGCCAGCGACCGCTTCGGCCCGCGCCCCGTCGTGCTGATCGGCTCCGTGCTGCTCGGCCTGGCGCTGGTGCTCGCAAGCCGCGCCGAGACGCTGATGCAGTTTCAGCTCACCTACGGCATCCTCGTCGGCCTGGCCGCCAGCGCTTTCTTCGCGCCGATGATCGCGGCGACCACGGCCTGGTTCGACGAGAACCGCGGTCTTGCGGTGTCGCTCGTCTCCGCCGGCATGGGGGTCGCGCCGATGACGATCTCGCCTTTCGCGCGCTGGCTGATCTCAGCCTATGAATGGCGCCCCGCCATGCTGATCATCGGTGTTGCGGCCTGGGCGCTGCTCCTGCCGGCCGCCCTGCTGGTCAGGCGTCCGCCTGCGGACGCGGTGGATGCGGGTACGGATTTCTCGGCGGAAGGCGCCCGGCCACAGCTGTCGAAAGTCTTCCGGTCGCCGCAATTCATCGTGCTCGGCCTCACCTTCTTTGCCTGCTGCGCGGCCCATTCCGGCCCGATCTTCCATATGGTGAGCTATGCGACGATCTGCGGCGTCGCCCCGATGGCGGCCGTCAGCATCTACAGCGTCGAAGGCCTCGCGGGCCTTGGCGGCCGGCTGCTCTATGGCAGCCTTGCCGACAGGATCGGGGTGAAGCCGGTCCTGGTTGCCGGCCTGTTGGTGCAGGCGGGCGCTCTCGCGACCTATCTCTTCGTCAGCCGGCTCGGGGAATTCTATGCGCTCGCCATCATCTTCGGCAGCGCCTATGGCGGCGTGATGCCGCTCTATGCGGTGCTGGCGCGCGAATATTTCGGCCAGCGCATCATCGGCACCGTCCTGGGCGCGGCGACGATGCTCTCCAGCCTCGGCATGGCCTTCGGGCCTCTGATCGGCGGCTGGATATTCGATACTTTCGCCAATTATTCCTGGCTGTTCATCGGTTCAGCCATGGTCGGGCTCGGGGCCGCGGCGATTGCGCTGGCCTTTCCGCCTCTTGTTCGTCAGAAACCACAGCCGGCTCTCGGCGTGCCTTTGTGAGGAGGTTCTCTAGTCAACGAGCTCTACCTGACCAAGCCTCAAGAAAGACCCCTCCCCACAAGGGGGAGGGGCTAACCTGGAGCACCGTCTCGCTCCTTCCGAAACGCCAAAGATTTGGAATGCGGGTGCGGCAAGTTAAGACCTTCCCCCTTGTGGGGAGGGGTCTTCGGTTGCTCCGAACTGGCCAGCCATCAGCATTCCCCCACGACGCAGATCTCCCGCTTTCGTGCATTGCCCATCGCCGATTCCCCCTGATAGACTTCCCCTGTCTGTTTCATCACCTATGTCCGTGATTTTGGGAGGCTATCCTAGCCATGGCGGAACTTGCTCAATTGCTCGCATCCATCAAGCTGCCGGATCTTGCCGGCAAGGCCGTGCTGATTACCGGCGCCTCGACCGGGATCGGGGCGGCGCTTGCCCGCGCCTTTGCGGCTCAGGGGGCCAAGGTCGGCGTGCATTACAATGCCAGCCGCGAGCCGGCGGAGGCACTCGCCGAGGAGATCCGCGCTGCCGGCGGCACCGTGCATCTGATCCAGGGTGATGTGTCGAGGGAAGGCGAGACGGAGCGTGTCGTCGAGGAGACGGCGAAAACCTTCGGTCATCTCGACGGGCTCATCAACAATGCCGGCGGCATGCTGGGGCGCAAGCCGACTGCCGAATATACCGACGCGCATTATGCCGCGGTGATGGATCTCAATGCCCGCTCTGTGCTGGCGGCGACGCGGGCGGCCCATCCGTGGCTGAAGAAGCAGGGCGGCTTCATCATCAACACCACCTCGATCGCTGCCCGCAACGGCGGCGGCAATGGCGCGATCCTCTATGCGGCGTCGAAGGGTTTCGTCTCGACGATCACGCGCGGCCATGCCAAGGAATTCGTTGCCGACAGAATCCGCGTGAACGCCGTAGCCCCGGGTGTCATCGCCACGCCCTTCCATGAGCGTTATACCAATGACGAGCAGATGGAGCTGCAACGCAAGTCGATCCCGATGGGTTTCGTCGGCTCGTCGGAGGATTGCGTCGGCGCCTATCTCTTCCTCGCCTCGCCGACACTGTCGGGCTACATCACCGGTCAGATCATCGAGGTCAATGGCGGCCAGCTGATGCCGTAAGATCGTCCTCGGGGACGGGCGTCATGTCCTTTTGCCCCGGGGATGACGGAACTTTCGAAGCGCCTTCACGTTTCCTGCTTGATCAAGTCTTCAAGCGGGGCACCATGAGCTTCTCATTTTCGGAACTCGACTTCCTCAAACCGGAGCTCGGGGCGGAATATATTGGTTCAGGTACCCATTTCGCCGTTTTTTCGGCCCATGCGGAACAGATAGAACTTTGTCTCTTCTCGCCTGACGGGAAGGATGAGATTGCCCGTATGCCGCTGCCGAAGCGCGAGGGCGACATCTGGTCCGGCTATATCGCCGGCGTCGGCCCCGGCACGGTTTACGGCTATCGCGCCCATGGCCCCTATGATCCGGGAGCCGGCCATCGCTTCAATCCCAACAAGCTGCTGCTCGATCCCTATGCCAAGCAGGTAGCCGGTCAGCTCCAATGGGACAACGCGCTTTTCGGCTATCGGATCGGCGAGGATGACCTCTCCTTCGACGAGCGTGACAGCGCGCCCTTCATGGTCAAGAGCGTGGTGCAGGACCCGGATTTCGATTGGGCGGGGGAAGAGGCGATCCGCCGTCCCTGGCCCGACACCATCATCTACGAGGCGCATGTTCGCGGCCTGACGATGACGCATCCGAAAGTGCCGGACCGGCTGCGCGGTACCTTTCTCGGCATGTGCAGCGATCCGATCATAGATCATCTCGTGAAGCTCGGCGTGTCCGCGATAGAGCTTCTGCCGATCCAGTATTTCCTCGACGATCGTTATCTCTCGGAAATGAACCTCAGCAATTATTGGGGCTACCAGACGCTCGGTTTCTTCGCGCCGCAATCGCGCTACATGTCCAGCGACAAGATCACCGAAATCAAGACAATGGTGAAGAAGTTCCATGCCGCCGGCATCGAGGTGATCATGGACGTGGTCTACAATCACACGGCCGAGGGCAGCGAGAAAGGGCCGACGCTCTCCTTCCGCGGGCTCGACAATGCGAGCTATTACATCCTCTCTCCCGACGATCCGCGCCATACCTTCGATACGACGGGCACCGGCAATACGCTGAATGTCGCCAACCCGATGGTGATGCGCATGGTGCTCGACAGCCTGCGTTACTGGGTCGGCGTCATGCACATCGACGGCTTCCGCTTCGATCTCGCCAGCACGCTCGGGCGGCAGGATCTGGAGTTCGACCGTCAGGGGCTGTTCTTCGGCGCCATCCGCCAGGACCCGATGCTTGCCGGTGTCAAACTGATCGCCGAACCCTGGGATATCGGCGAGGGTGGTTATCAGGTCGGTGGTTTCCCGCACCCCTTCCGCGAGTGGAACGACAAGTTCCGCGACGATGTGCGCCGTTTCTGGAAGGGCGACGGCGGCATGGTGTCGGAGCTTGCGGCGCGCGTCACCGGTTCGGCGCTGCAATTCAACCATTCGGACCGGGGTGCGACCTCCTCGATCAATCTCCTGTCGGCCCATGACGGCTTCACGCTGATGGATACGGTTTCTTTCGACGGCAAGCACAATGAGGCGAACGGCGAGGACAACAGGGACGGCCATTCGGACAATCATTCCGACAATATGGGCGCCGAGGGTGCGACCGATAATGCCGATATCAACGCGGCCCGGGCGCGCCGCCGCCGCAACATGATGGCGACGCTGATGCTTTCCCAGGGCGTGCCGATGATCCTGGCCGGCGACGAACTCGGCAACAGCCAGGGCGGCAACAATAACGCCTATTGCCAGGACAACGAGATCGGCTGGACGGGCTGGGAAGGGCTGGACGATCCCTTCCTCGATTTCTGCCGGCAGGCCGTCGCCTTCCGCAAGGCCCATCCCGTCCTGCGGCAGGAGCGGTTCCTGACCGGCGAAACCAGCGACGACGGCCGCATCGAGATCGCCTGGTACAAGCCGGACGGCAGTTTCATGGATGACGGGGCCTGGAACGACGACGGATTGCAGGTGCTCGGCGTCTACCTCTCCAAGAGCGTGCATGCGCTCGACACCGAGACGATGGACGATCTCTTTCTCGTCTTCAACGCCGGCGGCGATTGCGCAGTCCACCTGCCCGAGGTGAACGGGCTGACGCAATGGTCGCGGGTTCTCGACACGGGAGCGGAGACCGGCGCCTTCGAGGTGCACGATCAGGACAACCCGGTCATCGTTTATACCCAGAGCGCGGCCGTCTTTGCGCCGACAGGGCAGACCCAGCCGCCGGAGGGCGCGACCAAGGCCCAGCGCCGCCGGTGGTTCCAGTTCGGCCGGCGCGGCAAATAGCAGGTTGCCCGAAGCATGAATGCCGAAGCGATCACCGATCTTGGCCTTGTCTATGTCAGCGATACCGAACCCGGCATCCGCCGGCGCAGGAAGGGCAAGGGCTTCAGCTATGTGATGCCAGACGGCACGACGCTTGCCGACGAATTGCAGCGGGCGCGCATCGGCGCGCTCGGCCTGCCGCCGGCCTATGAGAATGTCTGGATCTGTCTTTACGAGAATGGCCATCTGCAGGCGACGGGTTTCGATGCGCGCGGGCGCAAGCAATATCGCTATCACAAGGACTGGCAGTCCTTCCGCAGCGCCGGGAAATTCCACCAGCTGATCGAATTCGGCCGGGCGCTGCCGAAGATACGCCGCACAGTGCTGCGCCATCTCGACACCGGCGCGGAGGATATCAACGGCGTGCTTGCGGCTTTGACGACGCTGCTCGACGAGGCGCACTTGCGCGTCGGCAATCAGGCCTATGTCCGGGAAAACGGCACCTATGGCGCGACGACCCTGCTCAAGCGGCACCTGAAGATCGTCGACGGGCAGATCGAGCTGAAGTTTCGCGCCAAGGGCGGCAAGCGCGTCCAGCGCAGTCTCAGGCATCCCCGGCTGCAGAAGATCCTGGAGGAGATAGCGGATCTGCCCGGCCGTCAGCTTTTCGTCTGGAAGGACGAGAGCGGAGCGTTGAAACCGGTCGATTCCGGCCGGCTGAACGCTTACCTCGCCGAGATATCGGACATCCCCATTTCGGCGAAAACCTTCCGCACCTGGGCCGGCTCGCTGGCGGCTTTCGGTGCGGCGCGCGAAAAGATCATGGGAGGCGGCCGGCCGACGGTGAAGGAAATGTCGGAGGCCGCGGCCGAAGCGCTGCACAACACGCCGGCGATCTCGCGCTCGAGCTATATCCATCCCGCGATCATCGCGCTTGCCGGCAACGACCATTCGCTTCCCGAGGATGGCGGCGAGCCGTTGCGCGGCTTGCGCGCGGGGGAAAACAGGCTACTTGATTTCCTGACACGCGAGATCGAAGGATGAGCCCGAGCAATTCGCTAAAATCGGACGTATCGTTGACCCACCCCGACCGGCTCTACTGGCCGGACGAAGGCGTGACGAAGCAGGGGCTGGCGGATTATTACGCCGAGGTCTGGCGCTTCATGGCGCCTTATCTCGTCAATCGGCCCCTGGCGCTGCTGCGTCTGCCGGACGGGATCAAAAGCCATCAGCGTTTTTTCCAGAAACATGCCTGGAAGGGCATGAACGCCCATATCGAGGAGATCGCCGATCCCCAGGATGTTGACGGCGAAAAGCTGCTGCGTATTGCCGATTTCGACGGGCTCGTGGCGCTGGTGCAATCGGCCGTGCTGGAAATCCATCCCTGGGGCACGACGACCGGCCATTGGGAAAAACCCGATATGATCACCATGGACCTCGATCCCGGCGAGGATGTCGCCTGGGATGCGGTGATCGCGGCTGCGCTTGACGTGAAGGCGCGGCTGGAAGCACGCGGTCTTGCCGCCTTCGTCAAGACCTCGGGCGGCAAGGGGCTGCATGTGGTGACACCGCTTGCGCCGAAGGCCGGCTGGACCGAGGTGAAGGATTTCGCCCATTCGCTTGCCGAGAGCATGGCGACCGACGCGCCGGAGAAGTATCTGGCAACCGCGACGAAAGCAAAGCGCGGCGGACACATCTATATCGACTATCTCCGCAACGGCCGCGGCAACACGGCGGTCGCAGCCTATTCGACACGGGCGCGGCCGGGTGCCCCGGTTTCGATGCCGCTCGATTGGCGTGAATTGCATGACGTGACAGGTCCAACGGCTTTCACGCTCGCCAACGTGCCGCAGCGCCTGCAGACACGGCCATCGGACCCCTGGGGTGATTTCTTCGATGCGGCCGTGCCGCTGGATTGAACGGATCTCAAGTCATTCCGAACCATCGAGCTCGGGATAATGCCGGAAGATCCCTTCCTCGTTGAAGGCGAGGCGGCGAGGGGATGCGAGATAGCGGGCAATGTTCGGACGCTTCGCCACCGCACCATGCAGGGCGAGCAGGCCGGGATATTCCGCCCTGCGCTTCGCTATGGCCTTCGGAAAGGCATAGCTCAAGCCCTCGATCACCTGGAAGAGCGACAGGTCGACATAGGTGAGCGCGCCGCCGACCAGGTGGTTGGTTCCTTCGGGATTTTGCCGCAGCACGCGCTCGAAATAGCCGAGGAATTTCGGAATGCGCTCGCGGATGAAGGCGGCGGAGCGGGCTTTCGCCTCCTGCTTCTGGTCCTCGTAGTAGAGCGAGGTGTCGATCGGATGGTGCGTGTCGTGCACTTCGGCGACGAAATCGGTGACGGTGAGCTGCAGGCCGTTGGCGACGTAGCGAAGGCCTTCGTCTTCAGGTGTCAGGCCGAGCTTCGGGCCGAGATAGAAGAGGATGTTGGCGACGTGCGGGATGATGAGATCGCCGTCCTTCAGGAAAGGCGGCGCAAAGGGAATGTGCGGCTCGCTTTCGCTCTTCATGATCGCCAGCATCGCGCCGGTCCCGCGCCCCGGCTCGCGGGCGACGTCGATGTATTCGGCTCCGGCTTCCTCCAGCGCCAGCCGAACGAATTCGCCGCGGCCCTGAATGCCGTCCCAATAGTAAAGCTCGTATGCCATCTGCCCCTAACCTTTCGGCTTCCGACCGAAGTCTTTTCGCAGTTCGTCCTTGGCTTTTTCAAGGGTGCCGCGCTGCTTCTTCGTCAATTGCTCGCCGGCTCGGTTGATATAGAAGGTCAGCATCGACATTGCGGCGCGGAATGGGCTCGACTTGCGGCGATCGCTCTCCTCGGCGGAATGCTTGACCGAGCGGGCGATCTTCTTTGGATCGTCCGACTTGAATACGCCTTCCCTAAGGTCCATTGCGTTGCTGTGTTCGGTAACGTCCTGCGACCATTTCTTCTTCGATTTGGCCATGGCTGAATTCCTTTGCCGGATGCGTCCGGCGGGCTTTGCTAATGGTGGGTATGGTGTTCATGGCGCTTGCGCGTCGCGGCTGCCTTCTTGGCGGAAGCCGATTTCTCCTCCTTCGAGCGGGCGGCGGATGCAGCGCCGCCGATGCGGCCACCCTTTTCGGAGGATTCGTGCGTATCCTTCTTGCCGCGGCCGGAACCGGATTTGTTGCCGCCGCCGCTTTCCTTGTTGACGGTCGCCCAGGCCCGCCGTTCGGCTTCCGTCTCGGAAACGCCGCGCTCCTCGTAGCTCTCCTCGATGTGCTCGGCTTTGCGTTTCTGCTTGTCGGTATAGTCGGATTTGTCACCTCTCGGCATCGTCGCCTCCTCTGGTTTGCAAAGAGGTTGAACCGGCGGCGCTTCCAAAAGTTCCGGCCCTATCGGGCAAGCTCGGAGCTCTTCAACGGGCCGGGCGGGCGCCCAACACCATGGTCGATCCGGAGGACGCCGCAGTGAACTTTATTTTCGATAGAGTTTTTGCGACGCAGCGAAGGCGCGGCCAAGATCGAAGAGGGACGGTTGTGCCGGCGCGCGCGGATCGCGGAAAATCAATCCGACGAGATTGTCGACGACAAGGATGAAACCGAGCGCGAGACCGAGATAGAGCAAGGCCGCGATGAGCACGAGTGACATCTCCATCCCTTACATCCCGGCCTGAACGCGGTTGCTGGCTGTGAAGCCGGAATGGACTTCGGATTTATCGGGTGTGGAATCGACTTTTTGGGGAAGCCTCGAAACTTGCAGCGTCATCCGGCTTTTGTTCACCCCCGCATGGAATCCCCACCTCCGCAATTCAATAAGGCACAACTGATTCAGGCGTATGACACATGATATCGAAGGGCGCCGCAACGACGCCCCTCTTTCATTGCTGTGCTTGGTATTCCTGCTCTCAGGACGCCGTCTTGCGGCTCGCGGTCCGTTTCGGCGCCGGCGTCACGCCGCCGTTCGTCTTGGCGCTAACGACGGTGCGTTTTGCCCTGGGCTTTGCCACCTTGCCGTCGGAAGCTCTGGCCGAACCGTCAAGCGCATCGCGCTCGTGTCGTGCCTGTTCCCAATGGATGGAATCTCGCCCCGTTGGATGGCCCTCTTCTTCCCAGAGGGCGTATGCACGTTTTTTGATCCACTCTTCCCGAGTTTCTGCCATCGCTGATCTCCAGTCACATGATGCCGTCGTTCGAACGCGATACTGGGTGAGATGGTTCCAGAGGAGCGGGGCTGTTTCAAGCGAAATCGCGCCGCAACCGGAAATATTTCGCATTGCAGCATATCAGGGTTATGAAACGGCGTTTATCGCGGCCGAAACTCCGCCGCCTTGTGCAGATCTGAGACGAAATCCCGTCGCTGCCGGCGCCGGTCCTCCTCATCGCGGATGCGCAGGAGATAGGAGGGGTGGATGGTCACCAGCACGGGCGGATGGTTTGCCGGGTAGAGGATATGCCCGCGTTCCGGCGTCAGCTTCGCCTTCGGCCCGAGCAGCGCATAAAGCGCGGTCGCACCGAGCGCCACGACGAGTTTCGGCTTGATGATATTGAGCTCGGCCCCGAGCCACCAGGCGCAACGCCTGATCTCGCCGGCATTCGGCTTCGAATGCAGCCGCCGCTTGCCGCGCGGCGTGAACTTGAAGTGCTTGACCGCATTGGTGACGTAGCAGCGCGGGCGCTCGATGCCGGCTTCTTCGAGGCAGCGGTCGAGCAGGCGGCCGGCAGGGCCGACGAAAGGCCTGCCGGCCAGATCCTCCTGGTCGCCCGGCTGCTCGCCGACGAGGACGATCTCGGCCTTCCCCAGGCCTTCGCCGAAGACGATCTGCGTGGCATTTCTGTAGAGATCACAGCGGGTACAGCCTTCGGCCTGATGCCGGAGTTCGGCGATGCTTTCCGCATCCGCGACTTCGAGCGCCAAGGCGGGACCGACATTTGCGGCGATGTTCATGGTGCGATCCTCATCTCCTTGGGATCAATCGATCCGCACCGGGATTGTTCCCGCGGTGAAACAGGCGCAGGGGCGGCAAAATGATCACGGCGAAAAATTTCGCGTCATGAGAGAGCGGCGGCGCAATTGAACGCCGCCGTTTCCCAGCTATATTTGCCAGCGATGTTCTATCTCCTGTCGACCTACTGGCCGCATATCCTCTTTGTCGTTTCGATCGCCATGGGGGCCGCGGCGGCGATCCATGCCGCCATGACCAAGGAAGAGGTGCGCGCCGCGATCGGCTGGGTCGGCGTCATCATGCTTTCGCCGATCATCGGCGCGCTGCTCTACGCGATTGCCGGCATCAACCGCATTCGCCGGAAATCGCTGGGCATCCGCCGCGACGCGCTGCTGCGCGCGGCCGAGATCGACGAGCTGGAAACCTTCGATGCCGAGGCCGAGACGGTGATCAGCCAGTACGGCCGCCGCTTCGCGGCGTTGCAGACGCTCGGCGACCGGGTGACGCGCAATCCGCTGACCTCGGGCAATACGATAGACGTGCTGGAAACCGGCGACGAGGCCTATGCGGCGATGAAATCGGCCATCGACGAGGCGACGCGCGGCATCCTGCTCGAAACCTATATTTTCGACCGCGACGTCATCGGGCTTCGGATCGCCGACGCGCTGATTGCGGCCGTCAGGCGCGGCGTGGAGGTCCGGGTGCTGATCGACGCGGTCGGTGCGCGTTATTCGGTGCCGAGCATTCTCGGCTATCTCAAGGAGGGCGGCGTCACTGTCGCCGTTTTCAACGGCAACGTCATCATGGGCCTGAGGCTTCCCTATGCCAATCTGCGCACCCACCGCAAGATCCTGATCGTCGACGGCCGCATTGCGCTGACGGGCGGCATGAACATCCGGGCTGGGTTCAGCGAGGAGGCGACGGGTGAGACCTTCGCCCACGACACGCATTTCAGCGTCACCGGCCCTGTCGTTGCCGACCTCTTCGACCTTGCTGCCGAAGACTGGCGCTTCTCCACGCAGGAACTGTTGAACGGCGAGGCCTGGCGCATCGAGCCGCCGGAGCGCAACCCCGGCGATCCGATCCTGATGCGGGTCGTCGCCTCCGGGCCGGACCGCAGCCTCGAGACGAACCACAAGATGCTGACGGGCGCCTTTTCCGTGGCGCGCCAGTCGATCCGCATCATGTCGCCCTATTTCCTGCCGGACCGCGAGCTGATCGGCGCCCTGGTGACGGCGGCACGGCGCGGTGTCGAGGTCGATATCATCGTGCCTGCGGTCAACAACCTGCTGCTGGTCGACCGGGCGATGACGGCGCAATTCGACCAGATCCTCAAGAATTACTGCCGCATCTGGCGGTCGACCGGCAGCTTCAGCCATTCGAAGCTGCTGACGATCGACGGCACCTGGGCCTATGTCGGCTCATCCAATCTCGACCCGCGTTCGCTCAGGCTGAATTTCGAGGTCGATCTCGAAGTGCTGAACGAGGGTTTCGTCACCGAAATCGACGAGCACATCGAGGAAACCCTGAAATCGGCAACGCCGGTGACGCTCGACGGGCTGCGCGCGCGGCCCTTTCCGGTGCGGCTGCTCGAGAAGGTGCTGTGGCTGGGTTCGCCCTATCTCTGAGCGGATTTTTTGAGATCGGACATGGCAAGTTCCGTCGCCGGGCCTATACTCCCGGCAGAAGCGTTTTGATCAACGGGGGAACAAGTGCGCCGTCCGATGCACGCCAGAAAAGACAGTCTTCCCTCCAGCATTCTTGCCTCGATCAGGAACAGGAAAAAGCGGCTCGATCCCGCCTATACGGAGTCGAGGCCGCATAGCGCGGGAACGCTGATCGCTTCCTATAACGTGCACAAATGCGTCGGCACCGACCGGCGTTTCGATCCGGAGCGCACCAGCCGAGTGATCCATGAAATCGGCGCCGACGTGATCGCGCTGCAGGAGGCCGACACCCGCTTCGGCGAGCGCACGGGCATCCTTGATCTCGGCCGGCTGGAAAGGGAGACGGGGCTGATCCCGGTGCCGGTTGCCGGCATGGCGAAGGCGCATGGCTGGCACGGCAATGTCGTGCTGTTCAAGAAAGGGCTGGTGCATGACGTGCACCAGGTCAAGCTGCCGGGGCTGGAGCCGCGCGGCGCGCTCGTCGCCGAGATCGAGCTGGAGCAGGGCGGGGTGCTTCGCATCATCGCCGCGCATTTCGGCCTGCTGCGCCATAGCAGAGCCCAGCAGGCCCACACGCTGGTCGAACTCATAAAGGACAGGCACGAGATGCCGACCATCCTGCTCGGCGACCTCAACGAATGGCGGCTCGGCGACCGCTCTTCGCTCAACACCTTCCAATCCGCCTTCGGCCCGCTGCCGCCTGCCGTCCCGAGCTTTCCCGCCGGCCTGCCGCTTCTGGCGCTCGACCGCATCATCGCCAACCGCAAGGGGATCATCACCGAGGTGGAAGCGCACGACACGCCGCTGGCGCGCATTGCGTCCGATCATCTGCCGATCAAGGCGCTGGTCGATTTGAAACCGGTGGCCGGCTAACCTCGCTTGGAGCGGAAAAAACCCATGATACGGCGAAACCGCTGGGCCCACAGCTGCGGATCGACTGTTTCGGGCGAGGAAGGTGCGATCAGCCGCTCGAGCCGAGGCAAGAGAAAAGCAGCCCAATCGTCAAGATCGCCTTTGCTGAAATAAGGCAGCCAGACATCGGCGGGACCCTCCCACTGGCGTGAATTTGCTCGCGGGAGATCGCCGAGCTTCACCAATACGGTCCCGCCGTTATCCCCGACCACTTCAATCTCCGGATCAGGATCGGGCCTGGGCAGGCGCGCGATGATGTCCTCTTCCAGAGCTCTGCCAACCGCTCGATCCGCCTCGTTCAGCCGAAAAAGTACTCTGGTGTTGCCGGCGGAGCTGGAGCCCTCGGTCATGTTGATCGTAAATTTGGCGCCCATGAGGCTGTTCGAATATTGCGATACCTGCAGCCAACAAACCCTTCCGCCCCGGGCAAAGCTGCACTTGCCGGCCGTTTGCGATTCCCAGCCAAGCTCCTGAAATCGCGGAGCCAGCAGCGACCGCATATGCCGATGAAAATCTTTGCTTTTTACATAGTCGCGCATGCTTCAGAGCCTGTTCCCGGGGCTTATGTCAAGAGCATCTCATGGTGCTCGAAGGTACAATGGAGGCTTGTGTCGTCGCAAGCGTTTCTCAGGGCGAACCGTTGGCTACGGACGTTTCGGGGGACTGCCGCGGCATAGCCTTGTACCATCTCCGCTAATCAATTTTCGCTCCTGTCGCCAAGACGGCTTGACGATTTACCATCTTTGCGAAATGCTAAGATGTCAGACCAATTTCAAAGCCTGACTGCCTGATAAGAAAAATGGGGAACCATGAAGGCAAATCGTAGCGACAGGCCGGTGATCCGGCCGCTTCCCGTCATGGACCGGGCGCGTCAGGTGACCGATGCGTTGGCGGACTATGTCGAGCAGGCGAGGTTGCAGGCGGGGGAGCGTTTGCCGGCGGAGCGCGAGCTGATGGCGGCGCTTGCCGTCGGGCGTTCGACCATTCGCGAAGCGATCCGACATTTTCAGGCGCTCGGCGTCATCGAGACGCGCAAGGGCAGCGGCACCTATCTGCTGAAGCCGGTTTCCCGGGCGACGATCCATATGCCGCTGTCGTTCGACGCGGTGCATCTGCGCGACGCGCTGCTGCAGACGCTGGAGGTCCGCCGCGGCATCGAATGCGAGGCCGGCATGGTCGCGGCCCGGCGGCGCACCGAGAAGGATCTGGTCGTCATCGAGGAAAAGCTTGATGAAATGGAGCGGGTGCATTTGGAAAAAGGCACCTCCGGGCCGGAGGATCTCGCCTTCCACCTCGCCGTCTATGATGCCACCCACAATCCGCTGTTTCGCCAGCTTCTCGAACAGATGCGCGAGACCTTCGAGCGCTTCTGGGAGCACCCGTTCGACCGGCAGGATTTCGCCCGGCGGTCCTTTCCCTTTCACCGCACCCTTTTCAACGCGATCGCTGCCCGGGACCCGGAGGCGGCGCGCGCGGAAACATTGAAAATTCTCGACATCGTCGAAGAAGACATCAAGGAAATGTCCAAATGAGCAACGGCGCAGAACCGTTCGATCTTGCTTCCCTCATCACGGCGCACGACGAAGCTAACTTCGCCGAAGCCGTCGTGCCGCCGATCTTCCAGACCTCGCTTTTCACCTTTTCCGATTATGACGAGATGATTGCCGCCTATCGCGGCGAGAAGGTGCGCCCGATCTATACGCGCGGGCTGAACCCGACGGTGCGCGCTTTCGAGGAAATGCTGGCGAAGCTCGAAGGTGCTGAGGACGCGCTCGGCTTTGCGAGCGGCATGGCCGCGATCTCTTCGGCCGTGCTGAGCTTCGTCGAGCCCGGTGACCGTATCGTCGCCGTCAAGCACGTCTATCCCGATGCCTTCCGCCTGTTCGGCACCATCCTGAAGCGGATGAAGATCGAAGTGACCTATGTCGACGGTCGCGACGAGGAGGCGGTCGCCAGGGCGCTGCCCGGCGCCAAGGTCCTGTACCTGGAAAGCCCGACGAGCTGGGTGATGGAAGCCCATGACGTCGGCGCGCTCGCGGCACTCGCCAGGCATCACGGCGCCGTCTCGATGATCGACAACAGCTGGGCGAGCCCGTTCTTCCAGCGGCCGCTGACGCTCGGCGTCGATCTCGTCATCCATTCGGCCTCGAAATATCTCGGCGGCCACAGCGATGTGGTGGCGGGCGTCGTTGCCGGCTCGAAGGAGATGATCGCGCGCATCAAGGCCGAGGCCTATCCCTATCTCGGCGGCAAGCTTTCGCCGTTCGACGCCTGGCTGCTGATCCGCGGCCTGCGCACGCTGCCGCTGCGCATGAAGGCGCATGAGGCCTCCGCGCTTGAAATCGCCAGGCGCCTGCAGCGGCTCGAGGTGGTGGAGACGGTCTGCCATCCGGGGCTCGCCAACCGGTTGCCGGCCGGGCTCAACGGCACTTCGGGCCTGTTTTCCTTCATCTTCCGCGAGGGCGTCGATATCCGCGCCTTCGCCGACCATCTCAAGCTTTTCAAACTGGGTGTAAGCTGGGGTGGGCATGAAAGCCTGATCGTACCGGGCGAGGTGGTGCTTCAGCAGAAAGCGCAGCCGAATTCCGCGCATGCCTTTGGCATTCATGCGCGATCCGTACGCCTCCATGTCGGCCTCGAAGGAACCGAGGCGCTGTGGAGGGACATCGAGGAGGCGCTCGCCGCCGCCTCACGATCCTGAAACCCGAGAGAAACCGAAAAGGGGGAACTGAGCATGAAAAAACTAATAATCTCGACGCTCTTTGCTTCAATGATGGCAGGTACGGCTTTTGCCGATACGACATTGAAGCTTGTCGAAGTCATCACCAGCCCGGAGCGCACGGAAACGCTGAAGTCGATCGTCGGCAAGTTCGAGGCCGCCAATCCCGGCACCAAGGTCGAAATCATTTCACTGCCCTGGAACGAAGCCTTCCAGAAGTTCGCGACCATGGTATCGGCCGGCGACGTGCCCGATGTGATGGAGATGCCCGATACCTGGCTGTCGCTCTATGCCAATAACGGCATGCTCGAAAGCCTGGAGCCCTATCTCGAAAAATGGGAACACACCAAGGAGCTGACGCCGCGCGCGCTCGAACTCGGTCGCGACGTCAAGGACACCGCCTATATGCTGCCTTACGGCTTCTATTTGAGGGCGATGTTCTACAACAAGAAACTGCTTGCCGAGGCCGGCGTCGACGCGCCGCCGAAGACGCTGGAGGAATTCACCGCCGCGTCGGAAAAAGTCTCCAAGCTGCCGGGTAAATACGGCTACTGCATGCGCGGCGGACCGGGCGGGCTGAACGGCTGGATGATCTTTGCCGCCTCCATGGCAGGCGACAACACGTACTTCAAGGAAGACGGCACCTCGACCATGAACAGCGAAGGCTGGGCAAAGGGCATCGAGTGGATGGTCGATCTCTACAAGAAGGGCTATGCGCCGAAAGACAGCGTCAACTGGGGGTTCAACGAAGTCGTCGCCGGCTTCTATTCCGGCACCTGCGCTTTCCTCGACCAAGATCCGGATGCGCTGATCGCCATCGCCGAGCGCATGAAGAAGGAGGATTTCGGTGTCGCGCCGCTGCCGAAGGGGCCTGACGGCAAGTCCTTCCCGACCATCGGCTATGGCGGCTGGTCGATGTTCACGACGAGCGAGAACAAGGATCTCTCCTGGAAGCTGATCGCCACGCTCGAAGGGCCGGAAGGCAATATCGAGTGGAACAAGCGCATCGGCGCTTTGCCGGCCTATACCGCGGCCGAGAAGGATCCCTTCTATGCCGGTGACCAGTTCAAGGGCTGGTTCGAGGAACTGGCGGACCCGAACACGGTGCCGACGGTCATGCCGACCTATCTCGAGGAATTCGCCTTCTTCAAGGATTCGCTGGCGATCAAGACCTCGCAGCAGGCCCTGCTCGGCGATATCTCCGCGAAGGATCTGGCCGACCAGTGGGCGGAATATCTGACCAAGGCGCAGCAGAAGTTTCTGAGCAAGAAGTAGAGATAGAGGGCTTTGAGATTGAAGCCCCCTCATCCGCCTGCCGGCACCTTCTCCCCGCTGGGGAGAAGGGAAATGCCGCAACGTCTCCGTTCCCTTCTCCCCAGCGGGGAGAAGGTGGCCCGTAGGGTCGGATGAGGGGGCCGCACGCGCATTCGAAGCTTGATCTACACATTATGGAAACCGCAATCCGATGACCATTTCCGCCGATACGCTCGACATGCGTCGCGACCGCAGGCCATGGCTGCGGCGCCTTGCCGATGCCTCGGAGCCCTATCTCTACAGTGCGCCGTCGCTGATCCTGATCATCGCGGTGATGCTGGTGCCGCTGACATTGGGCGTTTCCTACGCCTTCCGCGACATCCAGTTGCTCAATCCGTTCTCCGGCGGCTTCATCGGGCTCGATCATTTCCGCGAGCTTGCGAGTGACGCGGCCTTCTACGGTGCGCTGAGGAACACGCTCTGGTGGACGGGCGCCTCCGTCGTGCTGCAATTCGTCTTCGGGCTCATCCTGGCGCTGCTGCTCGACAAGCCGTTCCCGGGCCGGGCGATCGCGCAGGCGCTGGTCTTCCTGCCTTGGGCCGTGCCGTCCTTCCTCGCCGGCCTCAACTGGGCCTGGCTGTTCAATCCTGTCATCGGACCGATCCCGCACTGGCTCTTCGCGCTCGGGCTGATGCATGAGCCGGGCAATATTCTTTCCGATCCCAATTATGCGATGTGGGGACCGATCATCGCCAATGTCTGGTGGGGCATTCCGTTCTTCGCCATCACGCTGCTTGCCGCCCTGCAGGCGATCCCGCGCGATCTCTACGAGGCCGCCTCGATCGACGGCGCCGGCTGGTTCCAGCGTTTCCGCTCGATCACCCTGCCGTTTCTGGCGCCGACGATCGCCATCACCGTGCTTTTGCGCACCGTCTGGATCTCCAACTTCGCCGATCTCATCGTCGTCATGACCAATGGCGGGCCGGCGGACCGGACGCAGATCGTCGCGAGCTACATCTTCACGACGGCCTTCAAACGGCTCGATTTCGGTTATGCCTCGGCGATCGCGCTGGTGCTGCTGGCGCTGCTGCTCGCCTATTCGATGCTGATCATCCTGCTGCGGCAGACGCTGCTGAACAAGGATTGAGACCATGAGACGATCCGTCCTTCCCACGATAGCGCACCGCCTGGCGATCCTCGGCTATATCGCTTTCGCGCTCTTCCCGCTGTTCTGGCTGCTCAAGGTCTCGGTGACGCCGAACGACCTGCTCTATACCGAAGGCGTGCGCATGTGGCCGTCGCGCACGAGCTGGGATCATTATGCCTTCGTGCTGCAGCACAGCGCCTTTCCCACCTTCTTCAAGAACAGCCTGATCGTCTCGGCCTCGACGGCGGTGACGGTGACGATCTGCGCCTCGCTCTCCGGCTATGCGCTGTCGCGCTTCAATTTCCGGGCGAAATACTGGATTGTCGCCCTGATGCTGCTGACCCAGATGTTCCCGCTCGTCATGCTGGTCGCGCCGATCTTCAAGATCCTGTCGCCCTTGCATCTGACGAACAGCCTGACCGGGCTAGTCATCGTCTACACCGCCTTTAACGTGCCCTTTGCCACCTTCCTGATGCAGTCCTTCTTCGACGGCATTCCTAAGGATCTCGAAGAGGCGGCGATGATCGACGGGGCGACGCAGTTCACCGCGTTTCGCCAGATCATCCTGCCGCTGACGCTGCCGGGGATTGCCGCGACGCTCGGCTTCGTCTTCACCGCCGCCTGGAGCGAGCTGCTCTTCGCGCTGATGCTGATCAACGGCAATGACGCGGCAACTTTCCCGGTCGGGCTTCTCACCTTCGTTTCGAAGTTCTCGGTGGATTTCGGGCAGATGATGGCGGCGGGCGTCATGGCGCTCATTCCGGCCGGCCTCTTCTTCCTGCTCATCCAGCGTTATCTCGTCCAGGGCCTGACGGCCGGCGCGGTCAAGGGTTAAACACATGGCATCGATCGATATCCAGAATATCCGCAAAGCCTATGGCCACGTGCAGGTGCTGCACGACGTCGATTTGAAGATCCGGGACGGCGAATTCGTCGTGCTCGTCGGCCCCTCCGGCTGCGGCAAGTCCACGCTCTTGCGCATGATCGCCGGGCTGGAGGACGTCACCGGCGGCGAGATCCGCATTGCGGGCGCCAGAGTGAACGAGCTGCACCCTAGGGATCGCGACATTGCCATGGTGTTCCAGTCCTATGCGCTCTATCCGCATATGAACGTCGCCGGCAATATGAGCTACAGCCTGAAGCTCCGGAAGACGGCGAAGGAGAAGATCGCCAGCGCAGTGGCGGCGGCCGCCGCCAAACTCGGCCTCGATCCGTTGCTCGAACGGCGGCCGAAGGCACTTTCCGGCGGCCAGCGCCAGCGCGTCGCCATGGGCCGCGCCATCGTGCGCCAGCCGAAGGCCTTCCTCTTCGACGAGCCGCTGTCCAACCTCGACGCGCGCTTGCGCGAACAGATGCGCGCCGAGATCAAGAAGCTGCACGGCGATCTGAAGGCGACCTCGATCTACGTGACCCATGACCAGATCGAGGCGATGACGCTGGCCGACCGGATCGTCGCCATGCATGGCGGCGTGGTCCAGCAGGTCGGCAGTCCGCTGGAACTCTACGATCGCCCCGCCAATCTCTTCGTCGCCGGCTTCATCGGCTCGCCGGGCATGAATTTCCTCGACGCGATCTATGACGCCGGCGGGGTGCGGCTGAAGGACGGAACGATCGTGCCGCTGGCAAGGCCGCTTGCTCTCTCCGACGGGGCGAAGGTGACGCTCGGCATTCGGCCCGAGCATGTGCTGATGACGAATGACGGGGCGGGTCTTGCAACGGATGTGGAACTCATCGAACCCACGGGCTTCGGCATTATCCTGCACCTTGCCCTGCATGGCCTGCCTTTCAAGATCTTCACGCTGAACCGCGAGGCGCTGAAGGCCGGCCCGAAGGTCAATGTGGCTTTCCCGCCGCAATATCTGCATGTGTTCGATGCCGAGGGAAAACGCGTCGACTGAGCGGTGAAACCTCACGCTTGGCGCGCGGAAAAGTCTTTTGCCGTATCGCCCGCGAGGGCTATATCGTCAGATGACCCTGCTGGATTGGATTGACATGACCGACACTGTTCTCGACCGCTTTCTCCGCTATGTCGTGATCGACACGCAATCCGATCCATCCTCGTCGGCGCAGCCGACGACCGAAAAGCAGAAGGATCTCGGCCGGGTGCTGGTCGACGAGCTGCTGAAGATCGGCCTTTCCGACGCGCATCTCGATGAGCATGGCTATGTCTATGCGACCATCCCGGCCAATAGCGATAAGCCGGTTCCGGTCATCTGTTTCTGCTCGCATATGGATACGGCGCCGGATTTCAGCGGCACCGATGTCAAGCCGCAGATCGTCAGCAATTATGCGGGTGGGGATATCCAGCTTGTCGGCGACACCAGCCGGGTAATTCGTGTTTCCGAACATCCCGAGCTGAAAAACCAGATCGGCAACGATATCGTCACCACCGACGGAACGACATTGCTCGGCGCCGACGACAAGGCCGGACTGGCGGAAATCATGACGGCCGCCGCGATCCTCGTCGGCAATCCCTCCATCCGGCACGGGACGGTCAAGATCCTGTTCACGCCTGACGAAGAAGTCGGGCGCGGCGTCAACAAGGTCGACCTGAAGAAGCTCGGCGCCGACTTCGCCTATACGATGGACGGCGAAACATCAGGCCATATCGAGGACGAAACCTTCTCGGCGGACGGCGTCGAAATCAGCATATCCGGCGTGGCGATTCATCCGGGCTTTGCCAAGGACCGCATGGAAAACGCCATCAAGATCGCAGGCGCCATCATCGACCGCTTGCCGAGGGATATCGCGCCCGAGACCACGGAGGGCAAACAGGGCTTCATCCATCCGGTCGGCGTGACCGGCTCGATGGAGAAAGCGTCCTTGAGCCTGATCATCCGTGATTTCACGGAAAAGGGGCTCGCTGAAAAGGAAGCCATGCTCGAAGCGATCGTCAAGGAAGTGATGTCAGCCTATCCCGGCTCGACCTATCAGTTCCAGGTGAAGGAGCAGTATCGCAACATGAAGGTGGTGCTCGACCGCCATCCGGAGATCGTCGACAACGCCATCGAAGCCGTGCGGCGGGCCGGCATGACGCCGGTGCGCGGCAGCATTCGCGGCGGCACCGATGGCTCGCGCCTCTCCTTCATGGGCCTGCCGTGCCCGAACATCTTCGCCGGCGGCCACGCTTTCCACTCGCCGCTGGAATGGGTCAGCCGCCAGGATATGGAAAAGGCAGTTCAGACGATCGTGGAACTCGCAAGGGTCTGGGAAGAGCGCGCTTAAGTCGCGCTCATTTCACTCAAACTGAAACGGCGTTAGCCGCCGTTCCTCGGGATAGCCCCGCGCAGCATCACGCTGTCATAGGCGGGGCGTGGCGTCGGGATCGCGATCGGCATGCCGGGTTCGGGCTCGATCGAGGTTTCCGGCGCGGTCACTGGCGCCGTGATCGGCATCGGCATGGGATTGGCGACGGGCGCAACATGCGCCGTGGGCATCGTATTCACCGTGGACACCGTGCTCGCCGTCGCCATGACATCAGGCGCCGGGAGGGGAACGGGAACCGCCGAGGGGATCAGTGCCTCGAATTGCGGGGGCAGCATGGTTTCGCCCGGCACATAATTCATCGCCACCTCATAGGACGGCAGCGGAGGCGGGGTTTGAAGCATGCCGTTGGGATCGCGCTTCTCGTAAAAGGCGTTGCCGCCGGCGACCGTGACATAATGCATGTTGTTGTAAGGGAATTTCAGTCCTTCGGTGTGGAAGAACATCGCATCCTTCACGGCAGGATGGCGTGCGCCTTTCAAGAGGATCGCATCGGCCGCCGTGGTCAGCTGTGTTTCGGCTTGCGGCTTGACTTCGCGCGTCATCACGCCGGGCGCAAACTGCCGTTCCTGGGCGACGACGCCGCAGATCGACGGAGGATAGGCGCCTGAGGTCAGCCGGTTCATGACGACGGTTCCGACGGCCATGTAGCCGTCCTCGTCGGAATGCTGCGATTCGAAATACATCGCGCGCTTCAGGCAGTCGCGATCCTTGGCCGTATAATTGAACGTGACTTTCGCGGGTTGAACCTGCGTCGTCTTGGTCTTCGCCGCCGTTGCCGCCGGCTTCTGTGTTGTGGTGCAGCTTGCGGCTGCCAGTCCTACGAACAAAATCCCGATCAGGGATTTTCCAAAGGAAATCTCCGCCCTCAACGCCAGGTGCCTCCTATCGGATTAGTCCAGCCCTTTATGATTAACGTGAAAATCTTTTACTCGTCATATGATACAAATACAAACAACTTGTGATCACAAAAAGCCTGAAGGACTCTCGCCGAATACGATTCCGGCGACAATCCCCTGTTTCCCACTCCTGATCAGCCGCGAAACAGCTTCCAGCGGGTTGGTTTGAACGCCACCCGGTTGCGGTCGAGCCGATCGGCCTCGCTCGGCGGCAGCTCGATTTCGATATGCGGGCGGTCATTGCCGATATCGAGTTCGATATGGCGGGTGCCCGCCACGCGGCGGCTGGAAACCGGATGGCCGGCAATACAGTTCTCAGCTGATTCGCAAAGCCTGACGTCATGCGGGCGGAAATAGAGCTGAGCTGCGCCATCCGGCTCGCCGGCGGCATTCAGACCGAGCGAGCGGCCGTCGAAGCGGATGTCGCCATCCGATATCTCGACCTGCAGGCAATTCGACTGGCCGATAAAGCCAAAGACGAAGGGAGAATTCGGGTTGTCGTAGACCTCGTCAGGCGTGCCGACCTGTTCGATCGCGCCCTGGCTCATGACGACGACGCGGTCGGCTAGCTCCAGCGCCTCATCCTGGTCGTGGGTGACGAAGACGGTTGTATGACCGGTGCGGTCATGGATCTCGCGCAGCCATTTGCGCAGGTCCTTGCGCACCTGGGCATCGAGCGCGCCGAAGGGTTCGTCGAGCAGCAGCACATTCGGCTCGACCGCCATGGCGCGGGCGAGCGCCACGCGCTGGCGCTGGCCGCCGGAAAGCTGCGCGGGATAACGCTTCTCCAGGCCGGAAAGCTGCACGAGCTCGAGCAGTTCCAGCGCCCGCCGGCGAATGTCGGCCTTGGGAGGCCGCCGCGCGCCCTTTCTGACCTTCAGGCCGAAGGAGACGTTGTCGAGCACTGTCATATAACGAAAGAGGGCATAATGCTGGAAGACGAAACCGATGTTGCGCTGCTGCACTGTCTTCTTGGAGGCATCCTCGTCGCCGAAGAAGATCTGTCCCTCCGTCGGGCTTTCCAGGCCGGCGATCAGACGCAGCAATGTCGTCTTGCCGGAGCCCGAAGGGCCGAGCAGTGCGATCAGCTCGCCGGAGCGGATGCCGAGCGAGACATCGTGCAGTGCCGGAAAACGATCGAATTCCTTGCGGATGTTTTGAACGCGTACTTCCATTCCAAATCCTTCAGTGCCGCCGGCTGGCGGAGATTTCCGCGCTGTAGCGCATTTCCAGCAGCGTCTTCAAAACAAGAGTCACCAGCGCGAGCAAGGCCAAAAGCGTGGCGACGGCAAAAGCGCCGGTGAAATTATACTCGTTGTAGAGAATTTCGACCTGCAGCGGCATGGTATTCGTCTGGCCGCGGATGTGACCGGAGACGACCGACACGGCGCCGAATTCGCCCATGGCGCGGGCGTTGCAGAGCAGCACGCCATAGAGCAGGCCCCATTTGA
This sequence comes from Rhizobium sp. BR 249, assembly GCF_047445895.1. Classification (NCBI taxonomy): domain Bacteria; kingdom Pseudomonadati; phylum Pseudomonadota; class Alphaproteobacteria; order Hyphomicrobiales; family Rhizobiaceae; genus Rhizobium; species Rhizobium sp. BR 249. The sequence continues at coordinate 84,247 of NZ_JARWKX010000012.1, read as the reverse complement.
TGTTCGGCAGCGTCACGTACCAGAAGGTCTGCCAGCCGCTGGCGCCGAGCGAAAGGGCTGCCTCCTCGTCCGCCGTTCCCTGTTCCTGCATCAGCGGGATCAGTTCGCGGGCGACGAAGGGGAAGGTGACGAACATGGTTGCGAGCACCAGCCCCGGTACGGCGAACAGGATCTTGATGTCGTTGGCGCTGAGCCAGTGACCGAGCCATGTATTGGCGCCGAACAGAAGCACGAAGACCAGGCCCGATATGACAGGCGAAACCGAGAAAGGCAGGTCGATCAGCGTCGTCAGAAACGCTTTGCCCTTGAACTCGAATTTGGCGATCGCCCAGGCGGCGGCGACCCCGAAGACGAGATTGAGCGGCACGCTGATGCCGGCGACGATCAGTGTCAGACGGATCGCCGAGAAGGTTTCCACGTCGCCGAGCGCTTCGATGAAGGGGCCGGCGCCCTTGCGGAAGGCTTCGACGAAGACGGCGGTCAGCGGCAGCAGCAGGATCAGCAGCAGAAAGACGAGCGAGAGGATGATCAGGCTGTAGCGTGCGATCCGGTTTTCGGTGGTCACCGAACGCAGCTTGACTGGTTGAGCAGTCGTATCAAGCGCCATAGCCGTACCTCCGCCTGCTCCAGCTCTGGATGAGATTGATGACGAGCAGCATCGCAAACGAGATGATCAGCATGATCGCCGCGATGCCCGTCGCTGCCGCATAGTTATACTCTTCGAGTTTGATGACGATCAGCAGCGGTGCGATCTCCGATTTGAACGGCAGGTTGCCGGCGATGAAGATGACCGAGCCGTATTCGCCGACGCCGCGGGCAAAGGCGAGCGCGAAGCCGGTGAGCACGGCGGGCGCCAGTCCTGGCAGCAGCACGCGGGAAATCGTCTGGAAGCGGTTGGCGCCGAGCGTTGCCGCAGCCTCTTCCACTTCCTTGTCGATTTCCTCCATCACGGGCTGCACGGTGCGCACCACGAAGGGCAGGCCGACGAAGATCAGCGCCACGACGATGCCCGCCGGCGTGAAGGCGATCTTGATGCCGAGCGGCGTCAGGAACTGGCCGATCCAGCCGTTCGGCGCGTAGAGCGTCGTCAGCGCGATGCCGGCAACGGCGGTCGGCAGCGCGAAGGGCAGGTCGACCATGGCATCGATGATGCGCTTGCCGGGGAAACGGTAACGCACCAGCACCCAGGCGAGGATGATGCCGAAGACGACATTGACGATCGCGGCGATGAAGGCGCTGCCGAAGCTGATGCGCAGCGCGTTCAACGTGCGCGGATCGACCGCGATCGACCAGAATTTCTCCCAGCCGAGCGCGCTCGACCGGACGGCAAGGCCCGAGAGCGGGATGAGGATCAGAAGGGTGAGCCAGGTCAAGGTAAGGCCGAGCGCCATTCCGAAACCCGGAATGACGCTCGGCCGCTTGAACCGCCACCGCATGGGGCTATGTGCTTTCATGAAGTCTATTATTGTGCTGGCTTGTAGATTTGGTCAAATACTCCGCCGTCGCCGAAGAATTTCGGCTGGGCTTCCTTCCAGCCGCCGAAGTCGTCGATGGTGGCGAGCGTCAGCTTCGGAAAGCGGGCGATATCGGCCGGATCGGCAGCTTCCGGCTTGATCGGCCGGTAATAGTGCTTGGCGGCGATCTTCTGGCCTTCATCCGAATAGAGATAGTTGAGATAGGCTTCGGCGACCTTGCGCGTGCCCTTCTTGTCGACGTTGCCGTCGACCACGGCGACCGGCGGGTCGGCACGGATGGAGAAGCTCGGCGTCACGATCTCGAACTGGTCGGGACCGAGTTCCTCGAGCGAAAGATAGGCTTCGTTTTCCCAGGCGAGCAGCACGTCGCCGAGGCCGCGCTGGACGAAGGTGGTCGTGGCGCCGCGCGCGCCGGTGTCGAGAACGGGAACGTGCTGGAGCAGCTTGGCGACATAGTCCTGCGCCTTTGCGTCGTCACCGCCATTCGCCTGCTTGGCCCATGCCCAGGCGGCCAGGAAGTTCCAGCGGGCGCCGCCCGATGTCTTCGGGTTCGGGGTGATGACCTGCACGTCGTCCTTGATCAGGTCGCCCCAATCCTTGATGCCCTTGGGGTTGCCCTTGCGGACCAGGAAGACGATCGTCGAGGTGTAGGGCGTCGAATTGTTCGGGAGCTTGCTCTTCCAGTCGGCCGGGATCTTGCCGGTCGCCTTGGCGATGGCGTCGATGTCGCCTTCGAGTGCAAGTGTGACGACATCGGCGTCGAGGCCGTCGATGACGGAGCGCGCCTGGGCGCCGGAACCGCCATGCGAGGCCTGGATCGTGACGGCTTCGCCATTGTCCTTCTGCCACTTGGCAGCAAAGGCAACATTGAAATCCTTGTACAATTCGCGGGTCGGATCATAGGAAACGTTGAGCAGCGTCTGATCCGCGAACGCAGGAGCAATGCTCCCGATCGCGAAGCTGCCTGCCATGACCGCAGCCGCGAGGAGCCGGGTGAGCCTTTGTGTCTGCATGGGAACCCTCCTGTTTTCTGCCTTAACTCTATCAAGTCAGTCGTATAATGAAACGAAGGTTCTTCCGGTTCCGGCCGAGTGGTTAGAATGTCATTCCATTTAGAAGGCTATTTCGGAATGAGCTTGCCGGAGTTGGCCGCGGCCAATTGTTGCCTCTTGCCCGCCCGCGCCAGCCCCGTGTTTTTTTGGCCACAGTTCCTCCACGAAAAGGACATGGTGGCGCTGATTTTTGCCCGGATTTTGCCGCGATGTCACTTGCGCATTCCTATATGGCGCCGGTGCGGCCGTCATTAGCCGGTCGCTACGCGGGGGCATCCTTGAAATGCGCCTCGCATTCCAAACCTGTCAAAGGCCATTGAAAAATGAATATCAAGACTATCCTTTTTGCTTCCGTTGCCGCCCTTGCCGCGGCATCCGGAGCCCGCGCTGCCGACGCCATCGTGGCGGCGGAACCCGAGCCCGTGGAATATGTTCGCGTTTGCGACGCCTACGGGACCGGCTATTTTTATATTCCGGGAACGGAAACATGCCTTTCGATCGGCGGTTACATCCGCACCGAAGTGCGCTTCGGTGACAATATCGCTGGCGATTCCGACGTAAACTTCTGGACTCGCGGTCAGGTCACCTTCCAGGCCAAGAACGACACCGAATACGGCACGCTCACCGGCGTCATCACGCTGCGTTACAATGCCGACAGCGCCTCCGACCAGGAAGCGCTGCTTGACGAAGGCTACATCGACATCGCCGGGTTCCGCGTCGGTAAGCTGTACAGCTGGTGGGACGACGACATGAGCGGCGAGACCGATACGCTCGCCAGCAACGAGACCACCCACAACTCGATCCGTTATCAGTACGAGAATGGTGCCTTCGCGGCCGGCCTCTCGATCGACGAGCTGGAAGACGACTACGCCACCAAGCCGGGCGAAGGCCCGAATAACTTCGGTGTCGCAGGCCAGGTCTCCTACAAGGCCGGCGCCATCAGCGCTTACCTGCTCGCCGGTTACGACACCGACACCAGCGAAGTCGCCGTCCGCGGTATCGTCTATGCCGACATCGGTCCGGGCACGCTCGGCATCGCCGGCGTGTGGGCAAGCGGCGCCAACTACTACTACGAAGAGTCCGAATGGACGATCGCAGCGGAATACGCCCTGAAGATCAACGAAAAGTGGTCGGTCACCCCCGGCTTCCAGTACTTCGAAAACATCGCGCTCGAAGCTGACGGTAACGGCTTCACCGGTGGCAGCGCCTATACGACGGGTGTGACGATCGACTACCGCATCGTCGATGACCTCAGAACCAAGCTCAGCGTGCAGTATCACGATGAGGATGAAGGCGACGACGAAGTCTTCGGCTTCCTGCGCTTCCAGCGCGATTTCTAGGATCGTTGCAGACGAGTGGGCGCGGCTTCGGGCCGCGCCTTTTTCATGCCCGTGAATCGGCGATGAAATCGGAATAGAATTCGTCGGCCGTCCTTGCCTTGCGCATGGCGGCAAGCACGCCGTCCGATTGCAGCCGCCGCGCGATGGCGGACAGCACGTTCAGATATTCGCCGCGGTTGTTTTCCCCGAAGAGCAGCACGAAGGCGATGTCGGTCGGGATATCGTCGATCGCCTCGAAATCCAGCGGCTGGGTGAAGCGGATGAGAAGACCGCGCGGGCTGGTCATGCCCTCGATTGCCGCATGCGGGATGGCGATGCCGTTGCCGATACCGGTGGAGCCGAGCTTCTCTCGCGCTTCGAGCGCCTTCAGGATGATCTGTCCGTCGACGGAGAAAGCCTTGGCGGCCTTGTCTGCTATGGTTTGCAGCGCGCGCCATTTCGTCGGCGCCGACACGCCGATGAAAGTGTGCTCCGGCCGGATGATATTGGGAAGGTTCATGTCATTCTCGATGCTGTTGGGCTCGATGCCGTTGGGCTCGATGCTGTTCGGGCTCGATACTGTACGGGCAGCGGGAGGGAAGGGATCAATCCGGTTCCCTGAGCCGGTAGCCGACGCCGGTCTCGGTGGTGATATAGTGCGGCTGGTCCGGAATCTGCTCGACCTTTTGCCGCAGTTGCCTGATGTAGACGCGCAAATACTGCACGTCGGCGGCCGGTCCCCATATCTGCTTGAGAAGAAACTGGTGCGTCAGCACCTTGCCGGCATGCTGGGCGAGTACGCGCAGGATGTCATATTCCTTCGGCGACAGTTTTATTTCCTTGCCGTCGATCCTGACGATGCGCTTAACGAGATCGATCGACAGGCCGCCGGTCTGGAAAACTGCCTTTTCCCCTTGCTGCTGCAGGCGATGGCGCAGCGCCACGCGGATGCGGGCGCCGAGTTCGTTGATGCCGAAGGGCTTGGTGACGTAGTCGTCGGCGCCGCTCTCCAGCGCCTTGACGATACCGGCCTCGTCGGTGCGGCTGGAGAGGATGACGACGGGCATGGAGAGCCCCTCGTCGCGCCATTCCTGCAGCAGGTCATGGCCCGGTTTGTCGGGCAGGCCGAGGTCGAGCACGACGAGGTCGGGCATGTCGTCGGCGACCGACTGGCGGGCGCCGGCGGCGTTCGGCGCTTCCTGCACCTCGTAGCCCTGCGCGGTCAGGCCGACGCGAAGCAGCTTGCGGATCGGAGGCTCGTCGTCGACGACGAGGATTTTGACGGCTGAACCGGTCATTTGAGTTCATCCAGTTTTGGAATGTCGGTGGGTTTCGGCAGGCGGATGGTGAAGACGGCGCCCGGGCGGCCCGTCCGGTTGCCGGCGGCGATCGTGCCGCCCATCGCCTCGATGAAGCCGCGGCAGATGGAAAGGCCGAGACCGGTGCCGGCGCGCACCTGATCGCCCTTGCGCACGCGGTAGAAAGTGTCGAAGACGCGGGTGAGATCGGCGGGCGGGATGCCGGGCCCCTCGTCCGAGATCTGCACGACGACCTGGTCGGCATCGGCCCAGCCGCCGATCTGGATCACCGATCCCTCGGGCGCGTATTTCGCGGCATTGTCGAGCAGGTTGAAGATCACCTGCTCGAACAGGACGGGATCGACGCGGACCATCGGCAGGTCGGCGGGGATATTCATCTGCGTCTTGTGACGCTCGAGGATCTTGGCGGCGCGGGCCAAGGCGCTGCCGACGATATCGCCGGCATAGTGCAGCGCTGAGTTCGGCTCCATCGCGCCGGATTCGATCTTGGTCATGTCGAGCAGATTGGCGATGAAGCGGTTCAGCCGCTCCGATTCGTCGACGACCGTGGAGAGCAGGTCGGCGCGATCTTCCTCGGGCATGGAGACGAAATAGTCGCGCAGCGTGCCGGCGGCGCCGAGGATGGCGGCAAGCGGCGTCTTCAGGTCATGCGAGATCGAGGTGAGCAGGGCCGAGCGCAGCCGGTCGGCTTCCGCCGCAAGCCTGGCCCGATCGACATCGGCGACGAGCTGGACGCGTTCGATGGCAAGGGCCGCCTGGTCGGCCAGCGCGTCGAGCAGGCGCTGCTGTTCAGGCGTCAGCAACGGCCCGTCGCGTCGGTCGCTGTCGAGGCCGATGACGCCGACGGCGGTGCGCCCGGTTCTAAGCGGTACATAGAGCCGCTTGGCGCCGGGCAAGGTGTCGGCGCCGCGTCCGGCGGCGTGATTGTGCTCCCAGGCCCAGCGCGCGGCGGCGATGTCGGCATCGTCGAGCGTATCGTCGGGCGGATAGCCCGCCTTGACGGCGATGCTGCCTTCCTCCGGCAGCAGCAGCACGACGCGGACCTTCAGCATCGAGGCAAGCTGGAAGGCGGTTGCCCAGAGCACGTCGTCGAGCGTGCCGGTGCCGGCGAGCTTCTTCGAGAAGAGATAGAGATCCTCGGTCGTGCGCGCCCGCTGGCGGGCTGCTGCGGCCTGGCGCTGTACCGTGGCGGTCAGGTTGCTGGCGATGATGGCGACGCCGAGGAAGAAAAAGAGGGCGAGTACGCTTTCCGGATCGCTGATCGTCAGCGTGTAGCGCGGCGGCAGGAAAAAGAAGTTGAAGGACAGCGCGCTGAGGATGCAGCTGAAGAGCGCCGGTCTCAGGCCATGGATGACGGCGGAGGTCAGCACCGCCATCAGGAAGACGAGCGCGAGGTTGCGCACGTCGAGCACCTGGTCGAGCACGACGCTGACGCCGAGCGCGATGGCGACATAGGCGGTCGCCAGCAGATAGGCCCAGAAATCTATCTGCGGCGCGATGGCGGCGGCTCTGACGCCGCGCGCGGTGGTCCCGTCCTTTTCGTTGCCCGATATGACGTGGACGCTGATCTCGCCGGTCTTGCGGATCAGTTCATCGGTGATCGAGCGGCTCCACCAGTCGCGCCATGTCGGCTTCTTCGGAGCGCCGATGACGATATGGGTGACGTTGTTGGCGGCGGCGTGGCGGACGAGTTCCTCAGCGACTTCGCGGCCGGGAATGGTGATCGCCTCGCCGCCGAGCTGTTCGGCAAGCCGCAGCGTCGCGGCGACACTGTCGCGCTCCGTTTCCGTCAAGTTGATCGAGCGATTGGTCTCGATATAGACCGCGGCCCAGGGTGCGCGCAGCCGCGACGCCATGCGGGAGGCGTAGCGCACCAGCGAAGCGGAACGCGGGTGATGGTCGACCGAGACGAGCACCCTCTCGCCCGCCGCCCAGGGGCCGGAGATGGCATGGGCCTGCATATGGGTGAGCAGCTGGTCGTCGACGCGCTGGGCGGTTTTGCGCAGCGCCAGTTCTCTCAGCGCCGTCAAGTTGCCGGGCGTGAAATAGTTGGTCAGCGCCCGCTCGGCGGTGCGGGGCATATAGACCTTGCCGTCATGCAGACGCTTGATGAGATCGTCCGGCGTCAGGTCGATGATCTCGACATCGTCGGCAAGGTCGATGATCGAGTCCGGCACCGTCTCGCGCACGCGGATGCGGGTGATCTGCGAGACGACGTCGTTCAGGCTCTCGACATGCTGGATATTCAGCGTCGTATAGACGTCGATGCCGCGATCGAGCAGCTCCTTGACGTCGAGATAGCGCTTGGGGTGGCGGCTGCCTTCGGCATTGGTATGAGCGAGTTCGTCGACCAGCACGAGATCGGGCCGGCGGGCGAGGATGCCGTCGAGATCCATTTCTTCGAGCGTCTGGCCGCGATAGGCGACCTTCACGCGCGGAATGATCTCGAAGCCGGCCAGCAGCGCCTCGGTCTCCTTGCGGCCGTGGGTCTCGACGACGCCGATGACGACATCGAGACCGTCGGCGATCTTGGCGCGGCCGGAGATCAGCATCTCGTATGTCTTGCCGACGCCGGGGGCGGCGCCGAGGAAGATCTTCAGACGGCCGCGTGTTTCCGCCCGGGCTTTTTCAAGAAGCGCATCGGGCGAGGGCCTGCCGGCCTGGTCGCGATTGTCGTCTGGCATACGTGTGGTCTTTCCTATCGGGGAGGCTTGCTCCCCTTCCCTCATCCCTGTGCTCGTCACAGGGATCCAGCAGCGCCGCGTCTGCGGCGCGGAAGACTCTTTTCACGCGAAGGACTTCGCGTGGCTGGATTCCTGTGACGAGCACAGGAATGAGGGAGAGGTTGTAGCCCGCAACCTTCACTCAGTCATAGAAGCATCAAGGCTCTGGTTCAACGCCAGAACATTGACGGTGGGTTCGCCCAATATGCCGAGTTCGCGATCGTGCACGGCGCCGTCGACCAGCATCTTGACCTTGGCCTCGTCGACGTTGCGCGCCTTGGCGACGCGGGCCACCTGGAAGTAGGCGGCCTCGGGCGAAATATGCGGATCGAGGCCGCTGCCCGAAGCGGTGACGAGGTCGGGGGGAACCTCGGCGTTCGGGTTCGTGGCTTTGGCGGCCTCATAGTCGCCCTTGACGCGGTCGATCAGCTTCTGGCTGGTCGGGCCGAGGTTCGAGCCGCTGGAGGCGGCGGCATTGTAGCCGTCGCCGGCGGCCGACGGCCGGCCGTGGAAATATTTGTCGCTGGTGAAGGCCTGGCCGATCAGCGTCGAGCCGATCACCTGGCCGTTCTTCTCGATCAGGCTGCCGTTCGCCTGAGCGGGGAAGAGCGCTTGGGCCGCACCCGTCATGGCGAGGGGATAGAGCAGGCCTGTTATGGCGGTGGTGGCAACGATCATGACGACCGCGGGACGAAATTCTCTAAACATTGTTCTGCTCCTTACGTATTCAGGCGAGGCCGAGCGCCGCGACAGCTATGTCGATCGCCTTGATGCCGATAAAGGGGACGATGATGCCGCCGAGGCCGTAGATCAGCAGGTTGCGCGACAGAAGCGCGCCGGCGCCGATCGGACGGTAGCGGACACCCTTCAGCGACAGCGGGATCAGCGCGATGATGATCAATGCGTTGAAGATGATCGCCGAGAGGATGGCGCTCTGCGGCGTCGAAAGCCCCATGATGTTGAGCACGCCGAGCTGCGGGTAGAAGGTCAGGAACATTGCCGGGATGATGGCGAAATATTTGGCGATGTCGTTGGCGATCGAGAAAGTCGTCAGCGCGCCGCGCGTCATCAGGAGCTGCTTGCCGATCTCGACGATCTCGATGAGCTTCGTCGGGTCCGAGTCGAGATCCACCATGTTGCCGGCCTCGCGGGCGGCGACCGTGCCGGTGTTCATGGCAACGCCGACATCGGCCTGGGCGAGTGCGGGGGCATCGTTGGTGCCGTCGCCGCACATGGCGACAAGCTTGCCCTTGGACTGTTCCTCGCGCATCAGCGCCAGCTTCATCTCCGGCGTCGCCTGGGCGAGGAAATCGTCGACGCCGGCTTCTGCGGCGATGGCCGCGGCCGTCAGCGGATTGTCGCCCGTGATCATCACGGTGCGGATGCCCATGCGGCGCAGCTCGGTGAAGCGTTCGCGGATGCCGCCCTTGACGATGTCCTTCAGCTGGATGATGCCGAGCAGCCTGCCGTCGCGGGCGACGGCGAGCGGCGTGCCGCCCAATTTGGCGACCTCGTCAGATATCGACTGGAGTTCGCGCACGACCTCGCCGCCGTTCTTCGAGGGCGCGTCGCCGTTGACGTGAGCCAGTACCGCGTCGACCGCCCCCTTGCGGATCGAGGCGCCTTCGAGATCGACGCCGCTCATGCGGCTCTGGGCCGTGAAGGGCACGAAGGTGGCCTTGAGGCTTGCCATGTCGCGGCCGCGGATCGCGTATTTCTCCTTGGCGAGCACGACGATGGAGCGGCCTTCCGGCGTTTCGTCGGCAAGCGAGGCGAGCTGGGCGGCATCGGCGAGATCCTGTTCGGAAATGCCGCGAACCGGGCGGAAGGCCGTCGCCTGGCGATTGCCGAGGGTGATCGTGCCCGTCTTATCGAGCAGCAGCGTGTCGACATCGCCGGCGGCTTCCACGGCGCGGCCGGACATGGCGAGCACGTTGAAGCGGACGAGGCGATCCATGCCGGCGATGCCGATCGCCGACAGCAGCGCGCCGATCGTCGTCGGGATCAGGGTGACGAACAGGGCGACGAGCACGATGATCGGGATCGAGCCGCCGGCATAGATGGCAAAGCTCGGGATCGTCGCCGTCGCAAGCACGAAGATCAGCGTCATGCCGGCAAGCAGAATGTTGAGCGCGATCTCGTTCGGCGTCTTCTGGCGTTCCGCGCCTTCGACAAGCGAGATCATCCGGTCAAGGAAAGTGGAGCCGGCCGCTGCGGTGATGCGCACGCGGATCCAGTCTGAGAGCACCTGCGTGCCGCCCGTCACCGCCGAGCGGTCGCCGCCGGATTCGCGGATGACGGGGGCGGATTCGCCCGTGATCGCCGCTTCGTTGACGGAGGCCACACCTTCGATGACTTCGCCGTCCGAGGGGATGATGTCGCCAGCCTCGACGAGCACGATGTCGCCGACCTTGAGGCTGGTGCCCGGCACCATGCGGTAATCGCTGCCATTGTTGGCGGTCAGCAGCTTCGCCTGGGTTTCCGTGCGCGCCTTGCGCAGCGAATCCGCCTGTGCCTTGCCGCGGCCTTCGGCGACGGCTTCGGCGAAATTGGCGAAAAGCACGGTGAACCAGAGCCAGAGATTGATCTGGAAGGAGAAGCCGAGATTGCCGTTGCCGGCGACGAGGTCGCGCAGGAAGAGCACGGTGGTCAGCACCGAGACTGTGGCGACCACGAACATGACCGGGTTTCTGGCAAGCGCGCGCGGGTCGAGCTTCTTGAAAGCGGCGCTCACGGCCGGAATGAGGATGCGAGAATCCATGATGCTCGCGGATTTTGCCTGGCTCATAAGAGACTCCAGCTTTGAAACGAGGATGGTGATGGAAACCTATGACGGAGCGTCACGGCATCACCTCAGAAGGTCTGGCCGGCGATCATGACCAGATGCTCGACGACGGGGCCGAGGGCCAGCGCCGGGAAGAAGGTCAGGCCGCCGACGATCAGGATCGTGCCGACGAGCAGGCCGACGAAGAGTGGGCCGTCCGTCGGGAAGGTGCCTGCCGAAGCCGGAACCGCCTTCTTGGCGATCAGCGAGCCGGCGATGGCAAGGGCCGGGATGATGACCAGGAAACGGCCGGCGAGCATGCCGATGCCAAGTGTCACGTTGTACCAGGGCGTATTGCCCGTCAGGCCGCCGAAAGCCGAGCCGTTGTTGGCCGCAGCCGAGGTATAGGCATAGAGGATCTCGGAGAAACCGTGCGGGCCGGCGGTGCCGATCGAGGCGACGGCGCTTGGCAAAACCGTGGCGATCGCGGTGAAAACGAGCATGGCGAGCGGCAGGCAGAGGATGGCGAGAACGGCCATTTTCATCTCCTTCGCCTCGATCTTCTTGCCGAGATATTCCGGCGTACGGCCGACCATCAGGCCGGCGACGAAGACGGCGACGATGATGAAGAGCAGGATGCCGTAGAAACCCGCGCCGACACCGCCGACGATGATTTCGCCGAGCTGCATGTTGATCAGCGGGATCAGGCCGCCGAGAGCGGTGAACGAACCGTGCATGGCGTTGACCGCGCCGCAGGAAGCCGCCGTGGTGATGACCGCAAAGAGCGAGGACAGGGCGACGCCGAAACGGACTTCCTTGCCTTCCATGTTGCCGCCAGCCAAGCCGAAGGCATGCATCAGCGGGTTGCCGGCCGCTTCGGCCCAATAGGTGACGATGACGCCTGCGATGAAGAGAATGCCCATCGTAGCGAGGATCGCCCAGCCCTGTCGCTGATTGCCGACCATGCGGCCGAAGACGTTGGTCAGAGCCGCGCCGATCGCGAAGATCGAGACCATCTGGATGAGATTGGAGATCGCATCGGGGTTTTCGAAAGGATGGGCGGAGTTGGCGTTGAAGAAGCCGCCGCCGTTTGTGCCGAGCATCTTGATGGCAAGCTGCGAGGCGACGGGGCCGACCGCGATCGTCTGCTGCGCGCCTTCGAGCGTCGTCGCATTGACATAGGGTCCGAGCGTCTGCGGCACGCCGAGATAGACATAGACGAGTGTCAGCGCCACGCAGATCGGCAGCAGCACGTAAAAGGTCGCCCTCGTCATATCGACCCAGAAATTGCCGATGGCCTTGCCCGAAGAGCGCGCGAAGGCGCGGATGAAGGCGAGCGCGATGGCAATGCCTGTTGCAGCCGAGACGAAGTTCTGGACGGTGAAGCCCGCCATCTGGGTCAGATAGGACATCGTGCTTTCGCCGCCGTAGTTCTGCCAGTTGGTGTTGCTGACGAAGCTGACGGCGGTGTTGAACGAAAGCTCGGGCGGGACGGCCGCCATCCCGGCCGGATTATAGGGAAGGCCCGCCTGGAGGCGCTGCAGCGCGTAAAGCACGATGACGCCGAGCAGGTTGAAGGCCAGCATGGCGAAAGCATAGGAGGTCCAATGCTGCTCCTCCCGTTCGCCGGTGCCGGCAAGACGGTAAAGTCCCCGTTCGATCGGAACGAGAACTGGTGAGAGAAGAGTGCGCTCGCCGCTGAAGACGCGCGTCATATAGGCGCCGAGCGGTTTGACGAGCACGAGGACGATCCCGCAGAAAAGCAGGATCTGAAGCCATCCGTTGAGGGTCATGGAGTTAAACTTTCAATACCCGGTTGGTTCCCGGTCGCGCATGCGCGACCTCGGAAGCGCGAGTTTTTTCAGAAGCGCTCCGGGCGAAGGAGAGCGTAGGTGAGATAAACGGTGAGAAACACGGTCACTGCGCCGCTCAAGACATAATCGAGGGTCATCGTCGTTTCTCCACTAAAGCCTGTCGCAGGCTCTGACGTAGGCAAAGCACAGCGCGAAGAATATGGTCGCCGTGCCGAGTAGAATGATATCCATCATGATCGTGACTCCTGTTGTTTTTCTTGGAGTCAGACAAGACAAAGGGCGCCGTCCCGGAGGGGCCGCCTTTCATGCTTTCTGGCGTGGAGATGATCTTTTCGATCTCTCGGACATGAATATGGAGCCGAAGGGCATAAAGGTTCGAGACGGGCGAACGGCCATCAATATAAAAATCTTATAAATGCTTTTATGCGGTCACGGCCGGCGCGCTAGGGATCGACGCGGAACTGATATTGGCCTTCGGCGCTATGGCCGTCCATCGAGAGCACGCGCCAGTCGAGGGTGTAGAGGCCGGAGGCCATGGAGGGATCGAGCGGGACCTTGAAGATGGAGCCTTCGGGGCCGGAGAGAAACGGCTTGCCTGTGGGAAGGGCCAAGCCCTGGGCATCCAGCAGGACGGCCGTCGAGCGGGCAAGATCGACCGGGCCGGTGAAGGTAAGCTCGAGATTGGCGGGCACCAGCTCTTCTTCCTGCTCCAGCGGCGGGAGCGATGCCTGCTCCAGGGCCGCAGACGCCTCACTTGCGGCGAAGAGAAGGGATGCGAACAGGCAGAATGACACGATCGACTTCATGATGGTCTTCCTTATCTCGCCGATCCGCATGGTGCCCGGAGCCGTCATGCTTCCGAAACGCCATGCCGGCGCATGGCTAATAACGCTGCCGGGGATGATTTCGATCCGTCGTTTCTGCGACAACGCGCACCGGCTTCGGCTGCCAGCCTTGCCGAAGTGCGGTGATCGGCTCCACGAGCCAGTGCCAGAGGTCCCGGAATGGCCTTGATATCGTCGATCCGAAAGGCCGGTTTCTGCCGACTTTGTCTTTATCGTGCTTCATTTCTTTGCCTGTCCTCATTGCCCGGGGAACCTGAATGAGAATGTACTCCCCGTCGGCCTCGGCTGGAATCATACAGAGGTCTTGGAACGTGAATCTTTCGGATTATAGGAAATGGGCATTTCATCGAATGCTGAGCAAAAGCCTGATTGCGTGATTGAATTGCCGCCCCCTACGGTCTTATAGTCGCGTCAGCGGCACTCGCTGAATCCGGCGCGCCATAGGGAAGGAAACCGATCATGACCAAAGTCCGTGCGCTGGTGCTGGAGCGCCAGCATGAGCTTGCTCTTCGCGATATCGATCTGCCTCTGGAAACGGGGCCGGGGCAGGTGAAGATCAGGATTCATACCGTGGGCGTCTGCGGTTCGGACGTCCATTATTACACCCACGGCAAGATCGGTCCCTTCGTCGTCAACGCGCCGATGGTACTCGGTCACGAGGCGGCCGGGACGGTGGTCGAGGTCGGGCCTGGGGTGACTCATCTCAAGGTCGGCGACCGCGTCTGCATGGAGCCCGGTATTCCCGATCCGAACTCCAAGGCGAGCCGGCTCGGCATGTACAATATCGATCCTGCCGTCATCTTCTGGGCAACGCCGCCGATCCATGGCGTGCTGACGCCCGAGGTCGTGCATCCGGCAAATTATACCTTCAAGCTGCCCGACAATGTCAGCTTCGCCGAAGGCGCGATGGTCGAGCCTTTCGCGGTCGGCATGCAGGCGGCGAGCAAGGCGAAGATCGCGCCTGGCGATACCGCCATCGTCCTCGGCGCCGGGCCGATCGGCACGATGGTGGCGATTGCTGCGCTCGCCGGCGGCTGCGCCCGCGCGATCGTTGCCGATCTCGCCCAGCCGAAGCTCGATATATCAGCGCAGTATCAGGGCGTCATTCCGGTCAACATCCGTGAGAAGAACCTGATCGAAGAGGTCGGCCGGCTGACCAATGGCTGGGGCGCCGATGTCGTCTTCGAATGCTCCGGCTCGCCGAAGGCCTGGGAGACGATCATGGCGCTGCCGCGCCCTGGCGGCGTCATCGTTGCCGTCGGCCTGCCGGTCAATCCGGTCGGCTTCGATGTTTCGACGGCCACCACCAAGGAGATCCGCGTCGAGACGGTGTTCCGCTATGCGCACCAGTATGAGCGCTCGATCGCGCTGCTGGCATCGGGTCGCGTCGACCTGAAGCCGTTGATCTCCGAGACCTTCAAATTCGAGGATTCGATCAAGGCGTTCGACCGCGCCGTCGAGGCGCGGCCGAGCGACGTGAAGCTGCAGATCGTCATGGAGTAGGGCGCCGCGCTCTTATGAGTGGCCGGCACTCGGTTTCATCTTGCGAAAGGCAAGGACCGCGGCCGCGACGACAGCCGCGGCGCCGACCGCGATCAGCAGGTGACGGTGAAGGGGAAGGTGGCCGAGTGTCTGCTGGATGCTGTGTCCGAACAGATAACCGAGCGCCGTGAAAAGCTGCCCCCAGACCAGCGCGGCTACAGCATTCAGGGCGATGAATTTTCCGGTCGGTATCCGGGTCGTGCCGATGACAACAGGGCTGATCGTCCGCAATCCCACCAGAAAACGAAACGCCAGGATGAAGCCCGTGGGATATTGTTCCAGAAGCCCGGTTGCGCGAGCAAGCGCCGGCTTTTCCATCAGCCGGCGCACGACGCTCCATTGCGCGGCATAACGGCCGGCGAAGAACCAGAGCTGATCGCCGGCGAAGGAGCCTGCGGTGGCCGCAAGCGACGCCGACCAATAGGTGAGCAGTTCGCGATGAGCGACCACGCCGCCGAGGAAGGCGGCCGTCTCGCCTTCGAAGGCCGCGCCCAAGAATATCGCCAGCAGGCCGTAATTCTCGATCAGCGCTTCGATAGACATGCCCACCCGCCTCCAATTGTTCCGAGGTCAGGTCACGGCTGAACCGGCTTCAGGTCGCCAAGCAGCGTCGGGATCAGTTCCGACACGGTGGGATGGATCGGCACCGACCATTGCAGCGTCTGATAGGTCGTTCCCGCATTCATCGCATCGATCAAGCCGTGGATCACTTCGTCGCCTTCGATGCCCAGGATTGCCGCGCCGAGTATCTCCTTGGTCTCGGCGTCGGCGATCACTTTCATGAAGCCCTTGGTCTCGCCGCGTTCGTTGGCCCGGCCGACGCGGCTCATCGGGCGCGTCGAGACCAGGATCTTGCGCCCCGAGGCGCGCGCCTGCTTCTCGGTCATCCCGACGCGGCCGAGCGGCGGATCGATATAGAGCGCATAGGCCAGGATGCGGCTCGACACCTTGCGGTCATCGCCGTCGAGCAGATTGGCGGCGGCAATCTCGAAATCATTGTAGGAAGTATGCGTGAAGGCGCCGTGGCCGTTGCAGTCGCCAAGTGCGAAGATGCCCTCGACATTGGTGGCGAGCCTGTCGTCGACGGTGATGTAACCGCGCTTATCCGTAGCCACACCAGCGGCATCGAGGCCGAGATCGTCGGTGTTCGGCTTGCGGCCGGTGGCGATCAGCACATGGCTCGCATCGATCTCCGCGGAGCCGGCGGTGACGGTCGTCCCGCCGCCATGTCTAGCGAACGCGATATTGCCGGCATCGGTGTGGACATCGATACCTTCGGCGCGCAGGATCTCGGCGATCGCATCGGATATATCCTCGTCCTCGCGCGATGCGAGCTTCGGGCCATGTTCGATGACGCTGACTTCGGCGCCGAAGCGGCGATACATCTGCGCGAATTCCAGCCCGATATAGCTGCCGCCGATCACGGCGAGATGCCTTGGCAGCGTGTCGAGATCGATGATCGAGGTGCTGGTGAGGTAGTCGATATCGTCGATACCAGGCAGTTCGGGGATGACGGGCCGTGCGCCGACATTGAGGAAGATGCGCGGTGCGGTCAGCGTCTCCCCGTTGACGCTGACGGTCTTCGGGCCTTCGAAGCGGGCATGACCGTAGATCACGCTCATGCCGTCCATGCCGCCGAGCCAACCGATCAGGCCGTTGCGCGCATTCATGGTCACCGTTTCGGCCCGGGCTCTCACCACCTTCATGTCGACGGCGACCTCGCCGGGGATTTTGACGCCGTAGGCCGCGCCGCTTCTTGCGACATGGGCGGCGCGGGCGCTGGCGACCAGCGTCTTCGTCGGCATGCAGCCGGCATTGACGCAGGTGCCGCCGAGGAACTTGCGCTCGATCAGCGCCACTTTCATGCCCTTGTCGACCATTCGGGCGGCAAGCGACGGGCCGGCCTGGCCGGCGCCGATGACGATGGCGTCGAAGCTCTTCATGACACGGCCCCCACGATCAGCACCGCGCCGACGACGGCGACGGCATCCTCGATGAGGGCGGCCGGCAGATCCCTGCCGAACGAGGCGGCAAGCCTGCCGCGGACGGCCGCCCCGCCATAAGTGCCGATCACGGCGCCGATCACGCCGGCGACCAACCCGCCGAAGAGCAGGCTGCTGGCCGCGCCGATCGCGGCGCCTGAGAGCGCGCCCGAGACGATGCGGGCTGCGAACTGCATCGGCACCTTGCGCGATGGCGTTGACGGCAACTGGTCGGCGATCAGTTCGATCACAGCGAGGACCGTGAAGATCCACGGCGTCCAGCGGTAGCCCATGAAGGCAAGCGGCGTCTGCGACACGTCGAACCAGCCGAGAGCCGCGCCCCAGGCGACGGCGGCCGGCGCGGTCATGGTGCGAAGGCCAGAGACGACACCGATCAGCAATGCAAGAAGCAGAAACATGCGATCCCCCTCTTCGCCGGCTTCGTGCCGCAATCAGGGAAGGTTGCACATTGTCAGGCGCGTGGCAAATTTGCCGATTATTCAGTTCGCGAAGGCGGCGATACCCGTGATTGCGCGGCCGATGATCAGTGCGTGGATGTCGTGCGTGCCCTCATAGGTGTTGACCACTTCGAGGTTGACGAGGTGGCGGGCGATGCCGAATTCGTCGGAGATGCCGTTGCCGCCGAGCATGTCGCGGGAAGCGCGCGCGATGTCGAGCGCCTTGCCGCAGCTGTTGCGCTTGAGGATCGAGGTCAGCTCCACCGGCGGATGGCCTTCCTCCTTCATGCGGCCGAGCCGCAGGCAGCCCTGCAGGCCGAGCGAGATTTCCGCCGCCATGTCGGCGAGCTTCTTCTGGATCAGCTGGTTGGCGGCAAGCGGCCGGCCGAACTGTTTGCGCTCCAGCGTGTATTGCCGGGCTCTCGCATAACAATCCTCGGCCGCGCCGAGCGCGCCCCAGGCGATGCCGAAGCGGGCCGAGTTGAGGCAGGTGAACGGTCCCTTGAGGCCGGTGACGCCGGGCAGCAGGTTTTCCTCGGGCACGAAGACCCCGTCCATCACCACTTCGCCTGTGATCGAGGCGCGCAGGCCCACCTTGCCGTGGATGGCGGGAGCCGAAAGTCCCTTCCAGCCCTTTTCGAGGATGAAGCCGCGGATGAGACCGTCCTCGGTCTTGGCCCAGACGACGAAGACATCGGCGATCGGTGCGTTCGATATCCAGGTCTTCGAACCGGTGAGGCTGTAGCCGCCGTCGACCTTTCTGGCGCGCGTCGCCATCGAGCCGGGGTCGGAGCCGTGATCGGGCTCGGTCAGGCCGAAGCAGCCGATCCATTCGCCGGTTGCAAGCTTCGGCAGGTATTGCTGCTTCTGCGCCTGCGACCCGAAGGTTTCGATCGGCACCATGACGAGCGAGGACTGGACGCTCATCATCGAGCGGTAGCCGCTGTCGACACGCTCGACCTCGCGGGCGATCAGGCCGTAGGCGACATAGCCGAGGCCAGCGCCGCCGTAATCGGGCGAGATCGTCGGCCCGAGCAGGCCGAGGGCGCCCATTTCGCGGAAGATTTCGGGATCGGTCTTTTCATTGCGGAAGGCGTCGATAACGCGCGGAGCAAGCTTTTCCTGCGCGTAAGAATGGGCGGTGTCCTGCACCATGCGCTCTTCGTCGGTGAGCTGTTCCGCCAGCCGGAAGGGGTCGGTCCAGTCGAAAACCTCGCGCGTATGCTGCATGGCGGCGTCTCCTCACCGTGAATTCAGGCTTGCCTCGTTCAATCTGGCCATAGACCCGCCAGCCGACTGCGTCAACAGAAGTCGACCCACATCAAAAGGTGCCTTTCGGCCCTTTTCAAAGGCCGCGGCATGATCCACTTTGCGCGCAAGATTCTGGAACGAGGAGGCGGAAATGTCGTCAAGCGATCTGTTCGTATCGGCCGAAGGCGCCGAATGGGTCAATCCGGAGCCCGGCGTCACCAGGCGCATCATGACCTATCTGCCCGAGATGATGATGGTGGAAGTGGCCTTCGAAAGCGGCGCGGTGGGTGCTGCTCATTCGCATCCGCATATCCAGGCAAGTTATGTCGCGGAAGGCAGCTTCGAAGTGACGATCGATGGCCGCACCGAATTGCTCAGGCAGGGCGGCAGCTTCATCGTGCCGCCCAATCTCGTCCACGGCGTCCGGGCGCTGGAAAAGGGCCGGCTGATCGATACCTTCACACCGCACCGGGCCGAGTTCCTGAAATAGTCAGTTTTCGGCCTTTGCGCGTCGTGCCGGGCCGGCGGCGGTGACATAGGGCGGCACGAAGCGCGCATCCTCGCCGCGCACCGCTTCGCGCAGGAAATCGATGACGGCGCGCACGCGCGGCGCCTGTTTCAGATCGCGGTGGCAGGTGATCCAGTACTGGCGCTTGAGGTCGATCTCTTCGGGCAGCACGCGCACGAGTTCGGGATAACGGCTGGCGAAGAAATAGGGCAGGATGCAGAGGCCGAGGCCGTTTCGGGTGGCGGTAAGCTGCGCGAAGATGCTGGAGCTCTGGAATTGCGGCTTGATGCGCGGATGCACGTCGCCGAGATAGTCCAGGCCCGGCGCGAAGATCATCTCTTCGATATAGCTGACGAAGGGATGGCCGAGCAGGTCGTCGCGGCAGGTGATCTCAGGAGCCTTTGCCAGATAGTCGCGTGAGCCATAGATCTGCAGATGGTAGTCCGTCAGCTTCTCGGCGAAATAGGGACCGCCTTTCGGCTCGTCGAGCACGACGGAGATATCGGCTTCCTTGCGCGACAGCGACATGATCTGCTGGATCGTCACCAGTTCGAGCGAGAGATGCGGATGCCGGGCGGCGAAGCGCGGCAGTACCGGCGCGAAGAAGAAATTGGCAAAACCCTCCGGCGCGCTGAGGCGCACCAGGCCGCGTTGCGCCATCGAGCCGTCGGCGAGATCGGCGCGCAGCCGCTCGGTCTCCTGCTCCATCTTCTCGGCCGTCTCGATGAAACGCGTGCCCATTGATGTCAGCACGTAGCCGCGCGGATTGCGCTCGAAGAGCTTGACCTTGAGGGTGAATTCCAGCCGGTCGATGCGGCGCGAAACCGTGGCATGGCTGGAACGCAGCTGGCGGGCAGCCGTCGAGAGCTGTCCTGTGCGGGCGACGGCTAGAAAAAATTGAAGATCGTCCCAAGTAAACTGCGGTGGGTTGGTCATCGCGATCCCCATCTGTTCAAAAACGAACAGATACTGTTTGGAATTAGTTGTAAACCACCCGTTGCTTCAAGGCGGAATTTCCTTGATCGTAAGCTGAGGGTCGGCCGCTCTGAGGAGCGCGGCTGGCCAAATCTGAACAGAACCGTAATCTGGCTAATCTCTGGGAGGAGAGAATATGCGAAAGAGTTTCATTGCGTCCGTAGCATTTCTGCTTGCAAGCAGCACCGCGGTGCTCGCGCAGAGCGCGACCGACGGCAAGGTCAAGATCGGCATTCTGAACGACCAGTCGGGCGTCTACGCCGACTTCGGCGGCAAGTCTTCCGTCGAAGCCGCCAAGATGGCGGTCGAGGATTTCGGCGGCAAGGTGCTGGGTGTACCGGTCGAGATCGTCGATGCCGACCACCAGAACAAGCCTGACATCGCCTCCAACATCGCCCGCCAATGGTACGACACCGAGCAGGTCGATGCGATCATGGAACTGACGACCTCCTCGGTGGCGCTCGCCGTGCAGGCGATCGGCAAGGAAAAGAAGAAGATCGACATCGTCACCGGTGCTGCGACGACGGATCTGACCGGCAAGGCCTGCTCGCCCTACGGTTTCCACTGGGCCTACGACACGCATGCCTTGGCCGTCGGCACCGGCGGCGCGCTCGTCAAGCAGGGCGGCGACAGCTGGTTCTTCCTGACCGCCGACTATGCCTTCGGCTATTCGCTGGAACAGCAGACGACCGATTACGTCAAGGCGAGCGGCGGCACGGTCGTCGGCTCGGTTCGACACCCGCTGTCGACGCAGGACTTTTCGTCCTTCCTGCTGCAGGCGCAATCCTCCGGCGCCAAGGTGATCGGCCTTGCCAATGCCGGTCTCGACACCTCGAATGCCATCAAGCAGGCGGCCGAATTCGGCATCACCCAGGGCGGCCAGCATCTGGCGGCGCTGCTCTTCACGCTCGCCGAAGTGCACGGCCTCGGCCTCGAAGCGGCGCAGGGGCTGACGCTGACGGAAGGCTTCTACTGGAACCGCGACGACGAGAGCCGCGCCTTCGCCAAGAAGTTCTTCGACCGCACCGGCAAGATGCCGAACATGGTCCACGCCGGCACCTATTCGGCGGTGACGCAATATCTGAAGGCGGTGCAGAAGGCCGGCACCGACGATACGGAAGCCGTCGCCAAGCTGTTGCATGACATGCCCGTCGACGACGTCTTCGGCCGCGGCGGCACGGTTGGCGCCAATGGCCGCATGATCCACGACATGTACCTGCTGCAGGTCAAGAAGCCTTCAGAAAGCAAGGAGCCGTGGGATTACTTCAACGTTCTCGCCACCATTCCCGGCAAGGAAGCCTATATCGATCCCGCCAAGAGCGGCTGCGATCTGGTGAAGTAAGCACGATGGCGGTTTCCGCGATTGAAACTCAGGCAAAGCCGCGGGTGGTCCTGTCCGCCCGCGGCCTGCGCCGTGATTTCGGCGGCTTCACGGCCGTCAAGAACGTCGATCTCGACGTGCATGACGCCAGCGTGCATGCACTGATCGGCCCGAACGGCGCCGGCAAGACGACGGTCTTCAATCTCTTGACGAAGTTCCTGCAGCCGACGGCGGGAACGATCACCCTGATGGGCACCGATATCACCGGCACCGCGCCCGATAAGGTGGCGCGCATGGGGCTGGTGCGCTCTTTCCAGATTTCGGCGGTCTTTCCGCACCTCTCCGTGCTCGACAATGTGCGCGTGGCGCTGCAACGGCCGAACAACCTCTCCACCCAGTTCTGGCGGCCTCTCTCGGCGCTTGACCGGCTGAACGAGCGCGCCGAGCAGCTGCTTGCCAGCGTCGGGCTTTCCAAGGAACGCGACCATATCGCCGCCGATCTTTCCTATGGCCGCAAGCGGGTGCTGGAGATCGCCACGACACTGGCGCTCGATCCGAAGGTGCTGCTGCTCGACGAACCGATGGCCGGCATGGGGCATGAGGATGTCGGCGTCGTCTCATCGATCATTCGCGACGTCGCCCGCGATCGGGCCGTGCTGATGGTCGAGCACAATCTCTCCGTCGTCGCCAATATCTGCCAGCACGTCACCGTGCTTCAGCGCGGCGAGATCCTCGCGGAAGGCGATTATGCCACCGTCAGCCAGGACGAGCGCGTCCGCGTGGCCTACATGGGTACGGAGGAGCATTGATGGCCGCTCTCCTCGAAGTTCAGGGCCTCAATGCCTGGTACGGCGAAAGCCACATATTGCACGGGGTCGACATGCATGTCGGCGAAGGCGAGACGATCACCATTCTCGGCCGCAACGGCGTCGGCAAGACGACGACACTGCGCACCATCACCGGCATCGTGCGCGCCCGCAAGGGCAGGATCAGCTTTGCCGGCAGCGACATGATGCAGGTACCGCTGCACAAGACGGCGCATCGGGGCATCGGCTTCGTGCCGGAGGAGCGCGGCATCTTTTCGACGCTCACGGTTTCGGAAAACCTGCTGCTGCCGCCTGTCGTGGCGGAGGGCGGCATGACGCTCGACGAGATCTATGAGCTCTTTCCCAATCTCTACGAGCGCCGCGGCAGCCCGGGCACCAAACTATCAGGCGGCGAGCAGCAGATGCTGGCGATCGCCCGGATTCTCCGCACTGGTGTGCGGCTGCTCATTCTCGACGAACCGACGGAAGGGCTTGCTCCCGTCATCGTCCAGCGCATCGGCGAGGTGCTGAAGAAACTCAAGGAGCGCGGCATGACGATCCTGCTCGTCGAGCAGAACTTCCGCTTCGCCAGCCGTATTGCCGATCGCTTCTATCTGATGGATCATGGGCAGATGGTGTCGGAATTCCCGGTCGGCGAACTGCCGCAGCGCATGGATACGCTGCACAAGGTTCTGGGAGTGTGACCAGATGACGATGATCTTCGGCATTCCCCTGCAGGCGCTGCTCGGCCAGCTGTTGATCGGCCTGATCAATGGCTCGTTCTATGCGTTGCTCAGCCTCGGCCTCGCCATCATCTTCGGCCTGCTCCGGGTGATCAACTTCGCCCATGGCGCCCAATATATGCTCGGCGCCTTCGCCGCCTATCTGCTGCTGACCTATGCCGGCATCGGCTACTGGCCGTCGCTGATCCTGGCGCCCGTCATCGTCGGCCTTGCCGGCGCCGTCATCGAGCGGCTGTTCCTGCGCCGGCTCTACGATCTCGATCCGCTCTACGGCCTGCTCTTTACCTTCGGGCTGGCGCTCGCGGTCGAAGGCACCTTCCGCTATCTTTACGGCTCGTCCGGCCAACCCTATGCGACGCCGGCGGCGCTTGCCGGCGGGGCCAATCTCGGCTTCATGTTCCTGCCGATCTATCGCGGCTGGGTGGTCGTCGTCTCGCTTGTCGTCTGCCTCGGCACATGGCTGCTGATCGAGAAGACCAAGCTCGGGGCCTATCTCCGCGCTGCCACCGAAAACGCCGTGCTGGTGCAGGTCTTCGGTGTCAATGTGCCGGTGCTGCTGACGCTGACCTATGCGCTCGGCGCCGGGCTTGCCGCTTTTGCCGGCGTGCTGGCGGCGCCGATCTACCAGGTCTCGCCGCTGATGGGCTCGAACATGATCATCGTCGTCTTCGCCGTGGTCGTGGTCGGCGGCATGGGATCGATCATGGGCGCGATCATCACCGGCTATGTGCTCGGCATTGCCGAGGGCTTGACCAAGGTCTTCTATCCCGAGGCGTCCAACATCGTGATCTTCGTCATCATGGCGATCGTGCTTCTCATCAGGCCCGCGGGCCTCTTCGGCCGGGATGCTTGACATGGCTGACATCACCGACATCAACGAAACCGTCCGAACGGAAAAAAGCCGGACCGCCCTTTCGGTCCAGGCGGGCTTCCTGCTTGCCGGGCTGCTGCTCCTGCTGCTGGCGCCGTTCTTCTTCTATCCGATCTTCCTGATGAAGCTGCTCTGCTTCGCGCTGTTCGCCTGCGCCTTCAACCTGCTGCTCGGCTATACCGGCCTGCTTTCCTTCGGCCATGCCACCTTCTTCGGCGGGGCGGCCTATTTCACCGCCTACACGGTGAAGGCATGGGGGCTGCCACCGGAACTCGGCATCCTGATCGGCGTGGCGGGCGCAGCGTTTCTCGGCCTGGTCATGGGCTTCTTCGCGATCCGCCGGCAGGGCATCTATTTCGCGATGATCACGCTGGCGCTGTCGCAGATGTTCTTCTTCTTCTGCCTGCAGGCGGAGTTCACCGAAGGCGAGGACGGCATTCAATCGGTGCCGCGCGGTCACCTCTTCGGCTTCATCGATCTGAACAACTCGACCAACATGTATTATTTCGTGCTGGCCGTCTTTCTGATCGGCATCCTGATCATCTGGCGTTTCATCAACTCGCCCTTCGGCATGATCCTGAAATCGATCCGCGAGAACGAGCAACGGGCGATCTCGCTCGGCTATTCCGTGGCGCGCTACAAGCTCGGCGCCTTCGTCATGTCGGCGGCGCTTGCCGGGCTGGCGGGCGCGGTGAAATCGCTCGTCTTCCAATTCGCGACGCTCACCGACGTCGCTTGGCAGATGTCGGGCGAAGTGATCCTGATGACGCTGCTCGGCGGCATCGGCACGCTGATCGGCCCGCTTTTCGGCGCGGGGCTGGTGGTGGCGCTGGAAAACTACCTCGCCACCTCGGAATTCCCGGTGACGATCATCACCGGCATCGTCTTCATGGTCTGCGTGCTGATCTTCCGCCGCGGCATCATCGGCGAATTCTACGCTTCGCGGCTGGGGCGGAAACTGGGCTTCGTCTATCGCCGCTGAACGGGCGGACCTCTCTCTTTCCGGGAAGGAGCTCTCTTCCCCCGGAAAAGAGATGGGCGGCGGCGCTGCGTCTGTCCCTCTCCCCGACCCACGGAGAGAGGGAAGCAGAAAGCATCTGGAGTTTCGTGAGGGGCATGGATCGCTACGACTACATCATCATCGGGGCAGGCAGCGCCGGCTGCGTGCTCGCCAACCGGCTGTCGGCCGATGGAAGAAGCCGTGTCCTGCTGCTCGAAGCCGGCGGCAGCGACAACTACCACTGGATCCATATTCCTGTGGGCTATCTCTATTGCATCAACAATCCGCGCACCGACTGGTGCTTCACCACGGCGCCGGAAGCGGGGCTGAACGGCCGGGCGCTCACCTATCCCCGCGGCAAGGTGCTCGGCGGCTGTTCGTCGATCAACGGCATGATCTACATGCGCGGCCAGGCCCGCGACTACGACCTCTGGCGGCAGATGGGCTGCACCGGCTGGGGCTGGGACGATATTCTGCCCTTCTTCACGAAATCCGAGGATTTCTATCGTGGCGCCGATGACATGCACGGCGCCGGCGGCGAATGGCGCATCGAGAAGGCGCGGGTGCGCTGGGCCGTGCTCGATGCCTTCCAGCAGGCGGCGAGGGAGGCAGGCATTCCGGAGACGGCGGATTTCAACCGCGGCAGCAACGAGGGCTCCGGCTATTTCGACGTCAACCAGCGCTCCGGCATTCGCTGGAACACCTCCAAGGCCTTTCTGCGCCCGGCAATGAAGCGCGCGAACCTGACCGTTTTGACCAAAGCCCAGGTCCGCCGGCTGCTGGTGGAGGAGGGCACTGTTGCCGGCGTCGAGTTCCAGCATGATGGCGTCGCCAAACGCGCCTATGCGGCCCGGGAAACCATCCTTTCCGCCGGCTCGATCGGCTCGCCGCATATTCTGGAACTGTCCGGCATCGGCAAGGGCGAGGTGCTGCGGCAGGCGGGCGTCGATGTCGTCACCGAGGTGAAAGGCGTCGGCGAGAACCTGCAGGATCATTTGCAACTGCGCCTCGCCTACAAAGTGACCGGCGTTCCAACCTTGAACGAGAAGGCGACCAAGCTGATCGGCAAGGCGGCGATCGGGCTCGAATATCTCGTGCGCCGCTCCGGCCCGATGGCGATGGCGCCGAGCCAGCTCGGCATCTTCACCCGTTCGGGCCCGGACCGGGAAACGCCTGATCTGCAATATCACGTGCAGCCGGTCTCACTGGAGAAGTTCGGCGATCCCGTCCATCCCTTCCCGGCGATCACGGCGAGCGTCTGCAATCTGAGGCCGGAAAGCCGGGGTTCGGTGCATCTGTCGAGCCCGGATTTCGCCGCCCAGCCGACGATCAGCCCGAAATACCTCTCGACGCAGCGCGATCGTGACATAGCTGTCCGCTCCATACGGTTGACGCGCAAGATCGTCGCGCAGCCTTCCTTCGCCCGCTTCCGGCCGGAGGAATTCAAGCCCGGCCCCAGCTATCAGACGGAGGCCGATCTGGAGCGGGCGGCGGGCGATATCGGCACGACGATCTTCCATCCCGTCGGCACCTGCCGCATGGGCGCAGACCGGGACAGCGTCGTCGATCCCCGGCTGAAACTGCGCGCGCTCGGCAAGCTCAGGATCGCCGACGCCTCGGTGATGCCGTCGATCACCTCGGGCAACACCAATTCGCCGACGATCATGATCGCTGAGAAGGCGGCCGCGATGATCCTCGAAGACAATCGATAGGAGAAGACCATGGCAAGGATCGCATTCATCGGATTGGGCAATATGGGCGGGCCGATGGCGGCCAATCTCGTCAAGTCGGGTCACGAAGTCCTTGGCTTCGATCTCGCCGCTCCCGTGCTGAAGGCGGCCGAGGCGAGCGGCGTCAAGCCGGCGAGCCATGCCAGCCAGGCGGTGAAGGACGCCGAAATCGTCATCACTATGCTGCCGCAGGGCAAACACGTGCTGACGGCCTGGACGGACATCCTGCAGACCGCGGCGCAGGACACGCTTGTCATCGATTGCTCCACAATCGATGTCGAAAGCAGCCGCAAGGCGCATGAGATGGCCAAGGCCGCAGGCTGCCCGTCGCTCGACGCGCCCGTCTCCGGCGGCACCGGCGGGGCGACCGCAGGCACGTTGACCTTCATGGCGGGCGGCTCGGACGAGGCCTTCGCCCGGGCGAAGCCGATCCTGGAGGCGATGGGCAAGAAGATCGTCCATTGCGGCGAGGCGGGCGCCGGCCAGGCGGCCAAGATCTGCAACAACATGATCCTCGGCATTTCGATGATCGGCGTCTGCGAAGGCTTCGTGCTCGCCGAGAAACTCGGCCTTTCGCATCAGGCGCTGTTCGACGTCGCCTCCACCTCGTCGGGCCAATGCTGGGCGATCAATACCTATTGCCCGGTGCCCGGGCCGGTGCCGACCTCGCCTGCCAACAACGGTTACAAGCCGGGTTTTGCCGCGGCGCTGATGCTGAAGGATCTGAGACTCTCGCAGGAGGCGGCGCTGGCGAGCGGTGCGTCCACGCCGATGGGTGCGGAAGCGGCCCAGCTTTTCGCGCTGTTCGAAAAGCAGGGCAATGGCGGAAGGGATTTTTCCGCCATCATCGAGATGTTCCGTGAGAAGGTTTAGGCGGTGGCCTACAGGAGATAGCTGACCGGCTCGTTTCGAACCGGATGCGGGAAGACGCCCATGCCGACGCCGAAAATCGATCGCAGCTTGTCGGCCTGCATGATCTCGGCGGGCGTGCCTTCGGCGGTGATCCGGCCGCGGTTGAGCGCGATGATCGCATCGCAGTAACGCGCGGCGAGGTTGATATCGTGTAGCACGATAATGACGGTCAGCCCGCGTTCGTGGCTGAGTTCCTGCACCAGGGAGAGGACGCTTGCCTGATGGGCGAGGTCGAGCGCCGATGTCGGTTCGTCGAGCAAGAGGCAGCGGGCATCTTGGGCGAGCATCATGGCGATCCAGGCGCGCTGACGCTCGCCGCCGGACATGTTGGCGACGAGACGATCGGCAAAATTCTCAAGCTCGGTACGGGTGATTGCCTCCTCTACCTTGCTGCGGTCCGCCGCTGTGAAGCGGCCGAGCGTGCCATGCCAGGGGAAGCGGCCGAGCGCGATCAGTTCCCGAACGGTCATGCCGTCGGTCGCCGGGGTGAACTGCGGCATGTAGGCGACGTGCCGGGCAAATTCCCGGGCACCCCAGTCCGCCGCCGATCTGCCGTCGAAAGCGATGGCACCGGATTTCGGTGCGATCTGGCGGGCGACGATCTTCAAAAGCGTGCTCTTGCCGGAGCCGTTCGGCCCCACCAGGCCGTAGATGCGGCCATGCTCGAGCGTCAGATCGATGCCGGACAGCACGGGTTTCGGCCCGATGGCATAGTCGATTTCCGACAGGGCAAGGAAAGGCGAAGGCATGGTCTGCTCCAGGTTCGGCGCTGCAGGTTCAAAAGGCAAGCCTCCCTCCCGCACCCGGTTCCTGCAAAACTAAACCTGGATTGTCAACTTAACATTTTCTGCCGAGCTTGAAGGCGGCCGTGCGGGCATGGCGGCGGCCGCAGGCAGAACAGGCGCCAATCATGCCTTCGACACCGAAAAATTCAGTCTGCTGTCGCCGAGCAGGATATCGATCTCGCCAGGTTCGGTCAGTTCGATCGCGCCGCTCAACGTGCCCGTCGTGACGAGCGCGCCCGTCTTCAGCGATGCTTCGGGGCGCAGCCCGTCATTGGCGTAGTCGACGAGCCAGGTGAGAACGTCGCCCTTCGGATGCTGCGCGGGACCGTCATAGATGGTGCGGCCGGCATGGATGACCTTGAGCGACGTGCCGGGGGCGGTATCGACGAGGTTCCTGTCGATCTGTGGGCCGAGGACATAGCCGCTATTGCCGAGGCGGTCGGCGACAAACAGCAGAAAGGACACGCCGCCGCTTTCCCTAATGGCGCTGACCAGCAGCTCGGCGCCGAGATAGACGGAGGAGATCGCCTCGACCACTTCGGCGCGGCTGTACGGCTTACCCGCGCGGATCGGCAGATCCTTGCCGAGGCGCACGGCAATCTCGGTTTCGAATTTCAGCCCCGGATACCATGGAATATCAGCGCCGGAGACGGCTTCGGCATAGGGATGCAGCGGGCCGGTGACTGCTTGGCCCTCCGGCGAGACGGTCACCTTCCAGGCGTTGCTGGAAATGTCGTCCGCGGCGGCGAGGAAATTCTGCGCCTCCATCGCCTGATGCAGATCGGCCGGCAGCGCGAACGTGCTCGTTGCCTCCTGCCTGCCGGATTGGCGCAGGCGGTGAAGCGTGGATGCGAGGCCGCGCGGATCGAATATCTCTGTCATGCTATCTCCTCGAATGATGTTCGAGGTGCACACTAACCGCAAGGCCGGGGCGAACAAGGCCGTTCTTGGAAAGACTCCTATTCCATCGCCGCGTACCAGCGGTCGCGATAGGCGGCCAATCCCGGGATATCGGCCGGTGCAAAGTGCCTCTCGGCACCGGAGACCGGCCGGATGCCGGTGAGCAGCGCCGCACCCTGGCTGGTGCCGGTCGAGCCGGGAAGCGCCAGAACCTCGCGGCCGGTAAGTGCTGCAAGTACCTTGAGATAGGTCTCGTTCAAAGCAAAAGGTCCTTCGACGATGATAGGGCCTTTGGCGCCGATCAGTGCGAGGCAGGCGTCGGTCATCAGCGCCAGGTAGAGGCAGGCGGCGGCATGACGCGCCTCGCGGCTTGCTTTCTCGGCGCCGATCCAACGACCTACCTTTCCCGGGAAGGGTCCGGAGCCGGGCGCAATGTTGGGCAGCAGCATCGTGCCCTTGCCGATCACAGCACCGATCGCTGCCCAGGCGGCTTCGTCGTTCACGGGGCCGATCTCAGCGGAAAGGATCTCGAATTCCCGCCCGCCCATGAAACGCGAGGAGGGGACGGCGCGGCCATAGGCATCGACATTGGCGAGCGCATCGCGTTTCGCATCGAGGTGATCGAGATCGCCGCCGACGCCGAAATTGATGGCCCATGTGCCTGTGGAGACGACGGCGAAGGGCGCCTGGCGATGGACGAGATGCGGCAGCAGCGAGGCGTTGGAATCGTGAATGCCGCAATAGACAGGCACAGGTGCGGCAAGGCCGAGTTCGGCGACGATATCAGGCCGAACAGGACCGAGCGCATCGAAGGCGGAGCGGATCGGCGCCATCAGGTCGCGGATGCCGAGCTTGTCGACCAATGAGGAATAGCTTGATGTTTTTGGGTTCCAGAGGTCGGTGTGGCAGCCGAGCGACGTCAGTTCGTTGGCGACGACGCCGGTCAGCCGCGCCGCCCAATATTGCGCATAGGTTACGATCTCAGTGACCTCAGCGAATTCCTCGGGAAAGGCTGTTTTCTGGTAATGCAGCTGCGCGCCGACATTGAGACCCATCGCAAGGCGCGGCGAGAAGGTTTCGTCGAAGGAAGGACGCAGCCCGGTGTAGGCGTCGCGGATCTCCTGCGGATATTCATGTTCGTAGTCGATGACGGGCATGGCGAGTGTCCCGTCCCGGCCGAGCAGTGCAGCGGCGGCGCCATGGGTGGTGATCGAAATGGCATCAAAGCCGGGCTCCCGCGCAAGGCGCTTCAGCGCATCGAGCGCGAAGGACCAGAGCGCCTCGATATCGTAATGCGGGTAGGGGCCGGTCTTGATCGTGATGTTCGGCCGCTTCAGAACGGCGATCTCGGCGCCCGTCCCGCTGTCGAGCACGACGACCTTGGCATTGGTCTTGCCGATGTCGAGAACGGCGATGCGGCGATAGGAGCTGGTGGTCATGGCATATGGAAGAGCGTGACGAGGTCGCTTTGAACAGGCGAATTGTCCGGATTGGTCGCCATGATATCGGCCATATGAGCCCACCATTTCTTCATGACCGGATGCTCCGGCAGGCTCGCCATCGTGTGATCGACAGGCCGCGTCAGCACGCCGAATAGCGTGTTGGTCTGACGGTCGAGATGGATGGAATAGTCGCTGGCGCCCGACTGGTGCAGGAGATCGACCAGTTCCGGCCAGATCTCGTCGTGCCGCTTGCGATATTCGGCTTCCATGCCGGGATTGAGCTGCATCTTGAAGGCGTGTTTTTCCAAGGTCATCGGGAGCTCATGAGCTTGATGCGGCGGGCGATGATCGGGATCGCGATGGTGATGATCAGAAGCAGGCCGATGAAGATCGACATGACGATGCCGGGCACGTTCAACAGGCCGAGGCCGAAGGTGACGAGGCCCATGACGAAGGCGGCGATGACGACGCCGCCGATCCTGCCGGAGCCGCCGAGGATCGAGATGCCGCCGAGCACGACCATGGTGACGACTTCGAGTTCCCACCCCTGAGCGATCGACGGCCGAGTCGAGCCGAGGCGCGAGGTCAGGCAGACGGCGGCAACGCCGCTCATGACACCGGTCAGCAGGAAGAGAATGAATTTGACGCGCTCGACCGGAATGCCGGAGAAGCGGGCGGCGAAATCATTGTTGCCGATCGCATAGACCTGCCGGCCGAAATTCGTCGCATGCAGCAGGATGGCGAAGAGGATCGCGAGCACGATGAACAGGACGAATTCGAAGGAAAAGACCCAGAACACGTAGCCCTGACCGAAATAGGCAAAATCGGCCGGGTACTTACCGTAGGCCTGATCGCCGAGCACGATATAGGAAATGCCGCGGAACAGGCTCATCGTGCCGATGGTAACGACGATCGACGGCAGTTTCAGCACCGAGACGAGCACACCGTTGAAGATGCCGCAGGCAAGGCCGGTGCCGATGCCGATCAGCACCAATCCCGGTGTGCCGATGCCAAGCTGCGCTGCCGCGCCCATCGCCGTCGAGGCGAGCGCGATGATCGCGGCGACTGAGAGGTCGATCTCGCCCGAGATGACGAGCAGCGCCATGGCGAAGGCGATCATCGCCTTTTCGGTGAAGTTGAAGGTCGCGTCCGAGAGGTTCCAGGCATCGAGGAAGTAAGGCGAGGCCACGGAATTGAAGATGAAGATCAGGACGGCCACACCGAAGAGCAGCACTTCCCAGCTCGAAATGATGCGCCTGAACGGCGTGCCGAGGCGATCGGGAATGACCCGTTTTTCGGGTGTTGAGGAAACTGCGCTCATGCTGCGACCTCCGCTGCCGCGCGGTCACGCAGGATGATGCGGCCTCGATTGCGCTCGCGCCGTGCGTTGAAGACGACGGCAAGGATGATGACGGTGCCTGATATCGCCATCTGCGTGAAGGGTGAAATGCCGATGACCGGCAGCGCGTTCTTGATGACCCCGAGGAACAGCGCGCCGAGCACCGTACCGGCGACCGAGCCGACGCCGCCGGCAATGGAAATGCCGCCGATCACGCAGGCCGCGACGCTGTCGAGTTCGAAGCCGTTGGCGATATCGACATAGGCGACGGCATAACGCGAGACCCAGAGATAGCTGGAAAGGCCGGCCAAAGCGCCCGAGAGCACGAAGGCAAGGAATTTCGTCTTGCCGGTATCGATGCCGGCATAGACGGCAGCCGTCGGGTTGCCGCCGGTCGCATAGGCCGAGCGGCCGAACTGGCTGTAGCGCAGCAGCATGTACATCAGCGCGACGATGATGATCGCGACCCAGCTCAGCACCGGCAGTCCGAGGATCGGCGTGCGGGGAACGGCGAGGAAGGTCGGCGTCATCTGGTGCGCGTTTACCCAGGCGCCGCCGGAGAGCACGAAGGCCATGCCGCGATAGATGGTGAGCGTGCCGAGGGTCACGACGATCGGTGGGATTTCGAGGCGCCAGACGAGGAAGCCGTTGATGGTGCCGAGGGCCGCGCCGATCACGACCGCGGCAAGGATCAGCACGATCAGCGGCAGGCCGGGAAAGGCGGCATTCATCATCGCGATCGCCATGCCGGTAAAGGCGAGATTGGCGGCAACCGAGAGATCGATCGATTTCGTCAGGATGACAGTCATCTGGGCGAGCGCCAGGATGATGAGGATTGCGGTGTCGTTGAAGATGCCGGCGAGATTATCCGGTGTGGCGAAATCGGCGGCCCGCGTC
The DNA here is from genome assembly GCF_047445895.1 of Rhizobium sp. BR 249. NCBI lineage: Bacteria > Pseudomonadati > Pseudomonadota > Alphaproteobacteria > Hyphomicrobiales > Rhizobiaceae > Rhizobium > Rhizobium sp. BR 249. The sequence continues at coordinate 51,474 of NZ_JARWKX010000012.1, read as the reverse complement.
GAGAAGACGACGATCATCACCACGATGATGGCGAAGAGCAGCGTTTCGCGTTTTCTGATCAGTCTCATCATGCTCGTCACCTCATGCATTTCCGGTCGCCGCGCGCACCAGCGCTTCCGGCGAAAGCTGATCGCGCTCGAAGAGCCCGGCCGACAGGCCTTCCTTCATCACCAGCACGCGGTCCGACATGCCGATGATTTCGGGCAGTTCGGAAGAGATCATGATGATGGAGAGGCCCTCGGCCGCGAGTTCGCTGATGAAGCCGTGGACGGCAGCCTTCGAGCCGATGTCGATGCCCTTTGTGGGTTCATCGAGAATGATGACCTTGGGCATGGTGGCGAGCCACTTGCCGATGACGACCTTCTGCTGGTTGCCGCCCGACAGCGTGCCGACCGGAACGGAGAGGGCGGCGGCGCGCAGATCCAGCCGCTCGGCATATTTGCGGGCGAGCGCGAATTCTTCCGCGGCCTGCAGGAAGCCCTTGCGCGAGGTGCGCGCCAGCGACGGCAGCGTCATGTTCTGGTAGATCGGCATCGGCAGCGCCAGGCCGTGGCGGCCGCGCTCTTCCGGCACGTAGACGATGCCGGCGCGGATCGCATCATACGGCGAGTTGATCGAAATTTCCCGGCCTTCGAGCGTCAGCCGGCCGGAGAGCGGCCTGGTGATGCCGAAGAGCGATTGCGCGAGTTCCGAACGCCCGGCGCCGATCAGGCCGTAGATGCCGAGGATCTCGCCCTTGCGCAGGGTCAGCGAGATATCGCGGAATTCGGTGCGGTGGCTGTATTTTTCGACTTCGAGCACCGGAGCGCCGATCGCCACGTCGATCTTCGGAAAGGCGTTTTCGACATCGCGGCCGACCATCATGCGGACGATCTCGTCCTGCGGCGTCTCCTTGAGCCGGCCCTGGCCGACGGCGCGGCCGTCGCGGAAGACGACGAAATCGTCGGCGATCTCGTAAAGCTCGTCGAACTTGTGGCTGATGAACAGGATCGCCTTGCCCTGTTCCTTCAGACCCTTGATGATGCGGAAGAGATCGTCGATCTCCTTGCGGGAAAGAGCGGCGGTCGGTTCGTCCATGATGACGATGCGGGCCTCGATCGACAAAGCGCGGGCGATTGCCACGAGATGGCGTTGCGCGATCGAGAGGTCCTTCAGCCGGATCGTCGGATCGATATTGCTTTCAAGTGCCGTCAGCAGCGTCTTCGAGCGGGTGTTCATCACCTGCCAGTCGATGGTGCGAAAGCGCGTGCGCGGCGCATGGCCGAGGAAGATGTTTTCGGCAACCGTCAGCTCGTCGAACAGCACGGTTTCCTGATGGATGGCGGTGACGCCTGCATCGATCGCGGCCTGGGCGCTGGCGAAGGTCACTGTCCGGCCGTCGACCAGGATCTCACCTTCGTTCGGCCTGTAGATGCCGGTCAGGATCTTGACGAGCGTCGATTTGCCGGCGCCGTTTTCGCCGATCAGCGCCGTCACCGTGCCGGGGTGAAGGGCAATGCTGACATTGTCGAGCGCTTTCACGCCAGGAAAGATCTGGGAGATGCCGCGCATTTCCAGAATGGCGGGCGCATCGGGCATGGGGCTGACATCGTGCTTTTGCGTTGCGGCGTGCATTATTCGTTTCACCTTGAGAACCCCTCCCCAACCCCTCCCCACAAGGGGGAGGGGCTTGACCCATCGCGATACCGAGGCTCGCGATGGGCGGGGGCGTTGCTTCAGATTATCTCCCCCCTTGTGGGGGAGATGGCCGGCAGGCCAGAGGGGGTCTTAACGATCAGAAGACCTTGGAGAACTGGTCGATGTTCGAAGCATTGTAGACGAAGGGATCGGCCATGGCGGCTTCGCCGTTGTCGCCGACCTTGATCTTGCCCATGCGGCCGGCTTCGATTTCGCTGCCCGGCTTGCCGTCGGTTTCGCCCTTGACGAGGCGATAGGCGATCTGGGTGGCGGAGTAGCCGAGGTCGATCGGGTTCCAGATGGCGAATTCCTTCGTGGCGCCCGACTTGATCGCGCCGGCCATTTCGGACGGCAGGCCGAGACCGGTGACGTAGACCTTGCCGACGAGGCCCTTGTCTTCGACGACCTTCGAAGCGGCGAGAACGCCGACCGTCGTCGGAGCGACGATGACCTTGACGTTCGGGTTGGACTTCAGCAGGCCTTCGGCTTCACGATAGGACTTGTCGGAGAGGTCGTCGCCGTAAACCGTGGTGACGAGATTGAGACCGGCGAAATCCTTGAGCTGCTTCTTCATCTGGTCGATCCAGATGTTCTGGTTGGTCGAAGTGGTCGTGGCCGACAGGATGGCGAAGTCGCCCTTGCCGCCTTCCAGGTGATCCTTGACGAGCGTCAGGCACATCTTGCCGATCAGCTCGTTGGACGACGGGTTGAGCTGCAGGATGCGGCCTTCCGGTGCTACGCCCGAATCCCAGGAGATCACCTTGATGCCGCGCTGAGCCGCCTTCTTCAGCGCCGGAACGAGCGCGTCGGGATCGTTGGCCGAAACGGCGATGGCATCGACGCCCTGGGCGATCAGCGAGTTGATGACTTCGATCTGGCCTTCGGCCGTCGTCGACGTCGGGCCGGTGTAGATGACCTCTACGCCGCCGAGTTCCTTGGCGGCTTCCTGTGCGCCCTTGTTGGCGGCGTCGAAGAAGCCGTTGCCGAGCGACTTCACGACGAGGCCGATCTTGATGTCCTTGGCGCTGGCAGTGCCGGCCATCATGGCGACGGCGAGCGCTGCGCCGAGTGCCAGTGTTTTCGCGAATTTCATGTCACTTTCCTCCCATTAAGATTAGACTTCCACACCTCGGCGGCGCTTCATGCGACCGACGAGGAATCCTCCTTCGCAAGCTGCGCCACCGGGTTCGCGACGATGAGCCGGACGCCGGCGTTCTCGACCATGCGAGTCGCCTCTTCCGAAATCCCGTCATCGGTGATGATCGCAGAAACGCGGTCGAGCGCGCAGAGAATGAGGCTCGACCGGCGATTGAATTTGCTTGAATCGGCCATGACGACGAGTTCGTCGGCCTGGTGCATCAGCTTCTGCTCGCTCTGGATGATGAGCGCGTCCGCCTCCATGATGCCGAGCGGGCCGACGCCCTGCGCGCCGATGAACATGCGCCGCGCATAAAAATTGCGGATCGCGTCATTATCGAAAGGCGACAGGATCAGGCTCTGCTCGCGATAGATCGCGCCGCCCGGCACCGTCACCGTATTCTTGGAATGCTTCACCAGATGTTCGGCGATGGCAAAAGAGTTGGTCATGACCTGCATGCGGTGGCCGGCCATGTAATGCACCATCTGGAAGGTGGTGGTGCCGCCATTGATGATGATGGCGTCGCCCGCCTCGCAGAGATCGACGGCTGCGCGCGCAATTGCGCGCTTTTTATCGATGTTGACTGATTCTGAAACCCGGAAGGGCCGGCCGGCGAGATTGCCGAGCTGCGGCGGGTGCACCGCTTCCGCGCCGCCGCGGACGCGCCGGATCTTGCCCTGCACATGAAGAGCCGCGATATCGCGCCGGATCGTCGCCTCAGAAGCTTCCGTCAGTTCGGAAATGTCCTGGATCGTGACCACGGACTTCTCCTGAACGGCGCTTAAGATAATGCGATGGCGTTCACGTTCGTGCATTGGGTTCCTCCTCTTGTCGTATTTATTTCGTATCCGTTAAAAGCTGTCAATCACAAACGATCATAAATTTTCATATTGCGCTGCACAATAATCGAATTTGATCGTTTTCGATTGACAAACTCCATTTTGATGAGCGATACCGGTCATCGAAAAGGGGCGCGAACCTCGCGTCCCGATGATGATTTCATATGGGAGGATGACATGGCGGCGAACGTCCGGCTTCTGGAAAACCGGTGGGATGATGGTTACGCGGCAGGCCTCGATGAGCCCGGCAAGCTTCTCTATCGCTCCAATCTGCTCGGCGCCGACAAGCGCATCACCAATTACGGCGGCGGCAACACCTCGGCGAAGGTGATGGAAACCGATCCGCTGACCGGCGAGAAGGTGAAAGTGCTCTGGGTCAAGGGCTCGGGCGGCGATGTCGGCACCATCAAGCTCGACGGTTTCGCCACGCTCTATCAGGACAAGCTGGAAGCGCTGAAGGGCATCTATAAGGGTGTCGAAGATGAAGACCGCATGGTCGGCTTTCTGCCGCACTGCACCTTCAACCTGAATGCCCGCGCCGCCTCGATCGACACGCCGCTGCACGGCTTCGTGCCTTTCACCCATGTCGACCACATGCATCCCGACGCGATCATCGCGATCGCCGCGTCGAAGAATTCCAGGGAGCTGACCAAGCAGATCTTCGGTGACGAGATCGGCTGGCTGCCCTGGCGCCGTCCGGGCTTCCAGCTCGGCCTCGATCTCGAAGCCTTCGTCACGGCGAACCCGAACGCTAGGGGTGTCGTGCTCGAAAGCCATGGTCTCTTCACCTGGGCAAACGACGCCAAGGCCTGCTACGAGCTGACGCTCGATATCATCAACAAGGCGATCGAGTGGTTTGCCGGCCAGACCGAAGGCAAGACGATCTTCGGTGGCGCGGTCGTGCAGAGCCTGCCGGTTGCCGAACGTCGCGCCATCGCCGCCCGCCTGATGCCGGAGATTCGCGGCCGCATCGGCAAGCAGGAACGCAAGCTCGGCCATTTCGACGATCAGGACGCGGTTCTGGAATTCGTCAATTCCAAGGAACTGCGTCCGCTCGGCGCGCTCGGCACCAGCTGCCCGGACCATTTCCTGCGCACCAAGATCCGCCCGCTGATCGTCGATTTCGACCCGGCCAAGCCGGATGTCGATGCGATCGTTGCCGGTCTCGACAAGGCGCTGGAAGATTACCGCGCCGACTACGCCCGCTATTACAACGACTGCAAGCATGACAATTCGCCCGCCATGCGCGACGCCAATCCGGTCATCTTCCTCGTTCCCGGCGTCGGCATGCTGTCCTTTGCCCGTGACAAGGCGACGGCCCGCATCGCCAGCGAATTCTACGTCAATGCCATCAACGTCATGCGCGGCGCTTCGACGGTCTCGGAATATCAGGGCCTGCCGGAGCAGGAAGCCTTCGACATCGAATACTGGCTGCTCGAAGAGGCGAAGCTCCAGCGCATGCCGAAGCCGAAGAGCCTTGCCGGCAAGGTCGCCTTCGTCACCGGCGGCGCCGGCGGTATCGGCCGCGCAACGGCTGCCCGCCTCGTCGGCGAGGGCGCCTGCGTCGTGCTTGCCGATATCGACCAGGCGGCGCTCGAAGGCACGGAAGCCGATTTCATCAAGAAATACGGCGCCGATGCCGTGCGCAGCGTCCGGCTCGACGTCACCAAGGAAGATGCGGTGATCGCCTCCTTCGCGGAAGCTTCGGTCGAATTCGGCGGCATCGATATCCTCGTTTCGAATGCCGGCATTGCCTCCTCCGCACCGATCGAAGCCACCGAGCTTTCGACGTGGAACCGCAATATCGATATTCTGGCGACCGGCTATTTCCTCGTCTCGCGTGAGGCCTTCCGCCTGTTCCGACGTCAGGCGCTCGGTGGCAACATCGTCTTCGTTGCCTCGAAGAACGGACTTGCCGCCTCGCCGAATGCTTCTGCCTATTGCACGGCGAAGGCCGCCGAAATCCATCTCGCCCGCTGCCTGGCGCTGGAAGGCGCGGATGCCGGCATCCGTGTCAACACCGTCAACCCGGATGCGGTGCTGCGCGGCTCGAAGATCTGGAGCGGCGAGTGGCGCGAACAGCGCGCAGCCTCCTCGAAGATCGAGGTGGATGATCTCGAGGAACATTACCGCAAGCGTTCGATGCTGAAGCTCAACGTGTTCCCGGAAGATATCGCCGAGGCGATCTACTTCCTCGCATCGGACCTTTCGGCAAAATCGACCGGCAACATCATCAACGTCGACGCCGGCAATGTGCAGAGCTTTACGCGGTAAGGCTTGGTCTCTTCTCCCCGGCGGGGAGAAGATGCCGGCAGGCAGATGAGGGGGACGCTGAGCGAAGCGACGCGTGTTCTGAGCGGGAAGCGAAGAACTATTGGTGTCGTGCCGTGTCGCCCCCTCATCCGACGCTTCGGGCCACCTTCTCCCCGCTGGGGAGAAGGGGAACAATTATAGATGTGGGAGGAAGACATGGCCGAGTTCAGGATCGCGCAGGATCTGGTCGCGAGTGAAAACGACAAGCGGGCAACCGCACTGAAAGCCGATTACGAGGCGCTCGGCGCCACCCTTGACCGTCGCGGCGTCGATATAGAGGCAATCACCCGCAGGGTCGCCGAATTCTTCGTCGCCGTTCCCTCCTGGGGCGTCGGCACCGGCGGCACGCGTTTTGCCCGCTTTCCCGGCACTGGCGAACCGCGCGGCATTTTCGACAAGCTCGACGATTGCGCCGTCATCAACCAGCTGACGCAGACAACGCCGAATGTCTCCCTGCATATTCCCTGGGACAAGGCGGATGCGCGGGAGTTGAAGGCCAAAGCTGATGCGCTCGGCCTCGGCTTCGACGCGATGAATTCGAACACCTTCTCCGACGCGCCGGGACAGGCTCACTCCTACAAATACGGCTCGCTCAGCCACACGGACGCGGCGACACGCGCCCAGGCGGTGGAGCACAATCTCGAATGCATCGAGATCGGCAAGGCGATCGGCTCCAAGGCGCTGACGGTCTGGATCGGCGACGGCTCGAACTTCCCCGGCCAGAGCAATTTCACCAAGGCATTCGAGCGTTACCTCGCCTCGATGGCTGATATTTACAAGGCTCTGCCCGACGATTGGAAGCTGTTCTCCGAGCACAAGATGTACGAGCCGGCCTTCTATTCGACGATCGTTCAGGACTGGGGCACCAACTACCTGATCGCCCAGACGCTCGGCCCCAAGGCCCATTGCCTCGTCGATCTCGGCCACCATGCGCCGAACACCAATATCGAGATGATCGTCGCCCGCCTGATCCAGTTCGGAAAGCTCGGCGGCTTCCACTTCAACGATTCGAAATATGGCGATGACGATCTCGACGCCGGCGCGATCGATCCTTACCGGCTGTTTCTGGTCTTCAACGAGCTTGTCGATGCCGAACAGCGCGGCGTCAACGATTTCAACCCGGCCCACATGATCGACCAGTCGCATAATGTCACCGACCCGATCGAAAGCCTGATCAACAGCGCCAACGAAATCCGCCGCGCCTATGCCCAGGCGCTGCTCGTCGACCGCAAGGCGCTCGACGGCTATCAGCAGGACAATGACGCGCTGATGGCATCCGAAACGCTGAAGCGCGCCTACCGCGCCGACGTCGAGCCGATCCTCGCCGAGGCCCGCCGCCGGGCCGGCGGGGCGATCGATCCGATCGCCGCCTACCGCGCCAGCGGCTACCGCAGACAAGTGGCGGCCGAGCGTCCTGCTTCCGTGGCCGGCGGCGGCGGTATCATTTGAGAAGCATGGTTGCCGGCAGCGCGGGTGAAACGCTGCCGGCAATCGCCGCCTATGGCTTCCACTGGCCCGCGATCTGACGGGTGGCGATGTTCAGCCGGTTCCAGACATTGATATTGGCGATGGCGATGACGAGTGCGGCAAGGCTCCTGCCGTCATAATGCCGTGTCGCTTCGTCCCAGATCTCGTCCGGCACCGGGTCGGCGCGGTCGCTGGTGCGGGTCACCGCCTCGGTCAAGGCGAGGGCGGCGCGTTCGGCATCGCTATAATAGGGGGCATCGCGCCAGCCGGCGACGGCAAAGAGCCGCTCATCCGTCTCACCGTGTTTGCGGGCAATGCGCCAATGGCCGTCGATGCAGACGCTGCAGCCGTTGATCTGGCTGGCGCGCAGATTGACGAGTTCGAGCAGCTTCGGCGAAAGGCCTGTTTCGGCCGGCACCCTGCTGAGTGCATTGAGCGCCTGCATGGCGGCGGGAAGGATGAGGGCGGGATTTCCCATTCTCTCCTGCATGACCAATTTTTCCTGCATACTAAGCCTCCTTGATGCGTTTACAGTTTGACGATCGCCGGCGCTGTCACATCGGCCGGGTTTCATTCGTCATGATCTTGACGGAACGCAGCGAAGGAATGTGACGGATGAACGAGAAAAAATGGTTGGCCGATGAATTCGAGGCGAACAGGGCGCATCTGAAGGCGGTCGCCTATCGCATGCTCGGCTCGCGCAGCGAGGCTGAAGATGCCGTTCAGGAGGCCTGGCTGCGGCTGAGCCGCACCGACGCGGCCGGTGTCGGCAATCTCGGCGGTTGGCTGACGACTGTCGTGGCGCGCATCTGCCTGGACATGCTGCGCTCACGCAAGACACGGCGCGAGGAGCCGCTGGAACTGCCCACCCATGACGGGATTGCCGATCCGGCGAAAGATCCGGAACGCGAGGCAGCCTTTGCCGATTCGGTCGGCCTGGCGCTGCTCGTCGTGCTGCAGACGCTGGCGCCCGCCGAGCGCGTCGCCTTCGTGCTGCACGACATGTTCGATCTGCCCTTCGACGAAATCGCTCCGATCATCGGCCGGTCGTCCGCCGCAGCCCGGCAGCTTGCAAGCCGTGCCCGTCGCCGGGTGCAGGGCACGGACGAGACGCCGGATGTCGATTTCGACCGCAAGCGGACGATTGCGGAGGCATTCCTCACCGCATCGCGCAACGGCGATCTGGAAGCGCTTGTTGCCGTTCTCGCCCCCGACGTGGTCTTTCGGCCGGATGCGACGGCGGCTGGATTTGGAAATATCGGCGAGATTCGCGGTGCTCCAGGTGTTGCAGAGCTCTTCAAGGGCCGGGCACGGGCGGCGGAAGCCGCTCTCGTCGATGGCGAAGTCGGCTATATCGTGCGTATCGAAGGAGAGCTGCGTGTCGTCGTGGCGCTCACCATCGCCGATGGCAAGATCCTGGCGATCGACGCCTTCGCCGATCCGGACCATCTCGCGCGCGTGGACTATTCGGTCTTTTAAATGCTCTGCGGGAGGGCGCGCTTCCGGCGTGCCCGCCGTGTTATCGCATAGTCATCATACGTCATTTTTCTTGACAGAGACGTCGCTGCTTATATTCTACTATAAAGATTTGTGTAGTATAATTATGGAATAGCCGAAAGCGGTACGATTTCCATCATCCTCCACAACAACAAGCAGACGGATCGCCGCCGGGCGCGGAACGATTCATATCCAAGACTTCGAAAGGAATGCAATCATGTCCGGGGACCAGGCGAAGAAACCGCTGCTGCTCGCCAATGTCAGGCCCATGGCTTTCGGCGCCGGTACGCCGGACGGGACGGTGGACATCCTCATCGGCGGCGACGGCAGGATCGCCGAGATCGGTCCTTCGCTCGGTGTTCAGCAGGACGTGACCCGCATCGACGGCAACGGCGCCTTCATGTCTCCGGGCTGGATCGACCTGCATGTGCATATCTGGCATGGCGGCACGGATATTTCCATTCGCCCGTCCGAATGCGGCGTCGAGCGTGGCGTGACCACGCTGGTCGATGCCGGCTCTGCCGGGGAGGCGAACTTCCATGGCTTCCGGGAATATATCATCGAGCCCTCGCGCGAGCGCATCAAGGCCTTCCTGAACCTCGGCTCGATCGGCCTGGTTGCCTGCAACCGGGTCGCCGAACTCAGGGATATCAGAGATATCGATCTCGACCGCATTCTCGAAGTCTATGCCGCAAACAGCGAGCACATCGTCGGCATCAAGGTGCGCGCGAGCCACGTCATCACCGGCTCCTGGGGCGTTACCCCGGTCAAGCTCGGCAAGAAGATCGCCAAGATCCTGAAAGTGCCGATGATGGTGCATGTCGGCGAGCCGCCGGCGCTTTATGACGAAGTGTTGGAGATTCTCGGACCCGGCGACGTCGTCACCCACTGCTTCAACGGCAAGGCCGGTTCGAGCATCATGGAAGACGAAGATCTCTTCTATCTCGCCGAGCGCTGCGCCTCCGAGGGCATCCGCCTCGACATCGGCCACGGCGGCGCTTCCTTCTCCTTCAAGGTGGCCGAGGCGGCAATCGCGCGCGGCCTTCTGCCATTCTCGATCTCGACCGACCTGCACGGCCATTCGATGAACTTCCCGGTCTGGGATCTGGCCACGACTATGTCGAAGCTGCTCAGTGTCGGCATGCCTTTCGACAAGGTGGTGGAAGCCGTCACCCATGCGCCGGCATCCGTCATCAAGCTGGCGATGGAGAACCGGCTTTCGGTGGGCGCGCAAGCCGAATTCACCATTTTCGACCTCATCGATTCCGAAGTCGAGGCGACGGATTCGAACGGCGACGTCTCGGTTCTCACCAAACTGTTCGAGCCGCGCTACGCGGTCATCGGCGCCGAGGCTTTCGCGGCCAGCCGCTATGTGCCGCGAGCGCGCAAGCTCGTGCGCCACAGCCACGGCTATTCCTACCGGTAGAAGCGCCTTTAGCGGTTGCGCCAGCCCATCAGCTTTTCGATCCGTTCCGCCGAACTGCGGACATGCGCCGTATAATGGTTCTCGTCGGAGAAGGCTTTCTGTTCGGGCAGCACGATGGAAATAGTGGCGACGCACTGGCCGTCGCGGTCGCAGATCGGCGAGGCGATGCAGGCGACCGCATAATCCGATTCACCGGCCTGGATCGACAGGCGCGACTCGAAGGCTTTGCCGGCTGCTTCCGACAGCGTGCCCGGATCGATCTCGGCCCGGCCGGTCGGGGATGAACGGGCGCAGCGCTTGAAGAGCTCGATGCGCTCCTCTTCGGGCAGGTGGCCGACGAGCAGGCGGCCCGACGCCGTCCAGTTCAGCGGCACGCGGGTGCCGACGCGGGAGGCCACCTGGAAGTGGCTCGGGCCATCGGCCATCGCAAGCACCAGCATGAAATCGCCGTCGCGGCCGCAGACCTGCACCGTTTCGCCGGCCTGGCGACAGAGATCATGCATTTCGTGGGTGGCGATGCTCATGAAATCCAGCGACCGGGCATAGGCAAGGCCATAATGATAGAGCCGCGCCCCGAGCCAGATCGAACCGTCCGTCTGGCGCGTCAGCATGTTCTTTTCGACGAGATCGTCGACGATGACGTAAACGGTCGAAAGCGGCGCCTTCACCGCCTTGGCAATGGCATAGACGCCGGCGGGCGATCCGGTCTCATAGAGATGGTCGATCACCTGAAGCGCCCGGTCGATGCCGCTGACGCGCGCGCGGCGAGCGCCCTTGCCGCCGGCTTCGCCGGCAAGGCCTTCATCTTCGGAGTAAGCTTCGGGTGATGTCTTTCCGTCCAATTCCGCGCACCTCATGAAAAACTGCGATCATGTTACATTACTATGGCATAGCGGTCGCTGTGGCAAATCGCAACATCTTGTAGGGTGATCGTAAGGCGGATGTGACGGCGGGACCGTGTCAGGGGGTGCGACTGCACGGCAACAACTCCACCATAAACTTGGAACAACGAGCCGCAGCCTGAGTTTGCCTCTGAACCCAGGAGGTCACGATGACGAACTATCCGACACCGCCTTTCCCGTCCCAGAAGCAACCAATGCCGGGTTTTACCGCGCAGATGGACCCCATTCCCGATCACGGCGAGAAGAGCTATCGTGGTTCCGACCGCTTGAAAGGCAAGCGGGCGATCATTACCGGCGGCGACAGCGGCATCGGCCGGGCAGTGGCAATCGCCTATGCCCGGGAAGGCGCCGATCTGGTGATTTCCTATCTTGACGAGGACGAGGACGCCGATGAGACGAAGCGGCTCGTCGAGCAGGCCGGGCGCAAGGCCATTCTCGTCAGCGGCGATATCCAGGATCCGGCTCTATGCCGGCAGATCGTCGAGACGGCGGTTAGGGAATTCGGTGGTATCGACATCCTCGTCAACAACGCTGCCCATCAGGCGAGCTTCAAGAGCATCGACGAGATCAGCGATGAGGAGTGGGAACTGACCTTCAAGGTCAATATCCATGCGATGTTCTACCTGACCAAGGCTGCCGTCCCTCATATGAAGCCGGGCAGCGCCATCATCAATACGGCTTCGATCAATTCGGACAGTCCGAACCCGACGCTGCTTGCCTATGCGACGACCAAGGGTGCGATCCAGAATTTCACCGCCGGCCTCGCCCAGCTTTTGGCGGAGAAAGGCATCCGCGCCAATGCGGTGGCGCCGGGGCCGATCTGGACGCCGCTCATTCCTTCGACGCTTCCCGAAGACAGCGTCAGCAATTTCGGCAAGCAGGTGCCGATGAAGCGGCCGGGCCAGCCGGCCGAGCTTGCGACAGCCTATGTGATGCTGGCCGATCCCTTGTCGAGCTATGTCTCCGGCACGACAATCGCGGTCACGGGCGGCAAGCCGATCCTCTGATACATGTCGCCCGGAATTGGCGGTTCCGAACGACATGAAAACGGGGAGCTAAAGCACGTCACCTGACGAAATTCGATTCGATGTGGTTTAGGGTTTGCCGTAGCCACCGCCGGTCGGCGTCGTAACGATCACGGCGTCGCCGGCGGCGAGCACCGCCTGATCGCAGCCTTCCAGCTTTTCGAGCTTGCCATCCGCCCGACGGATCTCGGTTTTCCCCAGTTGACCATCCTCCCCGCCGAAGAGGCCGAAAGGCCGGATCGCGCGATGCGAGGAGAGGATGCTGCAATCCATCGTCTCACGAAAACGGATCGTCCGCTCGGTTCCGCCGCCGGAGCTATATTGCCCCTTGCCGCCGGAGCCACGACGAACGTGGAAATCTTCCAGCACGACGGGAAACCGGAATTCCAGCACCTCCGGGTCGGTCAGGCGCGAATTGGTCATATGCGTGTGCACGCCATCGGCGCCGCTGAAGCCGGTGCCGTCGTTCAGCAGGCCGGCGGGGCCGCCGGCGCAGATCGTCTCGTAATATTGGTAGGTGGCGTTGCCGAAGGTCAGGTTGTTCATCGAGCCCTGCGCTGCCGCCAGCGTGCCGAGCGCCCCGAACAACGCATTCGTCACATGCTGGCTGGTCTCGACATTGCCGGCGACGACGGCGGCCGGATAGGCCGGGCGCAGCATCGAACCGTCCGGCACGATGATCCGGATCGGCCGCAGGCAGCCGGCATTCATCGGGATCGGCTGCTCGACCATGACGCGGAAGACATAGAGCACGGCGGCGCGCGTCACCGGTTCCGGCGCATTGAAATTGGTCGGCTGCTGCGCGCTCGTGCCGGTGAAATCGACCGTCGCCTCACGCGCCTTCCTGTCGACGGTGATCTTCACCTTGATCACGGCGCCCTGGTCTGTGGGATAGGTGAATTCGCTGTCGCTGAGGCGGGCGATCACCCTGCGGACGCTCTCCTCGGCGTTATCCTGCACATGGCCCATATAGGCTTCGACGACATCGAGCCCGAAATGGGTGACCATTTTGCGCAGTTCCTGCACGCCTTTTTCATTGGCGGCGATCTGCGCCTTGACGTCGGCAAGGTTCTGGCCCGGGTTGCGGGCAGGGTAGGGATGGTCCTTCAGCATGGCCGCGAATTCGGCTTCGCGGAAATGCCCTTTATCGACCAGGAGGAAATTATCGATCAGCACGCCTTCCTCGTCGACCTTCGTCGCCCGCGGCGTCATCGAGCCCGGCGCCTTGCCGCCGATATCGGCGTGATGGCCGCGCGAGGCGACGTAAAACAGGATGGTCTCTCCCGCGTCGTCGAAGACGGGGGTGACGACCGTGATGTCGGGCAGGTGCGTGCCGCCATTGTAAGGCGCGTTGAGCGCGAAGACGTCACCCGGGCGGATACGGCCTTCGTTCAGGCGGATGATCGTTTCGACGGAGCGGTCCATCGAGCCGAGATGCACCGGCATGTGCGGTGCATTGGCGACGAGCGCGCCGGTACGGTCGAAGACGGCGCAGGAAAAATCGAGCCGCTCCTTGATATTCACCGAATGGGCGGTGTTCTGCAGCGTCACGCCCATCTGCTCGGCGATCGCCATGAACAGATTGTTGAACACTTCGAGCATGACCGGATCGGCGTTGGTGCCGATCGCGGCGTTGCGGGAAAGCGCGATCTCTCGGGTAAGGACGATATGGTCGAGACCGGTGAGCCTTGCCTGCCAGCCGGGCTCGACGACGATCGTCTGGTGCGGTTCGATGATGAGGGCAGGCCCCTTGAGGACGGCGCCTTGTTTCAGCGCATCGCGCTTGAAGATGCCGGCCTCATGCCATGTTCCGCCGGAATAGAAGCGGGTGGTACGAAGTGCTTCCGGCCGGAAGGCTTCCGCCTTTATTTCCGTTTCCTCGATGTCGGCACCGCCGCCGATACCCTCGACTTCGATGGAGTCGACGACAACAGGCCGGTCTTCGAAGATGAAGCCGAACTGCTTCTTGTGGGCGAGAGCGAAGGCTTGCGCCATCTCGTCCTGCGGCCCGAAGGTAACAGGCAGGGCCGTGTCGGTGCCTTTGTATTGCAGATGCAGCCGGGTGACGATTTCCGTATCGGCGGGCTCGACGCCCTGCAGCGTCAGTTCCTCGCGGACCTCCCGCTCCAGTTCGCTCCTGATGCCGCCGATCGTCGTCAACGCTTCGGCAAGTTCCGTCAGCACCGCGCGCTGGCGCGTCGCGCGGATATCGGCGAGGCCCATGCCATAGGCCGAGAGGATGCCGGAGAAGGGGTGGATCAGCACTGTTTTCATGCCGAGGCTGTCGGCGACGAGGCAGGCATGCTGGCCGCCGGCGCCGCCGAAACAGGTGAGCGCATAGTCGGAAACGTCATAACCGCGCTGGACGGAGATCTTCTTGATGGCATTCGCCATGTTTTCGACGGCGATGGCGAGGAAGCCGTCGGCGACATCCTCCGCGCTCCTAGTGCCGCCGATCGCCTGCGCCATCTCGGCAAAGGCGGCACGCACCGCCTCGGCATCGAGCGGCTGGTCCTGCTCCGGCCCGAAGATTGCGGGGAAGAATTCGGGCAGCAGCTTGCCGGTCATGATGTTTGCGTCGGTCACGGCGAGCGGGCCGCCGCGGCGATAGGATTTCGGGCCGGGCGTGGCGCCGGCCGATTCCGGGCCGACGCGGAAGCGTGAGCCGTCATAACTCAGGATAGAGCCGCCGCCGGCTGCGACGGTGTGGATTTTCATCATCGGCGCGCGCATGCGCACGCCGGCAACCTCCGTCTCGAAAGCGCGTTCCAATTCACCGTCGTAATGCGAAACGTCGGTCGAGGTGCCGCCCATGTCGAAGCCGATCATTCGGTTGAAACCGGCAATGTGCGAGACTTCGACCGCGCCGACCACGCCGCCGGCAGGGCCGGAAAGGATCGCGTCCTTGCCCTGGAAGAGGTGCGCATCGGTCAGCCCGCCGGAGGACTGCATGAACATCAGCTTCGGGCCTTGCCCGTCGCCAGCGCCGAGTTCGGCTGCGACCTGATCGACATAGCGCCGGAGAACCGGAGACAGATAGGCGTCGACGACGGCGGTGTCGCCGCGTCCGACGAGCTTGATCAGCGGCGAAACGACATGCGAAGGAGATATCTGCGTGAAGCCTATCGCTCTCGCGATGGCGGCCGCCCGCTGCTCGTGTCCGGGATAGCGGTAGGCATGCATGAAGACGATGGCGACGGCGCGCAGGCCCTCGGCGTAGGCGGCTTCAAGCGCTTGTCGCAGGTCATCCTCGTCAAGCGAATGTTCCACCGTGCCATCCGCCAGCACGCGCTCATCGGCCTCGATGACATCGGCATAAAGCAGCTCCGGCTTGACGATCTTCTTGGCGAAGATATCGGCGCGGGCCTGGTAGCCGATCTCCAGCGCATCGCGGAAGCCCTTCGTCGTTACCAGCAGGGTGGGGTCGCCCTTGCGTTCCAGAAGCGCGTTGGTGGCGACCGTCGTTCCCATCTTCACCGCGCCGATGCGATCGGAGGGGATCGCTTCGTCAGGCTTCAGGCCGAGGAGTTCACGAATGCCGTGCACGGCGGGATCGCGATAGGCTTCCGGATTTTCCGAGAGCAGTTTGTGGGCGAGGAGCGAACCGTCAGGCCGCCGGGCGACGATATCGGTGAAGGTGCCGCCGCGATCGATCCAGAAATCCCACTGCCCGCTCATCGTCCGGCCTCCTATTGAACTGAAAATTTATTGACGATTTATCGATAAAATGTCAACGTTTTCTCTCTCGAAAGCTGGAGGTTGGACATGGCAGATCGGCGCGGAAGACAACAGGAAATCGGACCGATCGTCTCTTCCGCACATCTGGCCGACGGCGCGCTTCCCGCTCTTTCGGAGCTGGAATTCGGCCTCATTCTGGCCGGCAATGCCTTCGATCGCTGGATGGTGCGCTGCATGACGGCGGCGGGCGAGCCCGGTTGTGCGGCGATCGATGTGCTGGTGCTGCATTCGGTGGCGCACCGGCAGCGGCCGAAACGGCTCGGCGATCTCTGCAGCGTTCTCGGCGTCGAGGATACGCATCTGGTGATTTATGCGCTCAAGAAGCTGGAAAAGCGCGGTCTCGTGAAAAGCGCGCGGGCGGGCAAGGAGAAACTGATCACCGCCACCGACAAAGGTTTTGAAACCTGTCTGAAATACCGGACGGTGCGCGAAGCGCTGCTGGTGGAATCGATGAAAGGGCTGGGGCTTGATCCGGCTACGACATCGGCGGTGGCGGCCACACTCAGGGCGCTTTCCGGCCACTACGATCAAGCAGCAAGGGCCGCCGCCTCTTTATGACGGCAGCCCTTGACCGGGGGCAGGGAGAGATCCCCCGAAATGTTCAGGTGGTCTGGTCAGCCGAAGCAGGGCATGGCCGGCAGATTGGCGCGGCCCGCAAGCGCTCCGATCATCTTGCCCACCGGCGTCGGGCGCGGTTCGCGTTTACCCGCGGCCGTCTCCAGGAGTTGCTTGAAGTCTTCAAGCTGCACGCCGTCGGCGCGCAACACCATGGCGATCAGGGGGTCGCGAAGGGCTTCGGATATCGTCAGGTCGTCTCTGGTCTTTCTCATGGCTTGTCCTCCTTTCGTGGGCGGTCGCCCGTGTTCCACATCCGCCGCCATACCCTCGGCGTTGACTTTCGCGGTGTGTGGTGTTACCGGTAAGTAACAATACAGTTGTTACCGATCGGTCACATTGATGTCAAGGACTTCGTCCGCAAAAAAATCCGAAACTTCGAATGAAATCGCCGCAGCCGTTCCCGAAGATCGCATCCCGCCGCGGGAGCGCATCGTCTCGACGGCCTTGGAGCTTTTCCGCGAGCGCGGCATTCGCGGCATCGGCGTCGATGCCATCGCCGACGCGGCCCTGACCAACAAGATGACGCTCTACCGGCACTTCGGCTCGAAGGACGAACTGGTCTGCGAAACGCTGCGGCGCGTCTCCGAAAAGGCGAGCGCGATCTGGCGCGATCTGGAGGCGGCGTATCCCGGCAACCCCCGTGCTCAGCTCGATGCCTGGGTGGAGATGCGGGCGCAATGTCTGAACGGCGAGCCCGCCGGCTGCGATCTCGCCAACGCCGCCATCGAACTGAAGGGCGAGGGGCATCCCGCCCATGAGATGATCGAGCGCCACAAGGCCGAGCAGCGCGATCGCCTGGTCGCGCTCTGTTCGGCGGCCGGTGCGCGCGAACCCCAGCTTCTTGCCGATACGCTGACGCTGCTCCTCGAAGGCGCGCGCGTCAGCCGCCAGGCCATGGGCGCAGACGGTTGCTGCGGCCACTTCGCCAAGGCCTGCAGGGCGGCGATCGCTTCCTTCGCCTGAGCCGTCTCGGGAACCTTACTGCTTGGGCGCCGTTCTTCCGTCACGGGAGAGCGATGTGGAGGCAGAGAGATGAACTATGTCTATCTCAAGCGCCTGTATGCCAGACGCGCGGAACTCGAAGCCAAGCTGGAGCTCCACGACGCGCGCTATTGCTTCGGCGAAGAAGAGGTGGATGACGGCACCGACAGCGATCTGCGCCAGCGTCTGAGCGAGATTTCAGAGGAAATCGCCGCGCTGGAAAGCAGGCCGGGCCGCTAAAGCACGTCAAGCAAAGGTATGGACGTTGCGCTGGTCTCTAGTCGCCGGCGCTGAGGATTTCCATTGTCCGCTCATCGAATTTCCCCTGATAGAAATGCTCGATTACCCGGTGGAAGGGCGAGCCATGGTCGCTGATCGCGGCAAACAAGGTCATTGAAGAACGGAGTTTCAGATCGTCGGGCGAGCCGAGGATCTCGTGGGCGGTCCGGCCTTTGACGGACAGGATCGCTTCGACACAGCGAGATAGCCGGCTGGAGAGAATGGGATCGGCGAGATAGGCGGCGGCTTCCTCGGCCGAGCGGATCGCATATTTTTCGGCCATCAGAGAGGTGCCGAGACCTGATATCTGCGGGAAGATGAACCACATCCAATGAGAGGTCTTGCGTCCGGCTCTCAGCTCCGCAAGCGCTTTTTCGTAGACGCCGTTCTGCGCGTCGATAAAGCGGTGGAGATTGTAATCGACATCACCGGCCATGGTCCTTTTCCTTTCTGCATCAATGCATCCAGGGCCAAGGTCTCCATGCCCGGCAAACTGGTTTTGCCGGGCAAACCGATTGCCCGGCGAGCTGGCTCTCCTATCAGCAAACCCTTTCAGCGTAGGGGCTGCTGTCACGGCAATGGCCGTAAGGCTGATGATGCGGCGCGCTGTCGCCTGGTGCAGCCGCAATGGCCGATGTCGTCATCGGATCGGTATCGCTCGACGAGTATGCAGCGAAACCTGCAAAGCTCAAGACGACAAGTGCCCCGACCACGACAAGACGTTCGAAGCCCGAAAGTTTCTGGGCGCTGACATGTTCTGCATAGTCGCGCTCGCCCAGGCCGATGGTTTCATCCTCTTTCGCGTGAAGGGTGACCATATCCTGGCGGCGGCTTAAAGTTTCACAATCTGACATTTCAGTTTACTCCTGCAACGCATGCGGAGCGGTTCTCAAAGAGCAAAGTCTCACCCTCATGCCGAATCCCACTCCACACGCGAGCAGCATGTGTGTCTTCGATCGTGGCAATTGAAGGGGCAATCTGCAAACTCAGTGTTCAAAAAATCGTCCTAATAAATGCAAAATATCGTGAACCTCTGGCTCGCCGGAATGATCCGGGGTAGTCGAATGGATCGTCTTTCTTCTGGATCGTCCCATGAGCAAATCTTTCGGCGCAATGTCGGTCGCGCAGCTTTCCGTCCTCATTCAAGGCGGTGCGGCCGATCCGGTCGATGTGGCCGAGGCGGTGTTCGAATCCATCGCCGATTATTCCGACAAATCCGTCTTTACCGTGCTCACCGAAAACCGGGCGATGGAGGAGGCGCACGCTTCCTCCAAGCGTCTGCGGGAAGGGCGCTCGCTCGGATTGCTGGATGGTGTCCCGATCGCCTGGAAGGATCTTTTCGACATTGAGGGTCTTGCGACCACGGCGGGTTCCGTCGTCTTGGCCACGGACGCTCCGGCCAGGCGCGACGCGGCTGTCGTCGCTCTTCTCCGGCAAGCGGGCATGGTCGCCGTCGGCCGCACCAATATGAGCGAGTTCGCCTTTTCCGGCCTCGGCATCAACCCGCATTACGGCACGCCGGTCAATCCGCGAAGCGCCGATCTCCCGCGCATTCCGGGCGGCTCCTCCTCGGGCGCGGGTGTTGCCGTCGCAGCCGGTCTGGTGCCGGTCGCGATGGGTACGGATACCGGCGGCTCGGTGCGCATCCCCGCCGCCTTCAACGGCATCGTCGGCTATAAGGCGACCCGCGGCCGCTATGCGATGGGGGGTGTCTATCCCTTGGCTAAGAGCCTGGATTCGCTGGGACCGCTCTGCCGCACCGTCAGGGATGCGGTCTGGATCGATGCGGCCATGCGGGGCCTGACGGCGCCTAATATCGTCGAGCGTCCGCTACAGGGGCTGGAACTGCTCGTGCCTGACAATATCGTCTTCGATGGCGCTGAACCGGGTGTGGTGAGTGTCTTCGAAGCGGCCTTGGAACGTCTTGAGAAGGCAGGCGCCCGTGTTTCCCGCGCCATTATTCCGGCTTTCGATGAAATATTCGATCTCATGACGAAATATGGTCCGCTGGTAACGGCGGAAGCTTTTGCGCTTCACCACGCGCGTTTGGCGGGACCGGAGGCAGACAGAATGGATCACCGCGTCGTCATGCGCACCCGCTTGGGAAGCAAGACGACTTTGCCTGATTACCTCGCGATCCTAGAGGCGCGCAGCCGCCTCATCGCCGATACCGAGCGCCTTGTCGGTGACCGGCTGATCGCCTTTCCCACCGTTGCCCATGTCGCCCCGCCGATCGCGCCGCTGGAAGGGGATGACGAACTGTTCTTTGCGACGAATAACAAGACGCTGCGCAACACCGCGCTCGGCAATTTTCTCGACTGGTGCGGTGTTTCCATTCCTTGCGGCACGGGTGCAGCAGGCATGCCGGTCGGCCTGCTGCTTTCTGCAACCGCCCGTCGCGACGAGACGCTGCTCGGGATTGGCCTTGCGGCCGAGGCGGTCATCCGCGGCGATTTTGCTTGAATTGGCAATTGAACCACCGGGCTTTTGTTGCCATTGATGGCGTGAGGAAATCCTGGAGGACGGTACATGCAGGTTTTGCAGAACGGACGCTTTGCGGTTTCGACATGGTCGCTGCATCGGCTGCTCGGCGCCGTCCATGGCTATAGTCCCGATCTCGATAAAAGTGCCGCGCCGAAAGAGCCTTATGGACCGGGTGCGGCGGCGCTGATCGACCTGCCGGCGGCGCTCGCGGCGCGACGCATCCATCGGCTGGAGGTCTGTTCCTTCCATCTGCCGAGCCTCGATGCCGCTTACCTTCATGAATTGCGTGATGCGATGGCGGCGTCGAACGTGCTGTTCCAGACACTGCTCGTCGAAGACGGCGATCCCAGCCATCCCGAAACCGCCGAACGCGACGTCGAATGGATGGCGCAGTGGATCGGCATCGCTGCCACCCTCGGGGCGCAGAGGATGCGTGTCATCGCCGGCAAGCAGAAGCCGACGGAGGAAAACCTTGCGCGCGCCGCCCGCCACCTTGGCTGGCTGGCTGAAAGGGCGGAAGGCAGTGGCGTGCGGGTCGTCGTCGAGAACTGGTTCGACCTGTTGCCATCGCCGGTCGAAATGAACTGGCTGCTGGACAAACTGGACGGCAAGGTCGGGCTCAACGGCGATCTCGGCAATTGGGCGGCGCCGGCGAAATATCAGGGCCTCGCCGACATCATGCGCCGCGCTGAAATTTGCCACGCCAAGGCCGATTACGGCGCTGCCGGCCTCGATGCCGACGATTACCGCAAGTGCCTGGAGATGTGCGAGAAGGCCGGTTACGCCGGTCCTTTCACGCTGATTTACGACTCGCCGTTTTTCCCCGACGAATGGGACGGCATCCTGCTGCAAAAGCAGTTCATCGAGGATTTCCTGCGCGAGGCGCCGGCGCTGAGGTCGGCTTAGTCAGAAGATCATTCCTGACGCGGGAACCTCTGGCTTTCCTCCAGCACATTCAGGTCCATGTGGTTGCGCATGTAACGCTCCGAGGCTTTCTGCAGCGGCTGGTAATCCCAGGGATAATAGGCGCCATTGCGAAGCGCGGCGTAAACCACCCAGCGGCGCGCCTGGCTTTCGCGCACGGCTGCGTCGAAATCGGCAAGGTTCCAGCGCCGGCTGGCCTGTTCGACAAGTCTTGCGAGGACATCGGCATGCGCCGGATTTTCCGCCAGATTGTCGAGTTCATGGGGGTCGGCCTCGAGGTCGAACAGCATCGGCGGGTCTTTCTCGCAGAGGGAGAGCTTGTAACGGCCGTCCCGGATGCAGACGAGCGGCGCTTCGGAGCCTTCCGCCGCATATTCCATCGGTACCGGACCGCGGCTGCCTGTGCCTGCGGCAAGCGCTGCGAGATCCCAGCCCTCCGTCCACGGCTTCAGCGAGGCGATATCGATCCCGGCAAGGGCAGCCAGCGTCGGCGTCACGTCTAGCGTGGAGACAGACTGATCGATGCGTTTCGGTGTCCAGCCGGGAACTGAGATCATCAGCGGAACGCGGGCCGATCCTTCGAAGAAGTTCATCTTGAACCAGAGGCCGCGATCGCCGAGCATGTCGCCATGGTCGGACACGAAGAGGACGATCGTGTTTTCGGCCATGCGGCTCCGTTGCAGGACGTCGAGAATCTCGCCGATCTTTTCGTCGACATAGGAGATATTGGCGAAGTAGCCTCGTCTTGCCCGCCTGATTTGCTCGCGGCTGATGTCGAAGGCCTCGTGGTCGCAGGCCTTCATCAGGCGCTGCGAGTGCGGGTCCTGCTCATCGAAGGCGATCGGCGCGACCGCCGGATCAAGGGCCGGGCAATCCTCATAGAGATCCCAGAATTTGCGGCGCGCGACATAGGGATCGTGCGGATGGGTAAAGCTGACGGTCAGGCACCAGGGGCGCTCATCCTGGCCGCGCGAGAGATCGAAGAGCTTGCGAGTGGCGTGATAGGCGACCTCGTCGTCATATTCCATCTGGTTGGTGATTTCGGCCACGCCGGCGCCGGTGACCGAGCCGAGATTGTGATACCACCAGTCGATGCGTTCGCCGGGCTTGGTATAGTCGGGTGTCCAGCCGAAATCGGCCGGATAGATGTCTGTCGTCAGGCGTTCCTCGAAGCCGTGAAGCTGGTCGGGGCCGACGAAGTGCATCTTGCCTGATAGCGCCGTCTGGTATCCGGCTGCGCGCAGATGGTGGGCATAGGTCGGGATATCGGAGGCAAATTCCGCCGCATTGTCATAGACGCGCGTCCGGCTCGGCAATTGCCCGGACATGAAGGAGGCGCGCGCCGGGGCGCAGAGCGGGCTTGCCGTGTAGGTATTGGCGAAGCGTACCGAGCGCTCTGCCAGCGATTTCAGGTGCGGCGCGTGAAGAAAGTCGGCGGGGCCATCGGGAAAGAGGGTGCCGTTCAACTGATCCACCATCAGGATGAGGATATTCGGGCGCGCCATGGGAATTACCTTTTGCTATTTGAAGATTTGATTGAAACGCCTATCATCTCAGCTGTAAAGACAGCTTTTTTTGATGTTTGCCCAAAAGGATTTTTATGCCAGAGCGCCCGCCTGAGCTCGGATGGATGCGCCTCTTCGTCGAGATCGCCAGGCTCGGGAGCTTTTCGGCGGCTGCGACGCTTCTCGGACTGACCCAGCCTGCCGTCAGCTATCAGATCCGCCGGCTGGAAGAGCAGTTCGGCGTCAGCCTGCTGCGCCGCCAGCATCGCGGTGTCGAACTGACCGCGGAAGGCGAGCGGCTTCTCGACGTGGCCGCCAAGGCGGTCGGCGACATCGATGCGCTCGCCCGCAGTTTCCGCGCCGAAGCCCAAAGGCCGGTCGTCAGACTGAGAACCGATTATGCTTTCTCGGCGCTTTGGCTGATCCCGCGCATGGAGAGCTTTCGTCTTCTGCACCCGGAGACGGATATACAGATCGTCGCGACCCAGAGGCTTGCGGCCGGATTTCGCGACGAGGCCGATGTCGCGGTGGTTTTCGGCACGCGGGCGGAATTCGGCGCCGTCGGCACGCTTCTGCTGCCCGAGAGGGTCGTGCCCGTCTGCACGCAGGGTTTTCTCGACCGCAACGGCCCTTTCCGCGACGCGGGACAGCTTGGCGGGGCGAGGCTCATCCATCTCGACGCGCCGATGCCGTCGCCCTGGTTCGATTGGCGCAGTTATTTTGCCGAATTCTCCATCGTGCGGAACATCAATGCCAACCGCGGCGATATCAGTTTCAACACCTATTCATTGGTTGTTCAGGCCGCTCTGAGTGAGCAGGGCGTGGCGATCGGCTGGATGGGCCTCGTCGATACGCTTCTTTCGGCGCGCATGCTTGTCGAAGCCGGCCCGCCGCTGGAGGCGCGCGACCGCGGTTACTGGCTGGTGCCGCCGCGATCCCCGAATGTCCACAGTGAGAAGCTCAGCGCCTGGCTATCGGATGAGGTGAAGAGAAACGGTTAGCGGCGGTTGCATTTCTCCTCGGGAGAAGCCTTGTCATCGGCGATGCCGATCGACATTGTGGGATCGAATCCATGGAGAAGGTGGCTGAAGCATGCGAACGATCGGATATGTCATCGGACTGCTTATGGTCCTGCTCGGCCTGATCTGGATCGGGCAGGGAAGCGGCTATTTTCCCTATCCGGCGTCCAGTTTCATGATCGCCCAGCCGATCTGGATGCTCTGGGGCGCCGTCCTTGCGGCGGCGGGCATCGTCGTGATGATCATCCTCTCGCGGCTGCGCCGGAGAGGGTGAATTGCTGCCGCCGCTTGGCGGCAATCCGGCCGTTGACGGCCTGTCGAAATGAGGAGAATGGCATGAGCGCAGCTGAAATCGATGGCTTTGCGGACCGGATCAGGAAGCACCAGGGCGGCATGATCTCCGCCTGGGTCGGCATCCCCGACGCCATGCTCGTCAACCATCTGGCGCAGGAAGCTTTCGATGCCGTCGTGCTGGATATGCAGCATGGCATGTGGGACATGCAGTCGGCGGCAAATGCCGTCGCCCAGACGCGTCTTGCCGGCAAGCCGGCCATCGCGCGCATTCCCGTCGGCGATTTCGCCTCCGCTTCGCGGCTGCTCGATGCCGGTGCTTCCGGTATCATCGCGCCGATGATCAATTCGGCCGAAGATGCGAGAGCGCTCGTCAGGACCACGAAATATCCGCCCCTCGGCGAGCGCAGCTGGGGGCCGTCATTGGCGCTGAACCATATGGGCCTGTCGGCCGATGCCTATCTCAAGAACGCCAACGAACTCACCGTCGCCATCGCCATGGTCGAAACCCGCGCCGCTCTCGACGCGATCGACGGCATTCTCGGCGTGACCGGTATCGACGGCATCTTCGTCGGCCCCGCAGACCTTTCGATTGCGCTGTCGAACGGCGATCAGGTGGCGCCGAACGCCGCCGAAATCGACAGCGCCATGCAGCATGCCGTTTCCCGCTGCCGCGCCCACGGCAAGTTCGCCTGTGCCTATGCCGGCGACGGCGAGCGGGCCGGCGAACTGCTGAAATTCGGTTTCGACCTGGTCATCGCCGGCGCCGAGACCGTGCAACTGCGCGCCGGCGCCCGCCGGGCCATCAATGCCGCCCGCAGGATCGCCTCGGGGAGTTGATTGAACGCTCCTCATTGCGCGGTTCCTGGACACGCATTTGTTGCGTCACCCAAGCTTCGCGAAAGCTTTGCCCGGCATAATCTCCGGCAATTGAGGGACCGTCTATGAATGATGCAGAAGCTGAGGACCGCGTACTCGAATTTGGGGCGAGCCGCGTGTATATCGGAAAGTATTCCTACGGCGTTTTGGGGACCCGGATCTTTACCTACGACCAGGGCGCGTCATTACGGGTTGGCAGGTTCTGCTCCGTGGCTATGGACGTGAATATCCTGCTTGGCGGCGAGCATAAGACCAATTGCTTCACGACCTATCCTTTCGGACATGCGAAATTTCTGTCGCAACTCGGCGGCGAAGGGATCAAGCAGCCGAGCGGTACGAAGGGCGACGTCGTTGTCGGCAACGATGTCTGGATCGGCTTCGGAGCCACCATCCTTTCGGGCGTTACCATCGGCGACGGCGCGGTCATCGCCGCCCGCTCACATGTTTACAAGGATGTCGAGCCTTTCGAGATCGTCGGCGGCAATCCGGCCAAGCACATCAGATATCGCTTCAATCCCGAAATCCGCGATCTCATGATGCAGCTCAGGTGGTGGGAGCTGCCGGATGAGAGCGTCAAGGAGATTTCCGAGATCCTCTTCTGCAGCGAGCCCACCAAGGAGCTTCTCGACCTCATGCTGCGGGCATTCCGGGGGCATGGCGCCGACGGCGAACCGCAGACGGACGCTGCCTGAACGGCTTTCCCGGGTTATTCGTCAGCGGGCCGATTTGACGGCCAGCCAGATCACATGTCGGGCGCCGCGCTTGCGGTTGGCGCGGGTGTTGACGACGTCGACGGAAAAGCCGCTGTCCCTGAGACGGCGCGTGAAATCGGGGTCCGGGCCGGATGACCAGACGGCGAGCACGCCGCCGGGGCGAAGCGCATCGCGGGCGGCGCGAAGGCCGTTAAAATCATAGAGCCGGTCATTGGATTTACGGGTCAGCCCGTCCGGGCCGTTATCGACATCGAGCAGGATCGCGTCATAGGCAGCCTTGCCGGCACGGATCGCCTCGCCGACATCGCCCTGATGGATGCCGACGCGGGGATCGTCGAGACAGCCCTTGAAGACCTCGGCCATCGGTCCGCGCGCCCAGGCGACGACGGCGGGCACGAGTTCGGCGACGGTGACGCCGGCATCTTCGGGAAGGACGGCGAGGGCGGCACGCAAGGTAAAGCCCATGCCGAGGCCGCCGATCAGCACCCTCGGTTTCGGGTGTGCCTTGATCCGCTCCCAGGAAAGGGTCGCGAGCGCTTCCTCCGAGCCGCTGAGGCGGCTGTTCATCAACTCGTTGGCGCCGAGCATGATCGAGAATTCACTGCCGCGCTGCTTCAGCCTGAGTTCACCGTCTTCGCCGGGAATGGTTGCGGAATCGAGCTGGATCCAGGGCAGCATGGCGGTTCGCCTCATATGAAAGGAACCGTCCCCTAGCATAGGGCGAAGTACGAGGCCAGCAAGCGGGCCTCAGACTACGCGGATGAAATGATCCCGCTCCACTTCGACGATATCGTCCTGCGGCGCGGCCGAACGGCGGCGGATATCCTCCACTTCCTCGGGCCTCAGCCGGGCTTTCGGGTCTTCGAAGCGGACATCGGGATCGGGCACGGCGGAGAGCAGCAGCCTGGTATAGGGATGCAGCGGATTGTCGATCACCTCCGCGGTGCTGCCCCATTCGACGATCTGGCCGGAATACATCACGGCGATATCCTCGGCGACGTAACGGGCGGTGGCGATATCATGGGTGATGTAGAGCAGCCCGAGATTCATCTCCTGCTTCATCTCGTTCAGCAGATTCAGTACGCCGAGGCGCACCGAAACGTCGAGCATCGAGGTCGGCTCGTCCGCCACGATCACTTCCGGCTTGACGGCGAGCGCGCGAGCGATGTTGACGCGCTGGCGCTGGCCGCCGGAGAGCTCATGCGGATATTTCGGCGCGACGAGATCGGGATCGAGTCGGACGCGCTGCAGGAGTTCGCGCACCGTGGATTCAATATCAGCCCCCTTAATGTCGGGGCGATGCAGCTTCAGCGGACGCTTGAGGTGGTGAGCGATCGTGTGCGCCGGGTTCAGCGAGGCGAAGGGGTCCTGGAAGATCATCTGCACCGAACGGCGGTAGCGGGCGATCTCATCCGTCTTGGCGTCTTCAACCGGGCGGCCCTTGTAAAGGATCTGCCCTGAGGTCGGCTGATATTCGCGCATCGCCATGCGGGCGCAGGTGGTCTTGCCGCTGCCGGATTCGCCGACGAGCGCCAGCGCCCGGCCGGCCCGCAGCGAAAAGGAGATGGAGCGAGCGGCGTGGACGGCCGATGTGCCGTGGCCGAAAGTCTTCGTCACCTTCTCGAGGGCGAGGATGGTTTCGCTCATAGCAGCACGCCTCCATGAAGCGAGGGGAAGGAGGCCCAGAGCTTTTTCGTGTAGTCATGCTGCGGCGTCTTGTAGATCGCGCCGGCATCGTTCTGCTCGACGAGCCTGCCGCCGATCATGATGCCGATGCGATCGCAGAACTGCACCATCAGTCCGAGATCGTGGGTGATGAACAGAACGGAGAAGCCGAAGCTGCGGCGCAGCTCGTTGATGCGCTGGAGGATCTCGCGCTGGACGACGACATCGAGCGCCGTCGTCGGTTCGTCCATGACGACGAGCTTCGGGTCGAGCGCCATGCAGATGGCGATGACGATGCGCTGGCGCATGCCGCCGGAAAACTGGTGCGGATAGTCGCGCATGCGATCCGGCGCGATGTCGACGAGCTTCAGCATTTCGGCGGTGCGCTCGCGGGCTTGCACGCGGCTCATGTTCTTATGCGTGCGCAGCACGTCATAAAATTGCGTCTCGATGCGCAGCACCGGATTCAGCGAATTCATGGCGCTCTGGAAGACCATGGCGACCTCGCGCCAGCGGAAGGCGCTGAGCGCCTGCCGGTCGAGGCCGAGCACGTCGCGGCCGTCGAGCAGGATGCGGCTCTCCTTGCGGATCAGCGCCGGCGGCTTGTGCAGGCGGCTGATGGCAAAGGCGATGGTGCTCTTGCCGCAGCCGGATTCGCCGGCAAGGCCGAAGACTTCGCCCGGCGCGACATCGAAGCTGACGTCGTCGACGGCGCGGAAATCCTTCTCCTCGCCGATATAGTCGATGGTGAGGTTCCTCACCGAGAGCAGCGGCTGCGTCAAAGGCGGCCCTCCCCGGAACGGACGAGCAGCGACCAGCGCTTCAGGTGATTGCCGGTGCGCAGCCGCGGATTGGCGATCTCGTCAACGGCGAAGTTGAGCAGCGACATGCCTATGCCGAGAAAGGCGAGCGCGAAGCAGGGCGTGAGGATATCCCACCAGGCGCCGACCGAAAGCGCCGAAGCCTTCTGCGCATTATAGAGCATCGTGCCCCAGGAGATTGCTTTGGGGTCGCCGAGCCCGAGGAATTCCAGCGTCGCTTCGGTGATGATGGCGAAGATGACGCTGCCGATGAAGTTGATGCCGACGATTGAAATCACGTTGGGGAAGATCTCGAATGTCATGATGCGCCATTGCGGCTCGCCCATCATCTCGGCCGATTTGACGAAATCCTTGTGCTTGACGAAGAGCGTTTCGGCGCGGGTGACGCGTGCGCCCCAAGCCCAGGAGGTGGCTCCGAGGATGAGGGCGATGACGACGGGGCTTGCCTGGCCGATGAAGGCGGCGAGCACCAAGAGCAGCGGCAGGTTGGGAACGACGAGCACCATGTTGGTGAAGAAGCTGATGATCTCGTCTGTCTTGCCGCCGCGATAGCCGGAGATGATGCCGAGCGCGGTGCCGACGAAGGTGATCAGCAGGCCGGCGCCGAAGCCGACGGCGAGCGAGGTGCGCGCGCCGTAAAGCAGACGGGCGAAGACGTCCTGGCCGATGCGGGTGGTGCCGAGAATATGGTCGAGCGACGGCGGCTGATGCGGCCTGCCGGTGCGGGCGGCTGGATCATATTGCGTCAGCAGCGGCGCCGCGATCGCGACGATGACGATGAAGGCGATGATGACGAGGCCGATCAGCGCCTTGCGGTTTCGAAGCAGGGTTCTCATCTCATGCTCCCTTCAGCCGCGGATCGAGGAAGATATAGCTGACGTCGACGATGAAATTGGCGATCAGCATGGTCGCGGTCATGATCAGGAGCTGGCCCTGGATGACGGGGTAATCGCGGGCGAGGATCGCCTGGTAGAGAATGTTGCCGAGGCCGGGATAGTTGTAGACCACTTCAGTCACCAGCGAGCCGCCGAGGATGGTGCCGATCGCGATCGCAAGGCTGGAGACGGTCGGCAGCAGGGCGTTGCGCGCCGCATACCAGAGCATCACATGCCGGTCGGAAAGGCCCTTGGCGCGGGCCATGACGATATAATCCTCGCCGAGCAGGTTGATCATGTTGTTGCGCATGGTGACGGTGAAGCCGCCGATCAGCACCGTGCAGAGCGTGACCATCGGCAGGATGCCGTGATAGGCGACGCTGCCGATATACTGCAGGCTGAAGGCCGGATCGAGCGAGGGATCGGCGGCATAGCCGTTCGGAAACCAGCCGAGCGTGAAGCCGAAGATGAAGAGCACGATCAGCGACGTCACCACGGCGGGTACCGAGGTTGCGAAGATCGCGCCGACGGAGACGACGACATCGAACCTGCTGCCGCGCCGCCAGGCGGCGAGGATGCCGAGGAAGGTGCCGAGCGCGAAGCTCACGATCGTCGCCGTTCCCATCAGGCCGACGGTCCAGACGAGGGCATGGCCGAGCACCGAGGTGACGGGCAGCGGGAAATATTTGATCGAGCGGCCGAGATCGCCGGTGAAGATGCTGCCGAGATAGGTGAGATACTGCTGCCAGAGCGGGCCGTCGACGAAACCGAAGGTGAGCTTCAACGCCTGCAGGCTTTCCGGCGGCAACTCTGTGCCGGCGCTCGAAAACATGATCTGCACGGGATCGCCCGGCATCAGGCGGGGCAGGAAGAAGTTGATCGTCGCGGCCGCGATGAAGGCTGCCATGTAAAAGACGAGGCGGCGAAGCAGGAAAGCCATGGGAACTCCGTCGTGACGGGAGCGGTGTTTCACAACCGCTCCCAAGGCCATGATGCTTACTTCACAGGCTCGAGAGCCAGAAGGTTCAGCAGGCGCGCCGGATTGGTGCGCGAGATCGATGGATTGACGAAGGGATTTTCCTTGGTCGACCAGCCGGTGAAGCGCTTGGTGTTGTACTGATACCAGTTCGGATTGTTGAAGACCGGGATCATGGGCATGTTTTCGGCGACGATGCGCTGCGCCTTGTTCATCGCGTCCTTCTGCTTGGCAAGGTCGGCGGTCTGGGTGAACTCGGTGACGAGTTTCTCGACCTCGGGGTTGAACCAGCGCTGCGCGGTGAAGCGGGTCTTGCCCTTGTCCGAAGCGCTGAAGGCGCGCTTGTAGGGATAGTAGGGCGAGGCCGATGCCGGCAGGCTGTTGATCGCCGCATCGAAGGTGCCGTTGATGAGGTTGCCGGTCCAGACGGCTTCTTCAGGCGTTTCGATCTTGGCGTCGATGCCGACCGCCTGCATGCCTTCGACGGCGATGTTGACCGTGTCGACCCAGTCCGTCCAGGAGTTCGGGACGATGATCGAGAAGGAGATCTTGCTGCCGTCGGGATTGTCGCGGAAGCCGTCGCCGTCCTTGTCCTTGTAGCCGGCCTCGTCGAGCAGCGCCTTGGCGGCGTCGGCGTCATAGGTCGCGTATTTGCCGAAGTCGGCCTTGATGGAAGGGTCCGCCCAGCTCTTGTAGAGCTCGCCCATCAGGCCGGGGTCTTCGTTGAGTGTCGGATAGCCGTAGCCGGCGACGTCGATCATCGTCTTGCGGTCGAGCGCCATGCCGATGGCGCGGCGGAACTTCACGTCGTCGAAGGCCTTCTTGTTGTTCTCGTTCGCCGTTTCCAAGTTGAACAGGAAGGCGACCATGCTGCTCGGCGAATACCAGTAGTGAAAATGCGCCGGGTCCTTCGAGACATAGACATTGTCGATATCGGGAATGAAGGAGACGCCCCAGTCGAGCGTGCCGTCGGCGGTCGCCGTCAGGATCTGGTTGTTGTCGGCAAGCTGCGGGAAGCGAATACAATCGACCTTCAGATGCGCGTTGTCCCAGTAGTTCGGGTTGCGGCACTGGTCGTAGGTCTGGCCGGTGAAGCGCGGCACTTCCGTCAGCGGGCCGCTGCCGACCGGGCTCTCGTTGGCGAAGGTGACGGGATCAGTGACATCCTTCCAGACATGCTCGGGAACGATCGGCAGCTGCGAGATCTGCTCGGCGGCAAGCGAGCTCGGATTGGCGAGCGTGAAGCGCACCGTCTGGCCGTCGACGGCCTGGACGTCGGTAACGAAGGTCCAGATGCTGACGAAATCGAGCGCCGGGAATTTCTTCAGATAGTCATAGGTGAACTTGACGTCGGCTGCGGTCAGCGGCTTACCGTCCGACCATTTGAGGTTCGGTCGCAGCTTGAATTCGATGCTCTTCAGGTCGTCGGAGAGCTTGAAGCTTTCGGCCAGGCGATAGACCGGCTTGTTGCTGTCGAAGCGGTTGAAAATAACAAGCGGCTCGTAGATGAAGTCGAGTGTCGATTGGCGCGACGAGGTCTGGTTGAACGGGTTGAAGTTGCGAACCCAGGTGGTCGCCGGTTCGATATTCGCGGTCAGGATCGTCTGCGCCATGGCGGATCCCGAAAGCAGTGTGAGTGCTGCGGCTGCAAGAAGATATTTTTTCATGTTCCATTCCCCTTTTTCTTATGCGTGAAAAATGATCTGCCGGTCAGGCGGCCGGCGCGCTTGCAAACATGTCTTCGACCTCGGCATGGGCGGCGCGATAATCGATCTTGAGAGTGCCGAGGCGGGCTTTGCCGGCGGCGATCCGCTTCAGGGCTGCATCCGTCAGCGGGCGGGCGGCCTTGGCGGCGGCTTCGCTTTCCCTGACGTCGCCATGGCTGTGGAGGGCGATGTCGAAGCCGGCATCGAGCACTTGTCTGACGCGCTCCGGCAGCGTGCCGGCGAGCGATTCCATGAAGATGCAGTCGGAGATCAGCACGCCCTCGTAACCCATCTCCTTGCGGATTACGTCGTGCATGACAGGCGAGATCGACGCCGGCAGCTCGGCGTCGTAGGCCGAATAGACGACATGGGCGACCATCGCCCAGGGTGTATCCTTCAGCGCGACGAAGGGTTTGAAATCGGTGGCGACGAGCGTTTCGCGGCTGGCATCGACCACCGGACGCTCCTTGTGGGAGTCGAGCGTGGCGCGGCCGTGGCCGGGAATGTGCTTCATGACGGGCATATTGCCGGTCTCGAGCAAGCCGTCGACCACCTCGCGGCCGAGGGCGGCGATGAAATCGGGATCGGGGCCGAAGGAGCGGGCGCCGATGACCGCGCTCGTCGTCTCGAAGACGAGATCGAGAACGGGCGAGCAACCGCTGGAAAGGCCGAGCTCCGTCATCATCGCGCCCATGGCCTGGGAGGAAAGGCGCAGCGCTTTCTTGCCGAGATCGAAATCGCGGCGCGCCAGTTCGGCGAACTGGCCGAAGCTGCGGAAGAGCGGCCAGGGGCCGGCGTCGAGATGCTGGACGCGGCCTCCTTCCTGGTCGGTGAAGACAGGCGCGTCGTCGCGGCCGACGGCTTCGCGGAAGCGGTCGATCAGGTGCCTTGTCTGCTCCGGCTCGCGCTGATTGCGCCGGCCGACGAAGAGGCCGAGCGGATTGGTTTCGCGGAAGAGGGCGAATTCATCATCCGAAATCGTGGGGTTCGGGAGGCCGACGAAAAGGGCGAGCGGGGTCGAGGACAATTCTGTAACTCCGGTATCAGATGGTCATTTCGGCGCGCTTCTGAGCATGCCTTCGTAAATGCCCTTGTCGGGGGCGGGGATGGGGATCGCGCCTGCCGTCTTGGCGTAGAAATCGACCGGGCCGGCATCGCCGATGAAGGCGTAGGCGTGGCCTGTTGTTTTCATGGTCTGAAGGCAGGCGGAAAAGAGCGCGAGCCCAATGCCCTTGCCGCGCGCTTGCGGATCGACGCCGGTGGGGCCGAAGAAGCCGCGCGCCGTCGTGTCATAGCAGGCAAAGCCCAAGAGCTTGCCGCCTTCGGCGGCGATGAGGCAGGCAACGGGCTGGCGGGAGAAGGCAACCATAACTTCGCTTGCCCAGTTCTCACTGAACTGTTCGCGAACCCAGCCGACCACGAGATGCAGCTCCGGCGGGAGGGCCGGACGGACGGAGACGCCGACGTGATCGGCCTTCTGTTTCAGGTCGGCGAGCTCGGCAGAATACAAGCTCACAAGCAGGTCTGGCACCTGTCGCTCCTCCTAATATTCCGTTATTGCGGAATGTATCCCCTTTTAGTGTTATAGATTTGGCCATCCGGCCGAGCTTGTCAACAGGGATTTTAAATGTGAGCGGCTTCACGTGGAGTAGAGGTCAAATGCAAAAACGGCCCGGTAGGACCGGGCCGTTTCGGTTTGCAACGTGTTCGCTGATGTGAGCGCTTACGCGCCTTCTTTCCAAAGCGCATGAAAATGCTGCACCGGGCCGTGGCCGGAACCGACGGTGAGGCTGCCGGCGGCGGCGACCGCGTCGGCGAGATAATCCTTCGCGATGGCGACCGACTGCTGCGCCGAGGCGCCTTTGGCAAGCTCGGCGGCCAGCGCGCTGGAGAGCGTGCAGCCTGTGCCGTGCGTATTCTTGGTTGGCACGCGTCGGGCTTCGAACCAGTGCAAGCCGCCGGCCGTGGCAAGCACGTCCGGGCTTTCGTTGCTGTCGAGATGGCCGCCCTTGACCAGCACGGCGGCGGGGCCGAGCGCGCGCAGCTGTTCGGCTTGCGCCGCCATCTCGTCGCGATTGGTCGCAACCGGCTGGTGCAACAGGGCCGCGGCTTCGGGCAGGTTCGGGGTCAGGAGCGTTGCGAGCGGCAGCAGCTGGCCCGTCAGCACGTCAACGGCCTCCGGCGCGAGCAGGGCAGCGCCGCCCTTGGCGATCATCACCGGGTCGATGACGATGGGAATGCCGCGCCGGTCGGCAAGGGCTGCGGCGACGGCTTCGGCGATCCCGGCATTGGCGATCATGCCGATCTTGACGGCGTCGACGCGTACATCGGCAAAGACGGCATTGATCTGGTCGGCGACGAATTGCGGCGGCACCAGATGCACGCCGCTGACGCCTTGCGTGTTCTGCGCCGTCAGCGCGGTCAGCACCGCCATGCCATAGACGCCGCGGGCGGAAAAAGCCTTGAGATCGGCCTGGATGCCGGCGCCGCCCGAGGGATCGGAACCGGCGATGGAGAGAACGTTGCGGATCATGGACGCACCTTTCGAATTTCTGCGGCGATGCGGCGCGTGGCGGCTTCGGGATCTGCGGT
Source organism: Rhizobium sp. BR 249 (assembly GCF_047445895.1). Classification (NCBI taxonomy): domain Bacteria; kingdom Pseudomonadati; phylum Pseudomonadota; class Alphaproteobacteria; order Hyphomicrobiales; family Rhizobiaceae; genus Rhizobium; species Rhizobium sp. BR 249. Next base: position 17,124 of record NZ_JARWKX010000012.1, on the reverse strand, counting down.
GCCGCAGATGGCGGAGACGACGGCAAGCCCCTTGGCGCCGGCTGTAAACACTTCGGCCACATGCTCCGCCTTGAGGCCGCCAATGGCGACCGACGGCACCGGCGAGGCCTTCACCAGCATCGCTAGGCCATCGAAGCCGATCGGCTGCTTGTGGTCAGCCTTGGTCGGCGTCGCAAAGACAGGTCCGACGCCGGTATAATCGACGAGACCGGGATCGACGGCGCCGGCAAGCTGGGCGGTCTCGACCGAGAGGCCGAGGATCATGTCCGGGCCGATCATCGTTCGTGCCTTGCGCGCGTCCATGTCCTCCTGGCCGATATGCAGACCGTCCGCGCCGATGGCGATCGCCGCCTCGACATCGTCATTGACGACGAGCAGCGCGCCGCTTCCCGCAAGCGTCTGTTTCAAGGCGCGGCCGGTCTCGATCATTCTGGCCGTGCCGGCATGTTTGTCGCGCAGTTGCACCATCGTCACGCCGCTTGCAACGGCAAGGCGCGCCGTCTCGATCATGCCGATCCCGGCGCAGAGATCGGGATCGAGGACCAGATAGAGCGAAAGGTCGAAGCGCTTCATGCGACCGATACCCTTGCCCTGGCATCGAGCGTTTCGGCGTCGATCGCCGCCAGCGCATCGAGGAAGCGCCAGGAGAAGGAGCCGGGGCCGGCAGCACCCAGCGCCGCATCTTCGCCGGCGACGGCGAAGGTCGCGAGGGCGGCGACAGTCGCGCCGAAGAGATCTTCAGGCGCGGTCGCGGCAAAGGCGCCCACGAGGCAGGTGAGCGAGCAGCCGAGTGCCGTGACCTGCGGCATCAGGGCCGATCCGCCTGCGACGCGCACGGCTCTTTTCCCATCTGTCACGAAATCCACGGCGCCGGTGACGGCGACGATCGCCTGCTGTCGCTCCGCCAGCCGCCGTGCCGAATCCTCTGCCTGTTCGACCGGATCGCGGCTGTCGACGCCCTGGCCGCGGCTTTCTCCGCCGGCAAGCGAAATGATCTCGGAGGCGTTGCCGCGGATGATCGTCGGGCGGAGTGCCAGAAGGTCGGCCACCGCCCCGCGGCGGAAGGCCGTGGCGTAATGGGCGACCGGATCGAGCACCCAGGGTTTGCCGGCTGCGTTGGCGGCTTTCGCAGCCGCCCGCATGCCTTCGATCCATTGCGTCGAGAGCGTGCCGATATTGATGGTGAGTGCATTGGCGATGCCGGCGAATTCACCGGCTTCTTCCGCGGCATGCACCATGGCCGGCGAGGCGCCTGATGCCAGCAGGACGTTTGCGGCGATGTTCATGGCGACGTAATTGGTGATGCACTGAACGAGCGGCGGTTTCTCGCGCATCGCCTTCAACATGGCTCCCGACGTGGTCTTCATCTGCATAGTGCCCCTTTCAGGCGGGGCAGGCACGGGGCGGTTCATGCGGGCAAAGCCCAACCCCGAGCGACTCCCTCCGCCGGCATGATCCGGTTCAGGTTCGAAGGGTGCTTCTCAGCCCGTCTGCCGACGGACGCCCCTGTCTCTCATCGGGTTTGTTCTTGCAGAGAACGGCGCGCATGTCATCCCGAAAATGACAATTCCGCGAACTCTGCGATGCGGCCAATTCACGAAAGACGGTCAGCCGACGATCTTTGCCAGCAGCCGTCCGACCTCTTCGTTCGTGACATTGTTATGGGCATCCGATGCGGCCGTCTTGATGATGTATTTGTCCGCCAGGAAAGTGTTCACCTTGCCGGATTTCGGGGCGAAGACGGCATCCGTATCGTCCTCGACGGCCTGGCCGGCCTTCAGGTGCTGCGGACCGTTCGCCCCCATCGCACCGAACTCGTCGTCGGCATCGCCGATGCTCTTGGCGATATCGCGCGAAAGGCGCGAAGCCAGAGCATAGGCGAGCGTGCAGGCGAGATCGTTGTGGGTGTGGGTGATGCAGATCGGGCCGGTCGGTTTGCCCACCACATTGGGAAAGGCGCCGGCAAGACCCGGCTTGATCTCTTTGGCGAAACCATTGTGTGAAAAGGCGCCCTGCAGCAAAGTGAGCGAGAAGAATTCCAGCTTCGGCACGGGCGCGAGCCCGTTTGCCGCCGCCGAGACCAGCCGGGCGCCAAAGCTGTGGCCGACCAGATGCAGCCGGATCGGTTGCTGCGGTGCGAGCTTCGAGAGCACGCTTTTGGTCAATGCCTCCCCGACGATGCCGGCGCGTTTCTTCATTTCGTAATAGGTGAGCTGGTTCAGGAAGCGTGCTACCGCTGCCCGCGGACCGGAGATCAGGCCCGAGACGATGTCGCCGAGGCCTTGCGCTTCACCGACCGAGCTTTCCAGATTGAACGTCGGTGGCGGGACGAGGCCCTCCATCAGCACCTTGGCGCTGGTGGCATCCGCAGTCGCCAGTGCGATCGGTTCGGCATCCGCCTTGAGTTCCGTGTCGGATTGGGGCGAGCCGATCGCCTCCCTGCCTTTTCTGACGAGGAAAAGCGACGTCGTTTCATCGAGGGTCTCGGCTGCGGCCCGTGCCTGTTCCGATGTGTCAGAGCCGTCCGGCCCGAAGAGATCCTCGAAATCGGCCAGGACTTTCTTGAAAGCCTTTTCGTCGAGATCCTGGACCGGGGCCGCCGCCCCGTCCGCTGCCTGGGCGCCACCGCCCGCCGTCACCAGCGTCCGTTCGTCGAAATCGGTGCGGTAGGCCTTGGCCGGCCAGACGATGCCGGCGACGACGGTGCGGCGCGCCTTGTCGGACGCAAGCTTCTTGCAGGCGTTTGCCCAGAGCGTTCCGTAGAGCGTGCGGGCATCGTCCTTGGTGTTCTTCCAGCCATGCGACATCACGATCAGATCGGTAATATCGGGCTGGTTGAGCAGCGCGGCGAGCTTTTTCGTCAGCGCGGCATCGATCGCACCGTCCTTGTCGAATTCGAGCCATAGGAATGGCGAGGGTCCAAGCGTGTCCATGTGTCCTCCTACACAGCTTGCAGCGTTCGCATCAGATCGAGCAGGCCGGCGCCCTGAAACTCCGGCCGCCGTTTGAGATCGGTCGCCGCGCCGACGAAGATTTCCTTCACGCGTTCCGGCTGGCCGAGAAATTCACGCCGGACCGACAGGAAAGCGGCGATCGCGCCGGAAACATGCGGCGTCGCCATGCTGGTGCCGGTATCCTCCCGGAACGGCGCCTCGTTCGGTTTGGCAGCGTCAGGAAGCGCGCAGGAGACGATGCGCTCGCCGGGCGCGACGAGATCCGGCTTCATGCGCCCGTCGGCGGTCGGCCCCTTCGAGGAGAAATAGGAGACGCCGTAGGTATGCGGCATGTCGCGATGGGTCGAGCCGACCGTGACGGCGAGCGCCGCATTGCCGGGATCCATGATCGTGCCGCTATGGGCGGCGCGTTCCGGGGCTCCGGAAAATTGCATCACCGTGCCATAGCCGGCATTGCCGGCCGCGACCACCACGCAGACGCCCGAGCGCACCAGCCTGTTGACCTCGACGCAGAGCGGGCTTTGCCCGGCGGCGAACCATACCGGGTTGAAGGGATAGCCGAGGCTCAGGTTGAGCCCATGGATCTTGATGTTGCGCCCGTAATCGTTCGAGCGCTGGACGTAGTTGATCGCGGCCAGCAAATTGCTGAGCCTGCCTTGCTTGTCGTTGACGAGCACTTTCAGGCTCATCAGCTTGCAATGCGGCGCCATGCCGGAGATCACGCCCTGATGCTCCTCCGTGACCTTGGACTTCGTGTCGTCCTCTTTGCGTATTTCCGAAGTGACCGAGATTTTCTTGATTCCGCTCGTCTTCGGGGCTTCCGAGAGGGATGTCCGGCCTGCGATGATGCCGGCGACATGGGTTCCGTGGCCGGCGGTGTCGGTCAGCGCGGTCTTCGGCGCCGATGCCGGATCGGGATTGTCCGACGTAAAGTCCCAGTGACTGAGTCCGTCAGGCAGTTCGAGCGTCTTCAGCGTCGAGAAATGCGGATGGGTCTCGTCGATGCCGGTGTCGGCCACGGCCCAGACGATGCCTTTTCCACTGGCCGCGAAGGAAGCCTGCGCCGCGTCGCCTTTGATCGTCCGGACTGATTCATAGACGCAACGATAGATCTCGTGGTCGTGCCAGATCTTGTAGACGAGCGGAATATCCCTCTGCTTGCCTTCGCTTTTGGTCTTTTCATCATCGCTCCTCGGCATCGTCCAGGTCGATAGCCGGCCGATGGCTTCCCGGGTCAGGGTGGCGAAAACATAGCTGTCGGTCCAGAGCGATTTGGCGGCGATCCTGCTGCCTTTCGAGAAAATCTGCGAAAGATCGAGCTTGCTGTCCTCGGAGATCGCAGGCATGCCGAGCGGCGGCGCCATGCCGAAGCGGCGCAAATTGTTGCTCTCGTCGGTCGCGCCGATCCTGTTGAGATGCAGCAGATACGCTTCGAACAAGAGCTGCCGCGCCGCCGTGACGCCGCCTGGAAAATCGCGGTTGAATTCGATGACGACATCGAAACGCTCCGCAGCCTTGCCGGCTTTCTTGGGGTTGTCCGGATCGCCTTTCATGAAGGACGAGAGGTCACCCCCGATTCGTGTCTTGACCAGGTTTTCCCGAATGCTGTCCTCGGGCTCTGTCGGGGGCTGGGCCGGTCGTTGCCGTTTCGCCATGCGGCTGTCCTCTCCTTTTTTCGAAAGAATACCAGTAGCAACCGTGGGTGCAATGTATTTCTGGAATACACCTCTATATTTGCGGACATAACCGCATGCGTATTGCGGCATGCGTAATGTCCAGCGGGGTGGGTGTATTGGCCGAAGAGGCTTTCTTCTTGAAAGAGGGCGGGCTGACCTTTCGGAAGGGCGTCTTTATATTCTGGATTGCACCGATTGTTCGTCCTATCCGTTTATCAAATAAATTTTCAATTCAAGAGGGTGTTGCAACAGCTTCGCGTAAGTTGCGTGTCGTTTTATTGTCTCTACGGTCAACTTTATTCGGACCTGCCAGAATTCATGGGTGATTTCTTGCTGAAAGGCTTTGGGTAGGGTCATTTGATGTCTTGGAACACGAAGTAAATCTCTAACACAAACTTTACCGTCCTGACACGTCAAGGTTGACCATCCGATCGATTGTAGCGATATGGCTTTACACGTGAATAAAATCTTCCTGAAGTTGCATTTTCAATGAGCAGATTTTCGAAAAGCGGCATAAAACGGGGCTTCCGTATCATCGTCCCCGCTCTGATATTGATGGCCGGCGCCAATCCATGCCTCGCGCAATCTCCCGGCCCGGCAGGACAGCCGGCGCCAGCTATGAAGTCCCAGAAATTCGATGACTGGTATTACCGCTGCACCGGCGCTGCGGGCGCCGAGGCATGCGAGGTCGCGCAGGTTGCGCAAGTCGCCAAGGACGGCAAGAACGTCAATGTGCTGACGCTGGCGATATCGGCTGCGCCGGCCGATCCCCGGAACAAGGGCGAGAAGGGCAAGCCGCGGCTGATGCTGACCGCCCTTCTGCCCCTCAACGTCTTCCTGCCTTCGGGCCTGTCGATCAAGGCCGACGGCAAGCCGGTCGCCAAACTCGACTACCGCAACTGCAACGAGGCCGGATGCTGGGCGCAGCAGGCACTGGATACGAAGACGGCGGCGGTGCTGAAGAAGGGCGCGACCGCCGAAGGGCTGGTGCGGCTGATGAACGGCCAGGACGTCAATATCCGCTTTTCGCTGAAAGGGCTGAAGACGGCCCTCGATGAACTTCAGTCCACAGCCAGCAGGTAATCGAATTTCAAAATGACAATGGAAATTCGATACGTCTTGGCCGCTGGCGCCACCCTCCTGCTGGGTGCCGCCCCCGCTTACGCGCAGTCGCCCGCCGATGATTTCACGCGCCGCCAGGAAGAGCAGGCGCAAAAGCAGCGGCTGGATGCCCTTCGCCAGGCAACGCCCGACGGTAGCGAGGAGACGGAAAACGGCCCATTGCCCGCCGGCCAGGGAAAGGGCGCCTGCTTCGACATCACGCGCGTCGAGATCGACGGGGCGAACCTGCTGTCGCCGAGCGAACTCGGCAAGGTGACGGCGCCTTACGGCAATCGATGCGTCGGCCTCGCCGAGATCAACGCCGTCCTCAAGGACGTCACGCACCTCTATATCGATCATGGCTATGTGACCTCGCGGGCCTATGTGCCGCAGCAGGATATCCGCAAGACGAGGGTCCTCCGCCTGCTCGTCGTCGAAGGCACGCTGTCCGATATCTATCTCAACGGCAAGAAAATATCCGGCAGCGGCTCGCTGGCGACGGCCTTTCCAGGCCTGATCGGCCGGGTCGTCAATATCCGCGATATCGAGCAGGGGCTCGACCAGATGAACCGGCTGCAGGCCAATGACGCCAAGTCTGCCATGCTGCCCGGCCCCAAGGACGGAACATCCATCCTGAACATCGAAAACCGTCAGGGCAGGCCCTGGCACGTCTCCCTCGGCAACAACAACATGGGGCAGGAAAGCACCGGCTTTTCCAGAAGCTCGGCGTCGCTCGGTTTCGACGATCTGCTCGATATCAACGATCAGTGGAATTTTTCATACGAACATAGCGGCCCTGACTATCCCTGGGACGATGACGGCAGGGGATTTGGCAACAGCTATTCCGGCAGTGTCAGCATTCCCTACGGCTACTCCACCGTCTCGCTGAACGGTTCCTGGTACCAGTATGAAAGTGCGGTCGAAGGAAACTTCTCATCGCTCGATACATCCGGCAATTCGGGGCAGGTGGGTCTCGGCATCGACCGTGTCATCTTGCGCGACAAGGATTCGATCACCACCGTCCGCAGCAGCCTGACCTACAAGCAGACGAACAACTTCCTGCTCGGCAACCTGATCGAAGTCGGCAGCCGCCGCTATACGGTCGGCGATCTCGGCATTTCCCATTCGCGGCGCATGTTCGGCGGCATCTGGGTGTTCGACGCCAGCTATGACAGGGGGCTCGGCCTTTTCGACGCCGTCAAGGCCGGAGAGCCGGGGGCAGGGGACGCGGACCCGCGATTTTCGAAGTTCAACGCCACGATCAGCGTGACGCAGCCATTCGAGGCCGCCAGCCGGCAGTTCGAGCTGACCTCGCTCGTCAGCGGCCAATATTCGCCGGACAATCTGCTCGGCGCCGAGCAGATCTCGCTTGGCGGCTACAGCAATGTCCGCGGCATGCGCGAAAGCGTACTCTTCGGCAATAACGGCATATTCACTCACAACGAGATCGTCTGGCGAACCAAATCCAACGAAAGCGGCGGCGCGGTCGCGAAGCTGTTCGGCGAACTCCGCCCCTATCTCGGCTTCGACTATGGCCACGTCTACGCGCAGAAGCGGTTCGACATAACAGGCGGCGACCTCGCCAGCTGGACGGTCGGCGCCCGCGCGGTCGGCGGCACCGTCAATCTCGACATCGGCTATTCGCACCTCATGGCCGGCAGCGTCGACAACGGGGCCGACGGCCTGTTTTACGCGAGCACGTCGATGCGGTGGTGACGAACAACAACTATCAACCTGATTTTTAAGAGAATTCCGGAGTTTTTAATGCGTATCGTGCGTTTTTTGACCCTTCTTCTTCTGGCGGCGACCCTGGCGTCCTGCGTCACGACAACCGATCCTCGGCTGATCGCTGCTCTTCAGCGAACTTCGGTCCGTGAAATCCGAATCGAGATGGCTCCCGACGTCAAGACGTTTGGTTTCGGGGACAAGCCCGATCAGCAGGTGGCGGATGCGATCCGAACCCTTCAAGCGACGATGAACAAGGAATTGGTGGGTCTGCCGGGCGGTCCCACGCGCGGCAGGTTGGTCGTGACGCTGCACGTTTTCGATGTTACCACCAAGCAGGCCAGGATCATCGGCGGCCATGACAGCATGATCGACGGGACAGTCCGATTGGAGGACGCCCAGACAGGACAACTGATTGCCCAAGCGCAAAACATCCACGGCGAAGACCTCTCCATGCGCGGGAGCGGCTACGGCGTGATTGTCGCCGTCGCAATCAACGCGGCGACAACATCGGGAGCGCCTGATGTCATGGCGCAGCGCCTGTCCAAGTCCTTCGCGCGCAACGTCAAAACCTGGCTCACCCAGAAATAAGCCCTGCGATGAGGTTCGGCGCCGCCGCAGTCAACGCGGCGCCGAGCCGCGATGGATGTCGAGACACAAAACCAGTTGTGCGTTTGGAAAGACAAAACGATGCGTGAGAAAACCGGTCCTGGTTCTGAAACAAGGGGTCTTGGCTGCCGACTCGGCAGGCTTGCCAATCGATCGCTTGCCGTCGTACTCAGCGCGCTGCTGGTCTTCCAGCCGATGCTTGCCAATGCCCAGTCGGTCTCGGCAAGCACGGTGCCCGCCGCCAACCAGCCGGGTGTCGGCACCGCGCCGAACGGCGTGCCGCTCATCGACATCGTCACGCCGAACAGCCAGGGCCTCTCTCATAACAAATACGACAATTTCAACGTCGGCACACCGGGCCTCATCCTCAACAACTTCAAGGGCGAGATCGGCAACTCCAATCTTGGCGGCGTAACACCCGGCAATGCCAATCTCAACTCATCCGGTCCGGCATCGGTCATCCTCAACGAGGTGATCAGCGGCAACCGCTCGGCATTGAACGGCGCGATCGAGGTGTTCGGCGGGAAAGCCGACGTGATCATCGCCAACCCGAACGGTATCACCTGCGACGGCTGCGGCTTCATCAACACGCCGCATGCGACGCTGACCACGGGTGCGCCCGATATCGGCGCCGACGGCAAGCTCAACGGCTTTACCGTCAATGGCGGCGACGTCACCATCGGACCGAACGGCGGCAATTTCGCCGCCGGGCCTGGTGCGGTCGATCTCTTCGACATCGTCTCGCGCGCCGTCCACGTCAACGGTCCTGTCTATGGCAAGGATCTTCGCGTCACGGCCGGCCGCAATCAGTTCAATTATGCCACCGGTAATGCCACGCCGCTCGCGGCGACGTCGGGCACGCCGGAATATGCGATCGACGGCACGGCGCTCGGTGCCATGCAGGCCGGCCGCATCAAGATCGTCGTCACCGAGCAGGGCGCCGGCGTGCGCATGAGCGGCAATCTGGCTGCCAATGCGGGCGAACTGTCTCTGTCGGCCGATGGCAAGATCTCGCTCGGCAACGTCTCCGGCCAGCAGGGCGTTTCGATCTCCTCGAAGGCGAAGGTGACGGCTTCCAAGGTCACGTCGAAGGCAAAGGTCGCCGTTCAGGCGGACCAGGGCATAACCCTCGATACGGTTGCCGCCGATGACGATATCCTGCTGTCCAGCGGCAGCGGGTTGTTGAGTGTCGCAGGCGAGGTGAACAGCGCCGCCAGCGTCCAGATGACGTCGTCAGCCGGTATTGCGGCCGGCAGCGTCATGGCCGGAGATGCGCTCGCCCTGTCCGCCACCTCGGGCGACATCCAGATTGCCGGTGCGGTAAAAAGCGCCGATGCGCTGGCGATCACGGCGACGTCAGGCTCGATCGCCGCGGCCTCGCTTGTCAGCGGCAACAATCTCACGCTATCCGCCGGCGCCGACATCGCCATATCGGGCGATGTCCTGGCTGAGGGCAACGTCACGGCCTCGGGCCGCTCGATCGCTGCTGCCACGATCGCCTCCGGCGTCGATCTCGCCGCCACCGCCCAATCCGCCAATGCCGCACTGGTGCTGCAGCCGGCGGGCGACATGAGCCTTGCCGCCACAAATGGTTCGATCACCGTTTCCAATGCACTGCTGAGCAGCGGCGATCTTTCGGCCGATGCCAGCCAGAATCTCGCCTATGCCCAAATGCAGAGCCTCGGCAGCGCAGCGCTCACGGCCTCGGGCGGCCAGATCAGCTACGGCAATCCCACCAGCGCTGCCGGCAACCTGACGCTCACCACCACCGCCATCGATCTCTCCAACGGCGCCGCCGGCAACATCGCCGCCGGCGGCACGCTGACGCTCAACGCCGATAGCGCCAATCTCAGCAATAACAGCATCACTCTCGGGGGGCTCACTCTCAATCTCTCAGGTGCTGCCGATCTCAGCGGCACCAGGATCAATGCCATTACCGATGCCGGCGGTTCCGGCGACATCGACATCAACGCCAACGGCCTCTCCACCTCGGCCGGCACGGCGCTGCTCGCCGCCAACGACCTGACCCTGACGCTGCCGTCGCTGACCAATGCCGGGCAATTGGCCGCCGGCCGCGATCTCACCTTCAACATTTCCGGCGATTTCACCAACAGCGCCACGGGGCTTACCTATGCCGGCCAAGACGCCAGCCTGTTCGTCGGCGGCGTGCTCACAAACAATCAGGGCGCCATCTTATCAGGCAACGATCTTACGATTGCCGGGGTGACGGCGTTACAGAGAAATGCGGCGGTCACCAATGTTTCCGGGCTGATCCAGGCTGGAAACGACATGTCCATCCTGACCAGCAATCTGACCAATCAGCGGGCCGTCACGCCGCAATGGACGACCGCGACGCTGGTCTCCTCGGGCATCGTCAGCGGCTTCACGCTGAATCCCGTCGCTGCCGGCCTGCCCTTCGGTTATCTCGAGACCGCAGATCAGAACATGTACCAGCTCTATGCTGGCGTCGATCCGGCCTTGTGGCAGGATTATGAACCGCTGCTCTGGTCGAAGGCGACGCTCGCCGACGGCACCGTCTATCATGCGTGGACCTGGATTTCGGCCGACGGACCCGAGAAGGTCGGCCCGATCATCGACTGGATCAGGGACCGCGTGCCGAGGGATGCGAACGGCAATCCCGTCGTCGATCCAAACAATCCCTCGCGCTATTTCATCGTCGACGAGGTCAATTTCAGCGGCTCGGACGAAAGCACGACCTACACGTGGGACTGGTCGTCCAATCTCAGCCAGTCGGTCTACGAGGACCGGTTGGTCGGCACGCTGAGCCCGGAAGCGACGATCCGGGCGAGCCGCGACCTCACCATCGACGCCACGAATCTGACCAATTCCTACAGCTCGATCGAGGCCGGCGGCGACGCGACGCTGGAGGGCTCGACGCTGACCAACACCGGCGTCAGCCTTTTCCGCACGACGACGACGACCTGCCATGCCCAGGGCGCCTGCACCGCCTATAATGCCAACGGCACCGCCAATCCCTCGAAGAACATCGCCAACGGCTCGACGATCGTCAGCTCCGTCGAGGCGATCGGCGGCGTATCGGCCAACATCAAGGCCGGCGGCGCGCTCTCCGTCGATTTCGGCAGCGTCAGCAACACATCGGCGGCCGGCTCGATGGCCGGTGGCGCCAGCGTCACCGCCGCAAGCAATCCCGGCGATCCGCTGTCGGCGCTCACCGGCCTGACGGCCGGCGGCGCGCTGTTCAACGTCAATTCGGGGCTCGGCAGTGCCGCCCTTTCGCCCCCGACCAATCCGGATTCCGGCGGCTTCGGCGGCAGCATAGCCCACCAGACCTTCCTGTTCGAAACCCGCGCAGCCTACCTCGATGTCGGCAAGTTCTATGGCTCCGGCTATTTCATGGATCAAATCGGCTATCAGCCGGAGACGACGGTGCCGTTCCTCGGCGACGCCTATTTCGAGAACCAGCTGATCGACACGCAGTTGCGGCAGCTCGTCGGCGAGGGGCTCGGCAGAAGCACCTTCATCGCCGGCGGCAGCGCCATCGAGCAGATGAAGGCGCTGCTCGACAACGGTGCCACCTATGCCAAGGATCACCACCTGGCCGTCGGCCAAGGCCTCACGCCTGAGCAGGCGGCGGCGCTGACCAAGTCGATCGTCCTCTATCAGTGGCAGACCGTCAACGGCGTCCAGGTGCTGGCGCCTGTCGTCTACGTCGCCGCCGCCGACCGGCAGAAGCTGACCGGCGCCGGCGCCGCCATGGCGGGCGGCTCGGTCAACATGACGGTCGGCAATCTCGCCAATTCCGGCCTGATCGCATCCAATGGCAGCCTTACCGTCTCCGGCGGCTCCATCCAGGGCAGCGGCACGTTCCTGTCGCGCGGCGACACGGCGCTCAATGCCACCAACGGCATCACGCTCGCCGCCCAGACGATGACGATCGGCGGCCGGAACGTCGTCAATACCAATGCAGGTGTGACTGCGGGCGGCGCTCTGCAGCTCGCCGGCGGCAGCGGCGATCTCGCTCTCAAGGGCGTCAAGGTCAATGCAACAGGCGACGCCACGCTCACCGGCAAGAATGTGACGCTGGCTGCCGCCAAGGTCGAAAACGCAGGTCAGCAAAATGCCACCGGCAGCCAGATCGCCAGCGGCAAGGCTCTGACGATCGAGGCCACCGACAATGTCAACGTCATCGGCAGCTCCGCCAAGGCGGGCACGACGCTCGATGTGATYGCCGACAAGGGCTCGGTGGCCGTCGTGTCGACCGATGTCGCCCGCAACAACCAATCCGGCTACACCAGGACCCTCTCCACCGACCAGCAGCAATCGCAGCTTTCCGCCGGCACGAATGCGACCATCAAGGCCGACGACGACATCYTGCTCTCCGGCTCCTCCGTCAAGGCCGGCGGCAATGTCGCGCTCACCGCCGGCGACGATATCAACATCACRGCCGCGCAGGAGCATTCCGCATCCACCTTCGGCAAGAAGTCCGCCTCGTCGATCACCCATGTCGGCTCGGAGATATCGGCCGGCGGCGACCTCTCGGTGACGGCGGGCAACGGCAGCGGCGATCACGACCTCAACATCGTCGGCAGCAAGCTTKCMGCCGACGGCAAGCTCGCTCTCAAGGCCGACGGCGACGTGACGATCGCCGAGGCCACCGACACCGCGACCCTCGACACCAGGCTCAGCACCAAAGGCGGTTTCCTCGGCAAGAGCGAGAAGACGACCACCCATCTCGAAACGACGACAGCCGTCGGCTCATCGATCAGCGGCGCTGGCGGCGTCGACATCACCTCCGGCAAGGACACGGTCATCTCGGCCTCGAAGGTGATAGCCGGCGACGAGGACCATGATGCCGATCTGAACATCACCACCAAGGGCGACCTGATCATCGCCTCCGGAATGGATACCAGCGCCAAGGACGACAAGGGCTCGCGCAGCGGCTTCCTATCCAAGGGTTCGTCCAGCCACAAGAGCTATGACGAGACCACCGTTGGCTCTGAACTCGGCGCATCCGGCAACATCAGCCTGAACGCTGGTGGCGCGGCAGTGATCGCGGGTTCCAGCGCCAATGCCGACGGCTCGATTTCCGTCGAGGGCGACAGCGTTTCGATCATCGGCGCACAGGAGACGCACAAGCTTGAAGTCACGCGCAAGGAATCGGGCCTCTTCGTCGGCTCCGGTGACGGCTTCATCTCGCTCTGGGGCAAGGAGCAGAAGAGCGGCAAGCAGGCCTCGGAACTCAACGTGGCATCGGTGCTGTCGGCCGGAGCGGACGTGGCGCTCAAGTCGCGCGATACCGACGTCAACATCCTCGGCTCGCAAATCTACGCCGACAACAACATCACGCTCGACGCCGCCCGCGATGTCAACATAACGCCGGGCGCCGAAAGCGCCTCGTCCGAGGAAAAGGAAAAACGCTCCGGCTTCGGCATTTCCTTTGGTTCGAGCAGCGGCGGCTTCTCGGTCGGCATCGGCGTGTCGTCGGTTTCCGATACGACGAAGCAAGGCTCGCAGACCAACGCGATGGCCACGCTTTCCGCCGGCAACGACTTGACGATCAAGGCCGGCCGCGACGCCAACCTGCAGGCCGCCGACGTCTCCGCCGATCGCGATGTAGCGATCACTGCCGAGCGCGATGTCAACCTGCTGAGCGCTGAGGACAAGTCAAACTACGAGAGTGTGCATGAGCAGTTCTTTGCCGGTGTGACGCTGTCGGTTTCGACAGGGCTGGTCAGTGCAGCCCAGAGCATTGCCGGCGCTGCACAGAAGATCGCCGGTATTTCGGACGGCTACACCGCAGCCAACGCCGCCTTCGCCTCGCTCAAGGCCTATGATGCCCTCCAGCAGCTTTCCGGTATCGTCAAGGACGGCGGCAGCATCGCTTCTGTCTCGTTGACAGCAGGCTTCAACTACGAAAAGAGCAGCGCCTCCGCTTCCACCTCCACACCGGTCGTCACCAGCGTGGAGGCCGGGCGCTCGGTCACCATCGAAGCGACTTCCGGTGATCTAACAGGGCACGGCGCGCAGATAACGGCGGGGKATGATTACGGCGTTGCTGCTGTAGTCGGCGACGACAAGATCGGCGACATCACGCTGAAAGCCGGTCATGATATCAAGCTTGAAAGCGCCCAGGCGACCAGCGAGACGGGCAGCGACAGCAAGTCGGCAAACGCCAGCTTCGGCGTAAGCGCGGGTATCGGCCTGCAAGGCGTCGGCGTAGGTGTCACCGGTGGCGCCGGCGCGGGAACGTCGAAATCCGATGCTACTTCGGTCACACAAGTCAACAGCCATGTTGCCGGTAGCGGCGACATCACGATCAGTTCCGGCAACGATACGACCCTCAAGGGCGCTGTGGTTTCCGGCGACACGATCACGGCCGATGTCGGAGGTGATCTCAGTATTATCTCTACGCCGGATACCGGCAGCAGCGCCAACAGCTCTGCTTCCGCCGGGTTCTCCTTGAGCGGTGCGGTAGGCGGTAATTTTCTGCCTTTGACCACTCAGCTGTCAGGCTTGCAGTTCGGAGGGGGCCTCGGCTCGGGCGCAACGAACTGGATTAACGAGCAATCCGGTCTGCTCTCCACTGGTAAGATGGACATCGAAGTCAGTGGCAATACCGATTTACAGGCGGGGAAGATCATTTCCGATAGCGGCGATCTGTCGCTGTCAACCGATACGCTGACCTACAGCGATTTCCTCGGACAGAAGGGCTATGAGGGCTTCAGTGCCCAAATCGGCATCGAGATTCCGGGCAACGAACTGCCCGGTGCGCCGCCGGCAAATAACACCCTCGAAGGCACGTATCAGCTCGACGATACGCGCCAGACCGTCCGCGCCACTGTCGGCCCTGGCTCGATCACCGTCCGCAACGAAGAAAAGCAGGCGGCACTGGAGCAATCCGCCGCCACCGCGCCACTCGCTGACCTCAACCGAGACCCTGGTAAGGCCTATGAGATCACACGTGATAGGCATATTGATCTGGAGATCTACCTTTCAACCAGAAGCGTCAATGCGCTTGCAGAGGGCATCAAGAATGCGTTTGCCCCAGGCGGACTTATCGACCGATACCTTCTTGGCAAGCGGCTTACGGCAGGGGAGATCGCCGATGTCAAAGCTGGCGTGGACGCATTGGTAAACGGCGGAGAGTTTGTAGGCTGCGGGCAGAAGCAGGGCTTTAATCTTCTCGACCTTTTCTTCACGCCGGCCTATGCCGATGATTACCTGACAGATTGCACCATCAGACAGAAGAACGGCGAGTTTATCCATCTGGGCATCCAGACTTACCAAGCCTGCCAGGACGCCATCTACGCTTATCTTAACTCGCTTGGCACCGAGGAACGATTGAACGTTATCAAAGCTGCCGCTTTTGCATCTTATACCGACCATCCCAACGATGGTGAAAGCTGGGTAAAGAATGGTTGGCTATTAAACGCAATTGCTAAGCTTGACGGCGGGTCCAACGGCGCGGCTTATAACGCTTATCTTCAAGCAACGTACGATGCAGCTCAGATCCAAAAGCAACTGGACCGAGAGCAATGGGCGATTTGGAACGACCCCTCAACGACGCTCTCAGAAAAATTCCAGAAGTTGGAAGATACCGGCCTCGACATGAATGCTGTGATCGCGATGGCCATCGCGGGAGGGGTGATTGGAAGTCCGGCCCTCATTGGCAATCCCTATCATCCTCAAGCAGTCAACAACCGCATAAGGCCACCGTACAAGGCAAACGCCGCACATGACGTAAACTCTCCTCTATACAACCCAAGTAAAACACCTGAGCCGCCCGATGCGAAATTTGCTTATGAAAACAGAACCCTGGTCCGAGCTGATTTCGGAACATGGTATGCTCGAGGTGATGGTGGATATTATAGATACTTCTCGGATAACGCGGGAACGGCCCATTTTAGTGGGACGATCTCTGCCTCACAGGTTCCAAACAGCGTTCGAAAGCTTCTAGGAGAATAGATATGGAGTTCGGAGATAGGACTCGCTTCGCAATAACTGTTGAACTCAATGAGAAACATGGTGGCCTATGGATGTACGGACGCTTTTGTTATTGGATCGCAGGAGAATCTATAGGAAATTATAATGAAGTCACTTCATTGCGAGATATACTTTTCCGAATGCGATACCTCCATAGCGATAGGGGACAGCGCGCATGCCCAGAGCTTATGAAGCTATCAACTGAAAAGATGTTTTCGGTTATTTCAGCTGCGCTGAGAGATGACGATGATGAAATATATAATTATATATCTGAAGAATTTCCATTTGCTCGGTTTGATGTTTCCGTCCATGTCGATGTTATGGATAATTATGAGATATATTTGGTAGAGAATAGATATGCGTCAAAAATTTTATATTTTAACCTGGAAAGAAAAGAACTAAAGCATTTTCTTTTAGATATAGGTGAGTTCGACAAAGTGGCGCTCGCTGCATATGGTTATCTTGATAAGATATATGATGCGGCGGAACGGTCGGAAGGTGAGGTAAGCTGACCTGCGTTGCGCCGACTTTGCGAGAGGTCGTCTGTTTTAGATCATGATCGAATGATGTCGGCAATCTCGACAATTCCGGCCTGATTGCGTCGGCCGGCAGCCTTACCGTCTCCGGCAGCTCCATCCAGGGCAGCGGCACGTTCCTGTCGCGCGGCGACACGGCGCTCAATGCCACCAACGGCATCACGCTCGCCGCCCAGACGATGACGATTGGTGACCAGAACGTCGTCAATACCAATGCAGGCGTGACGGCCGGCGGCGCTCTGGAGCTCGCCAGCGGCAGTGGCGATCTCGCTCTCAAGGGCGTCAAGGTCAATGCAACAGGCGACGCCACGCTCACCGGCCAAAACGTGACGCTGGCTGCCGCCAAGGTCGAAAACGCAGGTCAGCAAAATGCCACCGGCAGCCAGATCGCCAGCGGCAAGGCTCTGACGATCAAGGCCACCGACAATGTCAACGTCATCGGCAGCTCCGCCAAGGCGGGCACGACGCTCGATGTGATTGCCGACAAGGGCTCGGTGGCCGTCGTGTCGACCGATGTCGCCCGCAACAACCAATCCGGCTACACCAGGACCCTCTCCA
>NZ_JARWKX010000011.1:0-178713 GCF_047445895.1 Rhizobium sp. BR 249 | reverse complement strand
GCACTTTCGACGCTTCGCCACCCGCTACGAGCGTCGAACCATTCATTTCACTGGATTCATCCAACTCGCCGCTATCATGATATGGCTACAATGAATGTCGATCGGCCCTAGCTCCGGCCATTCCTCCGTTTCGTCTTTTTCTCGGGAGATTTGAGTGAACTGACGCTGTTCATCTCCTGGCGAAGAAGCGATCGGAAATGCTCTGCATAGACGGAAAGGGGTAGATCCTTGCGGTAGGCAATGAAGGTATGAAAGATGCTGTCGGCGTCGATCTCGATGCTTTTCAATCCGCGAACGACGCCATGCGCCACGGTGAATTCATCGATGATCGCGATCCCCAGCCCGGCCGCGACGAGACTGCAGACCGTCGTGCCGAAGCGAGCCTTGATATTCATCTGGTAGTCGACATGATTGTCCGTGAACATCGCCGCCATGACGGCCCCGTACGGGTCCTTGGGATTGATGCCGATGAGTGGGTATTCGGACATCTCCTGCGGCGTGATCTTGTCTTTGATCGCGAGTGGGCTCGTCTCCGGGACGATACATAGGAGCCGGCCGCTCGCCAGCGGTTCGAATTCGATCAGCGGATGGTCGAAGCGCGAGGAGATCGCGACCAGTTCGCCGCGGCCGAGAAGCAGGTAATCGATAGCCTCTTCGATCTTGAGTATGTTGAGGTCGAGCCCGAGATCCGGAAAACGTTGCCGCAATCTCGCGACGGTCCTCGGGACCATGACATTGGCGATGCTCGGCACGGAGGCGATGCAAAGCTCCTGGCTCTGGCCTCGGCCCAGTCCCGCGACGGCCGATTGCAGATCGTCGATCTTCCGGTGCACCACGTCAAGCAGATCGAAAATGTTGCGCGCCTGCGAGGTGGGAACAAAACGGCCGGCTCTGCGGTCGAAAAGCCGGATCCCAAGCGAATCTTCCGTGTATTTCATCAGGCGGCTGAGGCCGGGCGCAGACACGTTGAGAAGCTTGGCGGCGCCAGCGATGCTGCCGGTGACCATGATGGCTCGTATGACCTCAATTTGTCGTAGTGTAAGCATTGATGCCGAGTCCGCATTAGCCGATATGTTTCGCCACACATTGTAGCGCCGACTGCACAGGTGCAAATGTGCATAAGATTCGCAATGGACTACAATGGCCGGCGAATTTACTGCAAAGAAAATTACACTTAAATCGTCTGCTTATTCGTCGTCGGTTTGCGACTTCTATTGTAAATGCAACAAGGGCTTAAAGGCTGCGACAGGGCAGGGAGATCAGCCCCCGATCCGACCGGCTGGGCTGGGTTGTAAGGGAGAAACGGGGGCGGGTGATGACGCTCCCCTTTGGCTTTAGCTTTCTCAGTAGCAATTGTTTCGTCGCCGGTTGATATTCATTCGCACCTGCACGAGGCCGGGTAGGGATCAAAGCCGCACGATGCTTCCGCAAATCAAGTTGCAGGGTGACGTCGACGTCGCCGCGCTGTCACTACTTGTTCGTGGCATGCTTCTTTTCGATTGCCTGTGTTGATGGTGAGGGTGGCATAGGATTGACGGCGACCGGCGCCATGACGCATGCGTGGAGCGGAAAACGCCGTGCTTGTCGCTGTAGAAAGCCAGCGGCTTGCCCCATTGCTGCAGATAGGCCTTCGTCGCATGCAGATAGTCGAATGTATTCTCCGATCCGGCAAAGTGCAGGTGCAACAGCTTGCCGGTGGCATCATCGATATAAACGAGCAGGGCGCATTTGGGGCCGCGGTTCTCGAACCACCAGTGATGCGAGCCATCGATCTGGACGAGCTCGCCGAGACAATCCCGCCGGCCGCGCGGCTGGAAAACCCGCTTCTTACGTTCGCGCCGCGAGATCCAGATGCCGGCCTCGGTCATCCATTGGCGCAGCGTTTCCTTGGCGACCGAAATCTGATGCAGTTCGATCAGCTTCTCGCGCGCCAGCGTCGGCCCGAAATCCAGATAACGTTCGCGGATCAGATCCAGCGCCGCATTGCGAAAATCCTCACTGTGACGCCGATTGCTCGGTCGGGATCGCTTCTTCGAAACCAGGCCGGCTTCACCGAAACGGTCATAGGCCTGCAGCAGCCGATGAACTTGACTTCGACTGAGTTCCAGCAACTCGGCCGCCTGGATGATGCTCAGGCGCCGGTCGCGGATCTTCTGAATGACTTCGAGGCGATGCAATTCTTTCTGCGACATGGTGATCAAACAGGACATGACGACTCCGACCGCTCATGGTCTCGACCAGGCTGGAGGTCGTCATCCTTGCTCCTGACGTTGGCATTGACCAGAACGGCGAGAGGCGAGACTGTCGCATCTCTAACTGGCCCAACTGTCGCATTACTAAATAGCCGCTACATATTTTTATCGCATAATAGTATTTATGGAACTTTATGATGTGCATGATGGCGGGTCTCATTGGAAATTGCCCGCCGATCTACTGCTGCAATAATGACGTCCGCGACGGCCTGTGGATGAGAGAGGTGCGGCACATGGCTCGCCTCTATCTCGACCACCGTCGCGTTGGAGCGTGCGTACATGAAGCGCGCGAGGTCCGGATTAAGGATCCGGTCCCTCGTTGCGATGATGCCGAAGCTCGGCCTATCGCGCCATGCGACCTTATCAACCGGAGCACCGAAGACGGCCATAGCCGTCGGGCGCTGCGACACAGCAAGAAAATCGGCATCTTCAATCGGCAGGTCATCTGCCATGTCGGCTGCATAATGCGCTGGGTCGAGGATGACCGTGCCATCGCCGAGATCCAGCATATGGTTTTCGGAAGGGGTTCGAGCGGCAAGACTGGCAAGGCTCTCGCCTTCGTCCGGCTGCAGGGCAGCCACGTAGACGAGCGCGCTGACCTTCGGATCGGTGCCCGCTACCGAAGCGACGACCCCTCCATAGGAATGCGCGACCAGAACGACGCTCCCCGTCTGTCGACCGATGGCAAGACGCGCGGCCGCGACGTCTGCAGCGAGGCTTGTCAGCGGAAGCTGCACGACAGCGACGTCGAGGTCCCTCTCTTTCAGGATGTCGTGCACGGGGCCCCAGGAAGATCCATCCATGGTAGCGCCGTGGATCAGGACAACGCTGGTGGCTTTGTTTTGCGGATGAGCGGCCGTCATGCAATTCACCTTGGCACAAATGCGCCTATCGAATGTGTCACTGGATTATCCTGTCAAAACGCGCTTGAAAGGTGCTTGACGCCGCGGATTTCTCTCCTGAGATTGATCCATCGGCGCCAAGCCCCCCACCCTTCGCGGGTAGCCGTGCTTGATCAGATGTTCAGGGTTCGCCCACCGTCGACCACGATCTCCGAGCCGATGGTCCACGCGGATTCATCCGACGCCAAATAAACGACAGCCTTGGCGACTTCTGCCGGGCTGCCGAAGCGGCCAAGAGGAATCCCCGCGACGATGTCCTTGTCCACCTGCTCGCGATAAGCGTCCGGAATTCCAAGCTTATCATAAAGCGGCGTTGCGACCGGGCCTGGGCTGACGGCGTTCACACGAACTCCACGGGGGAAGAGTTCGGCGGAAAGCGTCTTCGAGAGGTTGAGGAAGGCTGCCTTGGTCGCCCCATAGACCGTCGAGTTGGCGACGCCGACATGGGCGTTGACCGAGGTGTTGAGCACGACAGATGCCGGATTTGCAAAGACAGGCAGGAGAGCCTGCACCAGAAAGTAGGGACCTTTCACGTTGATCGCGAAGGAGCGATCAAACGCCTCTTCGGTCCAGGTCTCGATCGGCTGCCAGACCGAAACGCCAGCATTGAGGAACGCGACGTCTAGCTGGCCATAATGCTCCTTTACCGTATTGGCGAGCGCCTGCTGTGCCTCGACGCTCGCGCTGTCGGCTTTGAGAACAAGAACTTCGGAGCCGAACGCGGATTTCGCCTTTTCGATGGAGTCCGGGTTGTTGCCGGTGACGATGACGCGTGCGCCCTCATTGAGGAATTGTTTGGCGGTTTCGAAACCAATGCCCGAGGTGCCGCCGGTGATCAGGGTACGTTTTCCACTAAGGCGTGTCATGACTATATCCGTTTATTTGAGATATCCTATCGACGGACAGAGCCGGTGCTCTTCGCGACCAAGCTGCGTGTCGATCGCCCTCTAGATAAACGACCGGGGGATTGGAATCCCGCCCAATACGCTCAACGTCTTGCCTAATCGTCTCAAGTGATCCGATCCGGAAGGCCGCCGAGATCTTCACGCCAATCGTTGTCGCCAAAAGCGCTGCTGATGAGGCTCACAGTTTATGGCAATACTTTCGACGCTGCCGAAAGGCCCGGCCGACGTCATAGAGACGTCCCTTACCGACGATGGGATGGAGATGATCGTTTCCTCTGAGAGATGGTCCGTGGCCAGATGCCTGCTCATGCAAGCATCGTGCATTGAACGACCGCCGCATTATGTGACAATTTCGGGAAACGCCACATTGTCACAACGAGGTCCGCCCTTGAACCGAGCCCGAATAATCGTTGTTTGATGCCAAACAACTCAAGCCAATCTCAATTTTTCGAGGCTGTGGTAATGCTCGGGAAATACGAAATCCTGGCAGTTTTCCACCTACACCAGAACGGCAGCTTATCCTTTGGGCAGAGAGATTATTCCTTATAGCTTACTCCATCCGGAGGGTGCCCCCGAGTAGCCGTACCGAACTGAAATCACCATACGTTAGTCGGGTCAGCTTGAGACCTCCGCGCTACGCCAAGCCGCCTATCGATTGCCTGATCTGACGCACGTCGCGCACAGGTGGCGCTCCAAACTGCCTTAGATATTCGCGGCTGAACTGTGAGGCACTCTCATAGCCAACTGCGAAAGCGACGTCGGAGGCGCTATGGTCCCCTGCGAGCAGTAGCTGCCGCGCTTCCTGCAGACGGAGTTGCTTCTGGTACTGGACCGGGCTGAGGCCGGTCAAAGCCACGAAATGTCGGTGAAGGCTGGCACGGCTCATACCACTGGCATCACATAGGGCTTCGATCCGCAGCCGCGTGTTGTGATGATCCCGGATCCATTCAACCGCACGCCGAATTCGGCCAAGAGCGCCTTCTGGTCGTGCGATATGGCGCAGCAAACGTCCTTGCGGCCCCTGCAGAAGGCGATAGAGCAATTCGCGCTCTGCCATGGGCGCCAGAACCGGAATGTCGCTTGGGGTGTCAAGCAGGGTAAGCAGACGCAGAAGCGTGTCGCGTAGCGCCGGCGTCATCGGATTGATCGCAATCCCACTTCCCGGCGCATCGGCTTCCCGCACCGGCGGCATTTCAGCCGCGACTTGAGCAAGCAGAGCAGGATCTAAGACCAGCGAGACAGATACATACGGTCGGCCGTTATCGGCATCGTAAATTTGGCCACTCAGAGGTAGATCCAGCGCGCTGACAAGATACTGCTCGGAGTCGTAGCGCATGAGGTTATCATGGATCGCCACATCTTTCGATCCCTGAAGGATAAAGCAAATCATTGAGCGGTACAAACACGGCGACGTGCCGGACGTTGCTTGTCCCACGCCAATTTCCAACCGTGGTATCGGCGTCACGGTTACACCAGAACGGGCGTGACGCAGGGCAAGACTGAGATGGGGCTGGAGATGATCGGTCATGACAAGTTTATGGCATCGTTTTGCGAGAAAGAAAAGAGCTTGAGATAATCAGGCAAGACATTGAGAGCATTGGGCGAGCGGACGATGCTTGAGTGGGCTATCTCACTGCTGTCGGAGCGAAGTCGCGACAACGCACCCAGTTCCCAGCCGGACCAGCCAGTGAAAGGGCATCCTATGACCAACCAAGTCGCACTCATCACCGGTGCCAGCCGGGGCCTCGGGCGTAGCATTGCAGTGCATCTCGCCAAGCATGGCGTTGGCATCATCGGCACCTATCTCAGTGCCTCGAAAGAGGCGGATGCACTGACCCGGGAGATAGAGGCGCTCGGCGGAAAGGTGGAGATGATCGCGCTCGACGTCCGCGACACCGCGACTTTCCCAACGTTCGCCGCGACAGTCGCCGAGAAACTGAAGACCAAGTTCGGCGCCGAACGCTTCGACTTCCTGGTCAACAATGCCGGCCACGGCATTCATGCTCCCTTGTCTGATGTGACAGAGGAGCAGTTCGATTCGTTAATCGACGCGCATCTTCGTGGCCCGGTCTTCCTGACACAGAAGTTGCTGCCTCTGATAGCGGACGGCGGTCGCATTCTTAACGTCTCCTCGGCTTTGGTGCGAGTTACGATAGCGGGCTATGGAATATACGCGGCTACAAAGGCGGCGATGCAGACGATTACTAAATTCATGGCGGTCGAGTTGGGCGCGCGTCAGATCAGGGTCAACGCGATTGCGCCAGGCGCTATCGCGACAGACTTCGGCGGCGGCGTAGTTCGCGACGACGAGAACGTGAACGCTTATGTTGCGGGCACCATAGCGCTCGGCCGCGTCGGTCAACCCGACGACGTCGGCGGCGCGGTCGCGGCCATCCTGTCGGACGGCATGGGCTGGGCAAACGGCACTACCTTCGACATCTCGGGCGGCCAGGCGATCTGACCCCCTTCCCTGCTTATCTATGAGAGCTGTTATGCCTGACTTTCCTCTGACACTTATCAGCCACCCGCTCTGCCCCTTTGTCCAGCGTGCGGCTATCGTTCTTCTCGAAAAGAAGGTTCTGTTTGACCGCATCAATGTCGACCTATCCGCCAAACCAGCCTGGTTCCTGGCGCTCTCGCCGACCGGCAAGGTCCCGCTCCTCAAGGTGCGCCAGGCCGACGGGGGAGATGCGATCCTCTTCGAAAGCATGGTGATCTGCGAGTATCTCGAGGAAACTCAGGGCGGTCCGGCGATGTATCCGCAGGATCCGCTTGCCCGCGCCCGGCATCGTGCGTGGATCGAGTTCGCTTCGCAGACCATGACTGACGGCTGGCAGTTTCTTCACGCCGTCGACGTCGCGACCGCTGACGCCAGGCGTTCCGCATTCCGGGACAAGCTCCGCAAGTTGGAAGCGGAACTACGGGCGGGACCTTATTTCGGGGGTAACGACTTCGGCATGGTTGATGCAGTGTACGCCCCACTCTTCCGCTATTTCGGGATTATCGACCCGGCTGCGGCGGAAGCGGTGTTCCAAGGACTGCCTCGCGTTTCCGCCTGGCGGGCCGAACTGGCCGCGCGGCCTAGCGTCAAGGATGCCGTGGTTCCAGATTATGCCAATCGCTTCCGCGACCATCTGCGGCAGAATGGGGCAATCATCGCCTGCTGATACGACCTGCCGAGAGAACCATCAAGAACTCTGGCCACATCATCTGGCCACATCAACTGCTTTAGGCTCCGAAACGTAGCGCCGCGCAGGTCAGCCGCGAATATCTCCGCCAATCAGTTTCCACGCCTTTCCGCCGACATTAGCCTGTGTCGGCAATGATGACGTTGATCGGGGCCGAACCTTTTGCGCGAGGCTTCCGAACGCTTGATGTTTCCCACAGCCTGGCATCCTCCAAGATCAATCCGCCTCAGGCGCTAGGCTCTGAGCTCGAGCCACTCCCGCCGCCGCTGCTCGACCGGACTGCCGTCGAGAACATTTGCAGTCTGCCGCAACGGATCGAGAACGATAGTCGTCAAAGTGCGCCAGCGTTTTCCCAGTTCGGCGTCAATTGCTGGAAGGCAGCAAAGATGTGCCTGATCTGGGTCCGAATAGAGGAATTCGAGCAGTTGGTTGTGTGTGTGCGGCCTACCATAAGTCTCAAGTCGCGTTGACACCAACGCATATCTGTTGTGCGTATCGGGCCGGTAAAGCGGCTTTTCGTTCAATGCTTCGCTCTCGGTGAGAAAGTGATTAGTATGCAAAAGATAGCCGTTGTTAGGTGCAACCTCAAAGACCCCCACAGGTGACAACTCCACTGAAACGACGCGATCCTTGTCCATCAAGGTCAGTGCTGTTGAACTATTGACCGGCGCAGTTCGCAGAAGATTTATCGCTTCCTGGACAGAGCCTGCTTCCTCCAAAACTGTCGCGGCGAGAATATGGATCGGAATTCCGCCAATTGCGTCGCCCTCATGCGCAAGGATGTTCAGGAACAAGGCAAGACCGTTGCTGTTCACTCCGATCTTTCCCAGAATACCATGTTCGGTGATACCGACGAAATCGTAGAAACCACCCTTGACGGACTGAGTGTGCCAGTAGTCGTTCAGTTCCTCGTTCCAGTCCCACGTCTGGACGCCGAAGGTCTGCGCAATTTGCTCCCCTTTCACTCCGGTCGGTACATAGGCAAGCGTCGTGCATTCGCCCGGAAAGCCATTGGTGGCCATCCCAAGGAGTTCTGTGCGAGCATTAAGTGCTGCAATCTTCCACAGATCAACACCGGCGCCCTGGGCGACACCATCGAGTTCTTCCGCACTCCTTGATCGCCATTTCGCAAGGTCGTCGATGACACGCAATCCGCTATCACGGATTATCTCCCGCGTTAGGCCTGCATTGCGGAAAAAGGCATCGTAAGCTTCCAACCCACCCAGTAGTTCTGAGCCGAGCTGTTCGGCGCGCTGTCGTCCTCGCTCGAAAGGAGAGGGCAGGTTGAGAACGAGATGAGGCCGATCTTCCCTACGCTGATAGCGCAGAACCGGTTTCGAAAGGGGATTCATAGTTTCAGACTACCTTTTCTGATTCCGATGTACGATTCGCGCGAGCAGGAACACGCCGACGCCCGTAGCTGCCAGGTTAACAATGTAGAACGCGGCGATTCCCCACTGGCTCCCGCCGGTCCCGGCGAGAATTGCCTGAGCGATCAGCGGCGTAGAGCCGCCGATCAGCGTTGAGCACAGCTGATAGGCCAACGAGACGCCCGTGTAGCGGTAGCGCACTGGAAATGCGGCGGCGAGGAAGCTCGCCAGCATTGCGTAATAGGTGCAGACGCCAACCATCATCAGCGATTGCGCAATCCCAATCACTACGAGATCGGCGGACATAACCGCAAGAAAATAAGGAATGGCGATGACAGCTGCGAAAGCAAGACCAGCGATCATTACCTTTGCATTGCCGATCTTGTCAGCTGCGTGCGCGGCGACAGGCTGCCAGAGAAACTGCACCACATAGGTTATTAGCAGGATATCCAGCATTGATTGTCGGTTGATCCCGAGCGAATTCGTCGTCCACGAGAGCATGAATGTATTTAGAAAGTATGCGACGGAAATGCCGGAAATCGATGCCATCACCGCGAAGGCGAGTACAGCTGGTGCTTTAGCGAAGACTTCCGAGATCGGGCTCCCGGCTGCCTCTCCCATGTCCTTCATTTCCCGAAATTCATCGGATTCCTCGACCTTCATGCGAATGACTAAGCCGATAATGACAAGCAGGAAGGAGACGAGAAACGGGATGCGCCATCCCCAGTTGACGAAGTCGTCATCCGCCAATCGGCCTACAAGCACGAAGGCGAGAGCAGACAATATCGCACCGACGGGATTGCCCTGTTGCACCCATGCACCTGCGCGGTTCTTCTTATGATCATCGGCGTGTTCTGTCGCCATGACGACTGCGCCCGCCCATTCGCCGCCCACGGCGAAACCTTGGAGCGCACGCAGAACGACGAGGATGACCGGTGCGGCTATTCCAATCTGCGCATAGTTCGGAACAAGGCCGATAAAGGTGCTCGCAAGTCCCATAAGCACCAAGGTGCCTATAAGAACGTTCTTACGTCCGTACTTATCACCGAGGTGACCGCAGATCGCGCCGCCGAGCGGACGCGTCAGGAAGCCGACCCACAGGATCGCGAACGAGATGAGCCGCCCGGCATCCGGGTTCATTGTCGGAAAAAAAACTTTGTTGAAGGCAAGCGCGGCTGCCGTACCAAAAATAAAGAAGTCATACCATTCCATCGCCGTGCCGATGAAGGCCGCAAACGTCGCACGTCTTTGCTTTTCCGCTGCCGCCAGGACCGCAGCATTGGATGTGACTGTACTCATTCCATGTTCCCCGCCTTAAAGCGTTGTTTAGTGGTTTTTCCACTGCACGTATGAGTGACATGCGGTCGTCATAATTTAAATTGACAAATAATTGGAATTTATCAAACATTTTGTAATGGCTACGGTTGATCTTAGAACCTATCGGTATTTCTGCGCCGTCGCGCGAAGCGGCTCTGTAAGAATCGCGGCGGAAGCCTGCTCGGTCACTCAGCCTGCGATTTCACGGCAGATCGCCATGCTGGAGGAAACCCTTTCGGTCACGCTGTTCCAGCGACGCCCATCGGGCATGGTGTTGACGGCTGCCGGAAGCGCTCTTTATGGCAACGCGCTCAAGCTTCTCAACCAAGCCGAACGCGTCGAACGATCGGTGATCCCGTGGCATGGCTCCGGTGCGACATTCCGAGTGGCATGCCTCGACACGACCCTTCATCACATAATGGCTCCCTTCATTGCAGAAACAGGGGCGGATATCTCCGACCTAAGGCCGGAACGCGCACATAATATTTATGCGACACTTGAGGAGAGCATGGATATCGCTGTCGCCACGGCTGCGCCTCCGCGCGGCAAGGAGAGCCAATTGCTCGCGCGCGCGCCGATCTCAGTTCACTACAGATCGGACATGCTCTCGGCCGATTTTAATGGCGAGCTCCGTGACATTTCAACGGTTCCTATCGTCATTGCCGGTCAAGGGAGCGCGGTCGAGCATATCGTGCGCGACGCAACAGAAATAATCGGCCTAGAGCTTATCATCTCGAGCGTTGTGAGCTCGGGACGCATGGCGCAGGCAGCGGCTGCCTCCCGGCCGGTGGTCGCGATCACAACCGAACCATCATTGTTCGGGCTTGAGACGCAGACGGCAAAAATCGACGAGATCGTTCTATCAACGCCGCTTTATGCTGTTTGGGATACCGGCCATCCCTCGGACAAGAAGATCAGGCAGCTCGTTGCCAGCCTGTCGGCATGGCTACATGAGAGCCAGCCATGGAAACCGAAGACAAATCCTTGAGCTTTGGGCGCTGCGGTCTGGTGTCTCTTCCACGTCTTGCTTCGTGACCGAACACTGAAAATTGCGCATAGGCGGGAAGCCTCTTAAAAAGCAAGGCTCCCACCGCATCGATGGGTTGTTCGATAGGAAGCCGGGGTGGTGCCCACCTGCTGTTTGAAGCTTCGCGAAAACGCACTGCTTTCACTATACCCCAGGTAAAGCGCAATTTCGGTGATTGACATGGAGGTGTGGGTCAACATCGACTGAGCCATATGCGTGCGCACGCGCGTGCGGATACGCCCGAAGGGCAGATCGAAAACCGGCAGCCCGAGATCACCTTGTCTGAAAAGACGGTTTTCGTTGTTCCACAGATGGAGCTTGCGGTATTTGCCGATATATCCCTCGGGCCCGCAGAGAAGAGCGCTGTTGTAAAACCGGTCGCCATCCTGCTCGGCAACGCCGCTGACGATGTAAAGGCCAAGCTCCTCGGCAAGGCGGCAGAGCGTCTTAGCACCCGGGCCGTCGGGTACCGGGCCGGCCAATGCGGCTACCTCATCACCGTCACGGAAGGTGTAGCCGCTATCGGCCAGTTCCGGCAGAACGACGGTCTCCGCGCCCTTGGTTTTCGCCGTTTTCACCAGCCGCTCTATGGCAGCAAGATTACGGACGCGATCACCGACGATCGGTTCGAATTGGACAGTTGCGACGGTTACCGTCCGCGCGGTTGAGGTCTCGACGCTCAATCTTGTCTCCAAACGCAAAAAACCTCTGGCACGGAATTCAATCCGTGAACCAGAGGCTACATAGCCATGATGTGAATGCGGCAGCCCTGCCGCTGAGCAAACCTGCTCGTTGTCTTTAGGCTTTCACGAAAGAATGTGACCGTCAAGCCGATTTAGCCGGCATTTTCAAGAGTGCATGAGTTGGCGACTTAAGGTTGAGTTTTTGCGCCGATGGAAAGTCCGAGGCTCTTCATGGTGTCTTGCGCGGCAATGATGGATTCGGCGATCGCCGCCATGGGAATGCGCTTTGATGTCGCCTGATCGCGCAAGAGCTTATAGGCTGCCTCCTCGTCGAGACCGTTCATGATCCGCAGAGCTGAAACGGCTTTTTCGACCAGCCGGCGACTTTTCAAGGTTTCCTCGAGT
Source organism: Rhizobium sp. BR 249 (assembly GCF_047445895.1). NCBI lineage: Bacteria > Pseudomonadati > Pseudomonadota > Alphaproteobacteria > Hyphomicrobiales > Rhizobiaceae > Rhizobium > Rhizobium sp. BR 249. Next base: position 166,664 of record NZ_JARWKX010000011.1, on the reverse strand, counting down.
TTTTGCACCTTTCCGGCGAGCCGTTTTTCGTAGCTCTGACGATAGCGTGCAAGCGCAAATTGCGTCAGGATGCCGAGTGGCCGCAACGGTTTGCTGATGACGCCGTGGGCGTTTAGATCGATGATTGTCTGGAGCGATGTCGGGCTCTCATATGTCACAATGGCAATAATCGCGGTTTGCTGGAGGTCGATAATCTCGAGCGCGTGCTCGACGTGTACATCCTCGACATGCAGGAATATGGTGTCAACGTCTGGAGGCAGGACTGGCGGAAGCGGCCAGGTGGCCCGGACCTCGCAGCCAAGGCGCTTGAGATGGGCGATCAGCACATTGCCGTCCTCGTCGCGTGGATGGACAACCAGTACGCGTGCGCGCCGCAGATCCTGAACGATCCTGCTCGGTCCCGCCATCTCAGGCCTCCAGCCAAACGTCTTCGTACCGCGACGCCGTCAGGTATGGGTCGGGTCGGATCGGGCCAGGCGCCTGCCAGGCGATGTCGAAAAGCCCATCGGCCCGCGCCACGCCGATGCGGGGATGCAGCCAGAGATGGCGGGTATCGGCGTCGAAGTTGATCCGGCCCTCTGGAGCAAGAAAATCTTCCAGGAGAATTTCTTCGGATATGCGATGGGTCTCGAGCGAGCCGGCCCGGGCGAGCGCTCGGGCGAAAAGATGAACCTGCGCATAGGCCGGCTGCGACCAGACGCTCGTGGTGAAGTCTTGGCCGAAACGGGCTTTGAACGCCCCGACGAAGCGCTCATTCGCCTCGTTCTCGACTGTCTGGAAATAAGTCGCCGAAAGAATATGGCCGGTGCAGGCGTCGGCTCCGATCTCGCGGATCTCGCTCTCGGCCATGGTCAGGCTGGCAATCGGCACCCGGCTGCGATTGATTCCGGCCTCGGCATACATGCGGTAAAAACGCTGCGCCGGCCGACCGATAATGGTCGAGAAGATGGCATCGGGCTGAAGGCGGACGATATCGGAAATAACCGAACGCAAGGTTTGTTCGTCGGCATGAAGAGGAAGATATCGCTCGCTGACGACCTCACCACCCTTTGCCTCCACGACATCGCGCATGACCCGATTGGATTCGCGCGGATAAATATAATCCGCGCCGACGAAGAGGATTCGCCGACCATGATTGCGCAAAAGGTATTCGGCGAGCGCGAAGGTGTTCTGGTTGAGGGTGGCGCCGGTGTAGACGACGTTCTCCGAATATTCGAAACCTTCATACATCGATGGATAAAACAGCAGTCCGTTGTGCCGCTCGACGATCGGCAGCACCGCCTTTCGGCTGGCCGACATCGACGCACCGAAGATGATGTTGACGTCGTCGTCGGCCAGCAGACGCCGCGCCAGATTGCGATAGGCGGTTTGATCGCCGCCCGGATCATAGGCAATCGGAACGATCGGCCTGCCAAGCACGCCCCCCGCCGCATTGACTTCCTCAATCGCAAGTGCGGTGCCAAGAAAGTGCTCGGTTTCCGTGATTTCGCTAATTCCGCTTCTGGAAAACAGCACTCCCACCCGCCATTCGGAGCTTGTCATTTTTGCCTTTTCCGACGTGTTGGAGGTTTCGAAAGCGCTGAACGCCTCAGTCCGCGCTTTCGACTTCCATACCCTTAGTGCTTTTTCATGGGGTGCTGCAAGCTGGTACGATGGCTGCGCCGAGGCGATACGCACGGCAATGACCTTCTTTCATCGCTTGAATGGCCTTGTCAGCGTAGATGGTATCGGCCTGACGACCGCGATGATCTGTGAAACCGGGGCGACGACGAGCAGCGCAGCCACCCTGCAGTACCGTCTTGCCGACCAAGGTGACGGCCCGTGACCGACGCGGGCGGCCGATGGAGCAACGTTGATCCGTTTTTCCCGAACTCTATCCGAATCGCGCAGGCAATTTCGCTCGCGCTTTAGTTAAAGCACCCTTTGTTAACATCTCGCCACGCCTTTATCGCTCCTGTCTATCGAGCACTGTCTCGGTGTGCCGACGAGCTTCGGCGCCGCTGCCGAACTCATCACGTCACGAATGAATTGTGGCGCTTTCCCTCGATGCCCATCCATGCACGACGTCTTGATGCTGTCCTCGAGGGGGAAGCCGGACAGGTTTGCTTCCAACGACTGAGGTAAATGCATGATCTTGAGCAGTTTGCTGGTTATTGACACGCGAGCGATCGGTGTAAAGGGATGGTCGATCTCGCAGGCTGGAGCGCTGAAATGAGCAGCATCGGCATCAGCGCGTTATTAAAGATCGTCTTCAGACCGAAGGTGAACCGGAAAACACGCCATACGCTGGCGTCGCGGGCATTGCGGCTTGCGGCACTGCGCATCGCGCTCGTCTGCGCCTGTGCGGGCGGCGTGTCCTATTTCATCAATCATGCAGCACTTGAGCAGTCGGTGCGCAAGCAGCTCTCGCTTTCCACCGAACAGGCCTTGCAGCGCGAGTCTCTGCCATTCCGCGAGGTGAAGGATCTCGAAAAGAATTTCCTGGCCGAGTTCGACCGGATCTACGCGGCAGCGGAAGCCCGGCAATCATTGGCACTCGATTTCGACCATATTTTCTATCGCCATGAGGACGGATCCTATACCCAGCGCCCGGGATTGTTCGAAGGCGAGCCGTTGCCTGATGGGCGCAGGTTTCCCGGCATGTCGGCGACTTACGCGCCTGACGTGACGCCGGATGAGGACGTCAAGACACGGTTTGCGCTGTCGTATCTGCTCTCTTACCAATTCGGTTCTGCCACCAAAGGCCGCCTCTTCAATTTCTACGGCGTGGTGCCGGAAAAAGGTTTCCCGATCTATCAGGCTGCCGACATCGCCAAGGTATTCCAATATGAAGGCCCGGATGCACTGAAGCTCGAGACCTTCGAATTTTACTCCCGCGGGTTCGGCGGGCCGCAAAACGATACTTTCTTCACGCGCATCTATTGGGATCCCTCCAACAATGCGTGGATGACGACGATCGCGACGCCCGACGCGCCTGACGCTTCGGGCAAACATCGCATCATGGCCTGTGTCGACGTACTGCTTGACGATCTGATGAAACGAACCGCCAGCCCGACACTGCCGGGCGCCCGGGCGACGATCTTTGCCGCCGATACTCAGGGCACGTTGATCTTCGACGGCAAATACGCCGATAAGATCACTGCCAGCGCCGGGGAAGCCTCGATTTCCTCTCTTGAAATCGCCGACTACCAGCCTTTGCTGAAGGCAAGCCAGTCGATCGAAGCAGGTTCGGTGTCGCTCATCGACAGCGCTGGTGAAATTGCCGCCGTCGGCCGGATCCCGGATACGCCCTGGGTGCTCGCCGTCCACTATCCGAAATCTCTGATGCGATCCGCCATCCTCACCAATCTCGGGATCGTCATCGCGGTCGGGCTGCTGACCCTGTTCGTCGAACTTTTCATCCTCCGTTCGATCCTGCAGAAGCAGGTCGCCGAACCGCTGGTGCGATTGATCCACGCCACGCAGCTGGTCGGCCGTTCCGGCGTTACCGTTGCCAATGACGCCCTGCCCACGCACTCCGACGACGAGATCGGCGAGCTTGCCCGCGATTTTGCCTCGATGGCCGCCCGCGTTCACGCCGCCCATGAAGCGCTTGAGGGGAAGATACGGGATCGAACGTCCGAGCTGGAGCGGCTCAATCAGAGGCTCCTGACGATCAGCCAGACGGACGAGATGACGGGCGTGGCCAACCGGCGTCGCTTCGACGAGGTTCTCGCAAGCGAGCTCGCCGGGCTTGGGCAGGGTCAGGACCTGCTGATGCTTGCCATGGTGGATGCCGATTGGTTCAAGGGCTACAACGACCGATACGGTCATCCGGCGGGAGACGCCTGCCTGAAGGAAATCGCCGGGGTGCTGGAACGCAATACGCGCAGCAAACAGGACCTCGTTGCCCGTTATGGCGGAGAGGAATTCGCTATCATCGCGCGGATTGCCTCAGCCGGCAACGCGCCCGTCATCGGACAGGCCCTCTGTTCGGCAATGGCGGCCGTCAAGCTGGCGCATGAGGGGTCGCCCTTCGGGCAGGTAACGATCAGCGTCGGCATTGCGCTGGCGACACCGGATCAAAATATCTCCCCGGAGGCGCTGTTGCTCGAAGCCGATCGCGCGCTTTATCGCGCCAAGCAGCGTGGCCGGAATCAAGCCGTCATTGCCGAGCCTTCTGCGGACATGCAGATCCAACAGATAAGCACCTGAAAGCTGGCGCCAGCACGTCAACCAGTTGGGCCTATCCAATGTCGCCGCCGGTCATTCTGGAATTGGGTTAGCACGCATCGCGCTGACATTCCGTCTTCCGACGTCTGGCTGCAGTTGATAGGAATCGAACTTCAAATCCGGCTGTTTGACACTTCGATGCCGGTTAGCTCCAAAGGCATGAAAGGGGTGCCGCTAAGAAACCGTCGCCGAATGGGAGAACTGTTTCACCGTCATAGAGCAAAAGGCCTAGACGGAAATCGCTGCCTGCAGCCTGCGCCACCTTTCGCAGACCTCTGAAATCCGCTGCAGAGACTGTTGCGGATGCTTTGACTTCCAAAGCCACAAGCGAACCCGCTTCATTTTCGATAATGAGACCTGTGACCTGCCACTGAATTTTCATCCGGCGGCGATTAGAGCTTCGGCGGTTTTGAATACGCCAAGTGGCGCGGTGTGAGCAACCGGCGGAAACGCATTCGCGCGTCACGTCATCAACGACATTGAGGACCCGGAATTGTCTGCCACAGGCGAACTGGTCATGGACGAAATCCAGCGACCAGCGGGCATTGGCTTTCGCCTCGACCAGAATCGGTGCACGCGTGCCGACAGCACGCCGCCGGGCCTTTCGCTTGCGAACGGAAAGCCCTTCCTCGCGGTAAAGACGCCTAACGGTGATTGCATGCAATCACCTACCGGCCAGGGGGTAGATGCGATTGACGCCGGACGGCTCTCCATCCCGCCGAAGCAGGATGAACAGCCGACGGTAGCCGAAACGCCGCCGCTCATTGGCGAGGTCGTGCGACTTTGCTCGCAACTCGGTCTCCGGTGGTCGGTTCGACTGGTAGCGGCTCGTCTTGCGGTCGGCGGATATGATCTGGCAGGCCCGCCGTTCCGAAAGACTCATGATGGTCTTCAGATGGGTGACGGCTTCACGCTTGGCGGCAGGCCCTACCATTTTTTTGAAAGAAACTCGCGCAGTGCTGCGGCGTCCAACATCTGCTCGGCCAGGAGCTTCTTCAGCCTGGCATTCTCATCTTCAAGCGCCTTCAGCCGCTTCGCCTCAGAGACCTCCATGCCGCCGTATTTGGCTTTCCAATTGTAAAACGTGGCTTCCGAAATCCCGTGCTTGCGGCAGAGATCGGCCGCCTTCGCACCAGCCTCCTGCTCCTTCAGCACCGCAATTATCTGCTCTTCAGTAAATCTCTGCTTCTTCATTCGTCCGTCCTTTGGTGAGCCGGACTCTAATCAATTCTGGAGGAAATTCGCAGTGGCAGGTCAGTCGGCGCCTGGGAACAATCCCGAATCGAGCATCGAATCTCCTGGCGTGCCCCGATCAGTAGACCTGAACGCCGCGCCGCTCCAACTCCTCGAAAAAATCTTGATTGCTGTAGCCGCGGCATCAACCAGAGGGCATCAAGTTTGTTATTTTATAAGATTCGCAACATCTTAGTGCCGCACTTGCCTCCACTTGGATCATACGTCATACCTTGTGGCGGGGGCGTACGGCGCTTAGCAGGCGGCCCTATCTTGGCGACTACGGGAGATGGCCGTGACTTTAATTCACGCGGGAGAAACGGTTTCATCGACAATGTCTGGCCCCACACCACCTGTCTCTGGCCCAACTGATTTTGGCCCGCAGCCAGGAGACTTCAACTCCGAGCTTCACGCGCGCCCGTCGATTTATTTTATCGGTCCCGCGATCGTCGAGCACGTTGCATTCATGCCGTTAGATGGAACGATCAAGGAGTTCCACGACAGCCTCAAATCCGAAGGTGAGATTTCCGTCCGGGTCGAACGGCATACCGAGTTCGTGACGGTCACACGCGTCCGACAATTGGCCTGCGAACCAGAGCGTTGGCCCGAACCGGATCTCGCGGAAGACGATTTTGCGCGGCTCGCAGGATTGAGCTCTCCTCGACTTGTTTGCCACGCCAGTATCCTTGTCCTGGGCAACCCTCCTGACCAACTGGAACCGGTTTTGAAAACCTTCGATTTCGGCGATACCGCCGCCTCGTCGATCGGTGGTGGATCGGCGCAGGTCTGCTCGGACTTCCGAGTTCGAGGGGATAACTCAAGCAGGATCATCCTCTTCAACAAGGACCTGAATGCGCATCGCCTTGGGCGTATGGTGCGCCGCATCTTTGAGATCGAAACTTATAGGTCGATGGCGCTGCTTGCGCTGCCGGAGGCGCGACGTCTCGCCCCGCTTCTCGGCGGGTACGATGCGGAACTCGTTCAGCTGACCGACCGCAACTTGAGAACCTCTGCTCATCAGCACAAGCAGTTGCTTGAGGAGATCACCGTCCTATCGTCGCATATCATTTCGGCCACTGCCGAAACCAGAAACAGGTTCGGAGCGACCGCTGCCTACGCCAAAATCGTCGAAGAGAGGATAGCCCTGTTGCGGGAAACCCGTGTCGCCGGCTTCCAACGTTTCGGTACCTTCGTAGAGCGGCGATTCAAGCCTGCGGTTCGCAGTTGCGAAGCAACGTCCTTGAGGCTTGAGTACCTATCAAGAGCGACGATGCACCTGCTCGACCTGCTGCAAACCCGGATTCAGGTCGAGATTGAGTTCCAGAACGCTACACAGATCCAGGCGATGGCAGATCGCGCTGCGACACAAGTCAAGATCCAGCGCGCGGTCGAAGGCTTTTCGATCATCGCGATTAGCTACTATTTGCTGAGCTTGATGAAATTTATATATGAGACTGCTGACCACGCCGGGTACCATTTCGATCCCGTGATCATGCTTGTTGCCGTTCCAGTGGTGGTGGGAGCTGTTGCGATCACGATCCTCCGCGTCAAGCATGCCCTGAAAACAGAAAACGAAAGCTAGGCGCTGACGGAGCCGCGGCTCGCGCGAAGAACAACGCAGGCGTAAACGATTTGGCGTCTTTCGATGAACTGGGGAGAATTCCGCGCTCAGCCGCACGGGCGGAAGCGTAACCTGTGATCTCGTGCCTGGCATGATGTGAGTTTAGGTTGTCCGGTTCTCCTTCGTGCGGTTGAAGGGATCAGAACCAGCGGCGACCCCGAGGTCGGTTCCGATGTCCGGGCCCGCAATTCCCACAAGAAAACGTTTACCATTATTCGGGGCTAGCAGTACGAAAATCCTTAGAAATCTCATACTGTTGTATTCGTTCTCGCTCAGGTGTCCCCGCGCAAAGGGTTGGATCTGGTAAACGTTTTCGCTTGTACTTACAACTGTGGCAGCATAGGCATGCTCGGACCCCCACCCCGATAACGTGGCTAACATGATCTCAACCCTCTTTTCAGATGTTGATCGAACCCTTTTAACCGCTGACTACGATCTTCCCGAGCCGGTCGTGCGTGGTTTTTTTAAGGCCCGCAGACGCGGTATCCAGGCCATTCTCGCGACGGCGCGTTCGCCGAATGGCGTTGCGCCGATTTGCCGTGCGCTCGGTATCGACTATGCTATCTGTTTCAACGGCGGATGGATCGGAAGACCATTGGAACAGGCGGCGATATCGGAGGCTAAGATCGCACGGCGGATTGCATTATCAGTGATGGCGGAGACCCGTCGTCTTGGAATAGCAAGCATGTGGTATCGCGATGATGCCATCTATACGCTGGACAACTCGCCTCTCGTTCGGCGGGAGGCCGCAATCACCGGCGAGAGCGTTTGTGAGGTGGCTGACCTCAATGACCTTCCCGGTCAGCCTTTCAAGATCATGTGTGCGCGTCCCTTGCCCGAAGGGGGAGGCTTCGATGCCCTTCGGGCGCGCTTTTTGCCGCTATGCGAGATGACAGGCTCGAATTGGAGGCTTCTCGAAATTACTCCGACAGGCGTCTCGAAGGGCACAGCCGCACGGCAGCTTGCCGACCGCCTGAAACTCGATCCGAAACTCTGCGCTGCCGCGGGCGACGCCGAAAACGACCTCAGTCTGCTACGATGGGCCGGTACGCCGGTTACCGTGGCGAACGCGATTATCGAGATCAGGGATTTTGCTCATTTTATTGGCCCGCATGCAGACGAAGGTGGAATGGCGGTCGTGCTCGATTGGTTGATGGCGAGAACACAATAGACCTTGATCCATTTTCCGGACCGACGCTTTAGCCCCGCCACCGGTCTTCCGGATGATGCGAACATTTTGAAGTGCCGATCGCGGCTTGAAATTCCGAAATTCAGGCAGCTGCCATGATGACCCTCCCCGTTATTTGCTTTGCGAAAGGATAAATATGTCAACCTCACTCAGCGAGAAATTTCGTCCAAAACTGCACCTGACGGCGAAGTACGGGTGGATCAATGATCCGAACGGGTTGATTTGCGTCGATGGCGTGTACCACGCTTTCTACCAGCACGATCCGAACAGCATCCGTCACGGGCCGATGCATTGGGGCCATGCCAGTTCGCGTGACTTGGTAAACTGGATCCAACACGAGGTCGCGTTGTTTCCTGATGAGAACGGCACATGTTTCTCCGGCTGCGCGGTCGAAACAGAAGAGGGCCAGATCAAGCTGATCTACACGTCGCATCGCTTTGATGAAGCTGGTAGGGATTTTCAGCAGCAATCTCTCGTTCATGCCGACCGCTCGCTTTCGAAATTTGAGAAGGAGCCAAGTAACCCGGTCATCAAGAATTCAGGCCTCGGATGCTTCCGCGACCCGAAAGTATTCTGGCATGGAGAAAGCGGCCGTTGGATCATGGCACTCGCGCATGGTGCAACGGTCGGACAGTCGATCGGCTTCCATTCGTCAGTAGACTTAAACAACTGGACCTTCGAGAGCGAATTCGGTAACGAAGACGGCCGTCACGGCAGTGGCCCGTGGGAATGCCCCGATCTCCTGCCGATGGTCGCGCCCGATGGCAGCAAGCATTGGATCTTGGTCGCCGGTATCGGTGATGAGGCCTATGCTCCGGGGTCCGGCACGATGTATTTCATCGGCCAGTTCGACGGCAAAACCTTCACGAATTCGAACCCACGAGAGACGGAGTTGTGGCTCGACTACGGCCGCGACTATTACGCGGCTCAGAGCTTTTTCGGAGCCCATAAGGATGCGCCGCTTGCGCTCGCCTGGTCGAACAACTGGAAATATTCCCAACAGACGCCGATGGAGGAATTCAGTGGGCTGATGTCGCTGCCCCGCCACCTCCGCCTGGTGGAAACACCGGACGGCCTGCGTCTTGGGTCCTTCGTGCCGGACGCCGTCTCGGGTGCGTTCCCGACGATCGACCTGTCTTCCGGGCAAGCGCAGCCGCCTTCCGGAACCTATCGTCTCGAAAAGACGGTTTCGCTTGCGCCAGGCTCACAGGTGGCCCTGAGCCTGTTCAGTGCCGACCGTCCGCAGTTCACATTCCTTCGCGACGAGAATGGGCGCACACGCATCCGCCAGGTTCGCGACGCCTACGGCGACATGAACGAGTTCGCGCATGATTATGATATCGAGGCCGGTGATCTCGGGACATTTACGCTCGAGGTGTTCGTCGATAACGGGCTCGTCGAGCTTAACCTCGACAAGATCATCTGGACGACAAACGTCTACTATCCCGACACGCCGGGCGGCGCGGTTGCTCTTACTGGGATTTGACACCGACTAGGAGGCGTCCGTGTCTTCCCTTTCACGTATATAACAGGCCGGTCTGGCTGGCCTTTGACTAAAATCGCAAGAATTTCGGCTTCGTCGGCGTGATTTCAGAAGCGAACCTGACTATCGAGAACGCGTCCCGCCGTCCAGGTCGCTCCGTTTTGATGCGGAAAGTCGACGGTGCTGAACATGATCACGGATTGGGAACCGTATCTTCCGGCCGGATCTGAACGCCTTCGACACGATGGAATATGCCGCGGGCGACAGGCTGCACCTCAGGCTCCGGGTTGTCGAGGTTGCTTCTCTTCTCTGGACGTTGGTTGAACCGCCAGCGGCGATCATCATCGGCCGCGTATTGCATCAGATACGCCCCGCGCGGCGTCTATCACCAAAACGCTCAGTCCCTTGAGCGAGGACGCATCAAAGCGGCTCTTCGGTCCTGTCAGCGACAGTGCCGCGACCGGCAGGCCATCCTTGTCCATGATCGGGGCGGCGACGCAGCGCATACCCGCGACCTGTTCTTCGTCGTCGAGTGCCCAGCCGCGCGCCCTGATCTCGTTCAGTTGCATGCGCAGAAACGGCAAGGATACGATCGTTCGATCGGTGAGCCTTGCAAGAACCGTCTTCTCGAACATCGCATCGACTTCATCATCCCGCAAATGCGCAAGAACAGCTTTGCCGGCAGCCGAGCAATAGATCGGGATCTGCGATCCGAGCCGGAAGAAAGCGCGCAGCGGATTGTGGCTTTCGACCTGCGCAATGACGATCATCCGATCTCCCTGCCGGATTGAAAGGTTCGCGGTTTCACCGGATGCCGCGCCGATCGTGGCGAGATAGGCGCGCGTCATCTCCGCAAGGCCGGTACGGCGCAGATAGGCGTTGCCCACCTGGAACGCGCGAACGCCGATCTCCCATTTCTGGCTCACCGGGTCCATCGATAAAAATCCCCGCGCCTCCAGGATGAGGAGAAACCGATGAGCGGTCGAAGCCGGAACCTTCATTTTCGTCGTCAAGTCGCGCAGCGAGATAGGGCCAAAGCTTGAGACAGCTTCCATGACGTCGATCGCATGGTCGGCCATGGTCCGACCGGTCATGCTCAGATCAACCTGCTTGCTGCGCGGGCGCCCTCGCGGATTTTTCATGATGGTCCCATCATTTTTAACAGTTTTGCAGAAGAACCATTTCGGTTTAAGAAAGTATCATTGGTGGGATAATATATACGTTTGATTTCATATGTTTGCGCTTTATTTTTTAGCTTCGGATGAGAAAAAATATAAAATAGCCTTGGCTGATCGATCACGTATTGTCACGCACTCCAGAGGAGGATTATACGTGACCGACCAAAATCCGATCTTCATTCCCGGGCCTACAAACATTCCCGACCGCATCCGCAATGCGATGAACCGGCAGACGGTAGACCATCGCTCTCCGAAGTTCAGCGAATTGTTCGGGAGCGTCCTTCAGGATCTCAAGACGATCTTCAAGACCAGCAAGGGCACCGTGTTCGCCTTTCCCTCCACCGGCACCGGCGGCTGGGAGGCAGCGATCGAGAACACTCTGGCACCGGGCGACAAGGTTCTGGCAGCGCGCCACGGCGTGTTTTCCCACCGATGGATCGACATGTGCCAGCGGCACGGCCTCGATGTGGAGGTAATCGAATCCGAATGGGGCAATCCGGCACCGGCAGAAACATTTGCAGAGCGGCTTGCGGCCGACAAGGCGGGCGCAATCAAGGCCGTTCTGGTCACGCATAACGAAACCGCAACGGGCGTGCGCAGCGACATTGCCGCGGTCAGACAGGCACTCGATCGGGCGGGGCACGGGGCGCTCCTGCTTGCGGACGGCGTGTCCTCGATCGCATCGATGAATTTTGAAATGGATGCCTGGGGCGTGGATGTTGCCGTGTCGGGCTCGCAGAAAGGCTTCATGCTTCCGGCAGGCCTCGCGCTGGTGGCCGTCAGCGAAAAGGCGCTTGAACTCTCGCGCGTGTCGAAGACGGCCCGCTGCTTCTTCGATTTTCAGGAAATGCTGAAAGCCAACAAGGCAGGGGGCTACCCCTATACACCTGCTCTTCAACATTTCTATGGCCTCCGGGAGAGCCTCGATATGTTGAGCGAGGAAGGCCTCGATCGAGTTTTTGCACGCCATCGACGGGCGGCGGACGCAGTGCGGGCGGCCGTTTCCGGCTGGGGCCTGGAGCTTTGCTCGAAGTCTGCGCCGCATCACTCCGACACGATCAGCGCCGTCTACGTGCCGGCGGGCTTCGACAGCAATGTTCTGACCGATCTAGTGCTCAAGAAGTATAACGTTTCCTTCGGGATCGGCCTCGGTCAGATGAACGGCAAGGCGTTCCGCATCGGCCACCTCGGCTCGATTACCGATACGATGATCCTCGGCGGCTTGGCGACGATCGAAATGGCAATGAACGAGCTTGGTTATCCCGTCGCACTCGGATCCGGAACGACGGCAGCCCAGCAGCTCTTCGCTCAGCGCTCGTAGCGGCACGAAAAACTCCGCCGAAGCGGAGTTTTTTGAAAATCAGGGGATTGAGATCAGCGGCCCTGCACAGCGCCGCGGATTTCCTCCCGCAGCAGGCCGACATCTGCCAGCGCATGGTCGTCAAGGGCACTCAGTTCGCGGATAGCCCGGCGCTTGGCGGCATAATTCTTCACGCGTTCGCGAATATTCATGTTCATCATCTCCGTTTGGTGTTGATGAAGATATAGGCATTTTTCCGCCTAATTTGAATGCATTGCTGTGCATTAGAGGCATGCGTATGGCGCAGGCCACGCTTGATTGAAGGCAATTTCTTCGGCGCAGTAGGCTTAACTCATCGGCATAGCGATGATTATCAGACAATCCCGGCGCGGGATTGAGCGGCAGCAATCACCAACAGCAGCTAGGTCGTCGTGGATGACAGCTTGGCAAGTGCAGGTGGTACCTGTCCCCCATAGGCCCAGTTCAGCAGTTCGACTGTGTGAACGAGCGGAATATCGGTTCCGCTTCGCAATTGGGTCATGCAGCCGATATTACCCGTGGCGATGACGTCGGGGCCTGTCGCCTCGATGTTCTTGACCTTTTGCGCCTTCAGCGAGGCGGATATGTCCGGCTGAAAAATATTGTACGTTCCGGCCGAGCCGCAGCACAAATGTCCCTCCGCCGGTTCACGGACCTCAAATCCAGCTTGCTTCAGCAGGATTTTCGGCGCCGCGACGATCTTTTGGCCGTGCTGCATGGAGCACGCGGAATGATAGGCGACGGTGAGGTTCTTCGGATCGGCCTTCGGAAGATCCAGGCTCGCCAGAAACTCTGTAATATCCTTGGCGAGCGCGGATATCCGTGCTGCCTTGCCTGCGTAAGCGGGGTCGTGGCGCAGCATGTGGCCGTAATCCTTGATGGTCGTGCCACATCCGGACGCCGTCACGATGATGGCGTCGAGACCCCTCGCTTCGATCTCATTCGTCCATGTTTCGATGTTCCTGCGGGCCGCGTCGAGGGCTGCTTCTTCCCTACCCATGTGATGGACAAGTGCTCCGCAGCAGCCCTCGCCTTTCGGCCAGGCCAGTTCGATTTCCAGGCGTTGGAGAAGCGAGGCGGTCGCGATATTGATGCCGGGGTCGAGGATCGACTGGGCGCAACCGGAAAGAATAGCGACCCTTGCCTTGGCGCGTGTCGGTATCACCTCGCGCACCGGCGGTTGGTAGGCCGAGCGGCTCCGCCTGGGAACAGTGGCAAGCCGCAACATTGCGGCGACCGGCTTTAACGGGCCTATTCGGTCGAACAAACCGCTGAGCGGAAGAGCAAACTTGGCCATTGCCAGCGCGACGCGGAATCGGCCGGGATAGGGAAGAACGGCAGCGACAAGGCTACGCAGCAGACGGCTGAAGATGGGCCGACGGTACGTTTTTTCGATATGTATTCGGGCGTGATCGATAAGATGCATGTAATCGACACCGGAGGGACAGGTGGTCGTGCAGGCAAGGCAGGAAAGGCAGCGGTCAATATGCGTGACGGTTTTCTCGTCAGCTGCGCGGCCGTTTTCAAGCATGTCCTTTATAAGGTAGATGCGTCCGCGCGGACTGTCGAGTTCGTTGCCGAGTGTCACATAGGTTGGACAGGTTGCCGTGCAAAAGCCGCAGTGGACGCATTTGCGGACAATAGCTTCCGACTCGGCGACTGCCGGATCTGATAGTTGCTCGACGCTGAAATTGGTGCGCATCGCTCAGTGGCTCGTCAAAATGTGGGGTTGAAGATAGTCTGCGGGTCGAGCGCGGCCTTGATCCGCTGGGAGAGCGCCAGCAAAGGCAGGCTCGGAGGATCGAAGGAACGACTATCCAAGCGCGATCTCGCCCTCACCAGAACAGCATGCCCGCCGCCCGCCTTGGCGATTTCCGTCCGAACTAGTTGAGCGTCGAGCCCTTCGCTTGTCTCCATCCAGACCAGAGAGCCCTGCCAATCGTAGAAAACGTTTGCTTTTACCTCTCGACGAATGGCGGCGACGAAACGATGAGCCGACATCGCCGGCAGGGAGATTCGCCAGACGAATGACTTGCGGTCGACGGAAAAGGGGATTGCATGACGTATTGTGTTCCACATGGTAATACTGGCTTCATGATCAGCGATAGCGACATGGCCGAACGGCGCCATCGCAACGCGCATCTTTTCGGCCCGTTCTTTCACAGAAGCGGTCAAACCTTCCATGCGAAGGAGAACGGCGCCCTCCTCCGGCAAATTCCCGATCATGACGCGACCCGCGAGATCGTCCGGGACGAATGCTGCGCCCGATACTGACAGCGGCAGGCGAAGGGCGGCCGCCATTGCCTTTGCTGCGTGTGCATCGTCGTCACAGGAAAGAACGAGGGTCGAGGAGGTCTGCGGTCTCGGGAGCACCTTGAACGTGACCTCGGTAATCAGCCCGAGCTCTCCACGCGATCCGGCAAGCAATTTCGGAAGATCGAGGCCTGTCACATTCTTCATGACGCGCCCTCCGGCGCGTATGATCTCGCCGGCCCCATTGATAAAGCGAAGACCAAGCAGATGATCGCGCGCCGCACCATTGACGAAGCGCGCCGGCCCGGAGCTGTTCGTCGCCATTACCCCGCCGATGGTGGATCTGCCCGCCGTCCCCAGGACGGGACCGAGGTCGATCGGCTCAAATGCCAGAAATTGGCCTTTTTCCGATACAGCCGCCTCGATGTCGGCAAGCGCGGTGCCGGCTCTGGCTGTCATTACCATTTCCGAAGGGTCATAATCGACAATGCCGGTAAGCTCCGTCGTGGCGAGAAGGTCACCATCGGTCGGATCGATCGCCGAACGCGTGTTGGCGCCTATGATCCGGACAGGAGAACGGCTGGCCGAACGCGCGCGGACCAGTTCGCATGCTTCGTCTTCGGACGCGGGAGAAAGGATCATGCGACGTCTCGGCATTCCAAGGGAAAGACCTTCGAAGGATTGAGGATCCAGGCAGGATCGAAGGCCCGGCGGACGGCCATCTGCTGCTTGAGGTCGGCATCGGAGAACTGATGACGCATGAGGTCGCGCTTTTCGAGACCAACGCCGTGCTCACCAGTCAGGCAGCCACCGGCATCGACGCAAAGCTTGAGAATCTCGTTTCCCGCCTCTTCCGCTCGAGCAGCATCTTCGGGGTCATTGATGTTGTAGAGGATCAATGGATGCATATTGCCGTCGCCGGCGTGAAAGACGTTGGCGACGCGAAGCCCGAATCTATCAATGATTTCGGACGTCATTTTAAGCACATGAGAGAGTTGGCCGAGCGGCACCGTGCCATCCATGCAAATGTAATCTGCAATACGCCCGGTCGCACCGAAAGCCGACTTGCGACCCTTCCAGATCAGCGCGGCCTCCGCAGCCGACTGGCTCTCCCTGATGACCCTGACGTCATGGTGACGCGCGATGGCGATGATATCAGCAAGGACGGCGTCCATTTCCGTATCGGAGCCCTCGACCTCGATGATCAGAAGGGCACCGACATCCATGGGGTAGCCGGCATGCGCAAAGGCTTCGCAGATTTCGATCGCTTGCTTGTCCATGAACTCGATGGCGACCGGAATGATGCCTGCCGCGATGATGCCCGCGACACAGGAGCCCGCCTGTTCGGATGTGTCGAAGCCGAACAGGACAGGACGTGATCCTTCCGGCGAAGCGATCAGGCGAACCGTTGCCTCGGTAACGATGCCAAGCTGGCCTTCCGATCCGCAGATGACCCCGAGAAGGTCATAGCCCGCACCATCCAGCGCCTTTCCACCAATTTCGACGATTGTCCCGTCGAACATTACCATGGTCAGCCCGAGAAGGTTATTCGTGGTTACGCCATATTTGAGGCAATGCGCTCCGCCGGAATTCATGCCGATATTGCCGCCGATGGTGCAGGCAAGCTGCGAGCTCGGGTCGGGCGCATAAAATAGACGGTGGCCTGCGACCGCATTCGAAATATTCAGATTGGTCACGCCGGCCTGGACGGTCGCCGTGCGGTTTTCGAGATCGACTTCCAGGATCTTCGACATTTTCGACAAGCCGACAACGACGGCATCTTCCTGCGGAATGGCTCCGCCGCAAAGCGAGGTCCCTGCCCCGCGCGGAATGATCGGAATCTCGTTGGCCTGGCAATAGGCCACGACTCTCGATACCTGCGCGGTGGTTTCCGGCAGAACGACCGCCAGCGGCAGTCGCCGGTAGGCTATGAAGGCGTCCGTCTCGAACGGTACGAGTTCGCGCGCGTCGCTGATCACACAAGACGGTGTCAACAGCTCTTCAAGATCCGCGATAATCGTCTCTCGCCTGGCCAGGATATGCTGTTTCGGCGGCAGGAAAGAAATAGATGCCTGTGACATTTCCCCAGCGCAAAAAGCGCTCCTCTTTACTCGAGAAAACGTTTACTATCTTTTTCGATTTGGCGCAAACGCTAAAGACATATGACATTTCCGGAAAGAATGGGCATGACCAACTTGGGCGATCTTGAGGTTTTCGCGAAAGTCGTGGCGACCGGCAGCATGTCGCTAACGGGCAAATTGCTGGGATTCTCGCCTGCAGTCGTATCCAAGCGCATCAAACGGCTGGAAGACCGGCTCGGCGCGAGGCTTCTGCAGAGAACGACACGGCAGATGACACTGACGGAAGCCGGTCGCGGTTTTTACGAGCGGGTCATCAATATATTGGCGGGGATCGAAGAGGCAGAGTTTTACATTTCCGGGCGCGCTACGGACTTGAGCGGCACGTTGCGGCTATCGGCTCCGACATCTTTCGGCCGAATGCACGTCGCTCCGCATTTGAAGGGCTTCATGGACGAGCATCCGAAGATCGTCGTCGAACTGACGCTGAACGATGGGTTCTCGAATCTGATTGCGGAAGGCTACGACTTGGCGATCCGCGTTGGCGAGCTGAGTGACTCCAGTCTCATTGCGCGCCGTCTGGCATCTGTGCACAGGATCCTCTGCGCCTCTCCGGACTACATAGCCACACACGGTGCTCCACTGACGATTGACGATCTACAAAGCCACTGTTGCCTTCCCTCGCAAAATGGCGACCCCTGGAGACTCGTCGGGCCTCACGGCGGCTTCGTCGTGCGGCCAGAGGGCGGCCTCATCACGAATTCCAGCGAAGTCGTGCGCGAGGCGGCAATCGCAGGGATCGGCATTGCTCTCAGATCGACCTGGGATATCGGCGAGGAACTGCGCACTGGCAGGCTCGTTCGCGTGCTCCCCGAGGTCAAGGGATCGCACAACATCACCGTCTCTGCGGTCTATCCGACCCGGCAGTTCCTTCCGTCAAAGGTCCGTGCGTTTATAGACTATTTAGCAAACGTCTATGGCCCTCACCCTTACTGGGATCGAGACCATGCTCAGTTACCCTCGTAGACGGTCTCGATACCAATGCCCCGATCGGATAGCGGACCAAGCATGCGTTCGTCCGGCGCGTGCGTGCTGACGATACACTTGATCTTGTGTATCGGGGCGATCGCGAAGGGCGCCGCGCCAAACGCGGTGCCGGTTCTCAGCAGAGCGATGGCATTTGAGCGCTCGGCCGCCGCCGATTTGAGCTCGGCCATCTGCAAGTTCGCCGCGGCAAGTCCGCGCTTAATGTCGACGACGCAGTCGCCGACGACAAGAAGATCGAAACGTAGGTTGCGCAACATTCCGATCGGGGCGCTGCCGAAAGTTGCAGAGCGTTCAAAATCAAAGAGTCCCCCGAGGACGATCACCTCACGAGTCCGTGCAGGCAGGACATGGAGCACACGGCTGCTATTCGTCGTGATCGTAAGATCAAGATCGGGAGACAAGGCCCCGGCGACGGCAACGCTCTCGTCGCTCTCATCCAGGTAGGATACTCTGACTTGGACCAATAAGCCGAAGGGTTACGTCGACGAGAGCGCCTCCGGCTGCTCGTCGCGGGAGGAATGAAGGTGGATCGGCGGTCCCAGCGCGAACCGCTCCCCCATAGACCTTCAGCACCGCGCCGGTGCGATTGAGCGCGCGCAGGTCGCGTCGAATCGTATCTTCCGACACACAGAAACGGGAGGCCAGTTCGCGCGAAGAAACTCGGCCCATCGTTGCGATCATGCCTCTGATACGTCCTTGCCGTTCCATCGCGAGCAGATCACGAGTGGAATAATCGGCAGAATCTGCGTCCAAGTCGCTTACCCAGAAAACGTTATGTCAATAAAATCTCTCACTAGCAGCGCGTTGCGGTTTGCGCTAGAAAAATATCCTGCATGTGGAGAAAACGTTTACCAGAAAACGGCGTGGCCGGAGAGGCGAAAACGATCCCGTCGCCGTCATGTCGCCAGCGCGGCCTCCGTCATTGGTCCGGTCACTGGCTGAGCGGCGCTGCCCTTATTCCCTCGATCGAAGCAATGGATAGCAGATCGTTGAATCGACGGCTGTTGCTGCAAACGAACAGGCTCAATGAAATCAAACCGATCGGTGCTCAGATGCTGCTAGGATTGCTCGCAATACTGTCATGTCAATTGTTGGGAGAGGTCTTGACCTACGAAGGCTCTCTTCCGGTCCCGGGACCGGTTCTGGGAATGGTGCTTCTGTTCCTCGTTCTGGGATGCTTGGACAGGATTGGCGGTAGAGGCTTTTTGGATCGCAATCCACTCATTACGGGAAGCGGCGAGTTTATCCTTCGCAACATGTCCCTTTTATTCGTGCCGGCGGGGGTCGGCGTGATCCAGAAGATTGATGTTCTGGCAGCCCACGGAGTTGGCCTCAGCATCGTCATCATTGCCTCGACGCTGATCACTTTGATAGCGACCGTTCTGGTCTTTCTTTGCGGATCGCGGCTTTCGGACAGGCTGCTGACGGGAGGCAAAACCCATGAATGACGTCGATTTCTCGCTATGGGCCTATCTCTCGAGAACGCCACTCCTGTGGCTTTCGATCACGCTTGGCGCCTACTGCCTTTGCGATGCCATTTCGAGGCTCCTGGACCGGCACCCTCTGGCTAATCCTGTTTTCCATTCAGTGATTCTGGTCGCGATTATCCTGTTATTGAGCGGGACGACTTATGGCTCTTATTTCGAAGGCGCGAAGTTCATCCACTTCCTTCTCGGACCGGCCACGGTCGCGCTTGCAATACCTCTCTATCGTAACAGGGAGGTGATCGCCAAATCGACGCTGCCGATCGGCTGCGCACTTCTGGTGGGCTCCAGTTTCGGCATCGGCTCGGTCATCGTGCTCAGTTCCTTGTTCGGGTTACCGCGGGACGTCCTCCTGTCGATCGCACCGAAATCAGCGACGGCCGGCGTTTCGATGGGCATCGCCCAGTCGCTTGGCGGCGACGTTTCGCTGACCGCGGTCACCACCATTTTGACCGGCGTCATTGGCGCGATGACTGTGACACCACTCATGAACCTGCTGCGTATCCGCGATTGGCGCGCACGGGGCTTTGCGGCAGGGCTCGCCGTACATGGCATCGGGACAGCAAGGGCGCTGCAAGTTCACCCGATTGCGGGAACGTTTTCTGGTGTCGGCATGGGCTTGAATGCGGTTATGACAGCAATATTGGTGCCTTTTGCGCTGCAAAATTGACGATCGCCCAACTCATCAAACTTTAATGATTTAGCGCGAGTATACGTTTACTAGGAAAGGTCGCCGCCGTTCGCTGGTGAGCACACGGCGCGAGAGAATGGGGGACACCATATGGAAGCTTTTCTTTCGCGCTTTAGAATCCAGACCAAGGTGATCCTTTTCCTGGTGCCTCTTCTTGCCACTATCGGATGTCTGGGCGCCATGGGTTATTACTCCTCCGGCATGTTGAGTTCGAGGCTGAGCGTATCGAACAATGTTCTGGACGCGTTGACAGGGTTCAAGGACACATATGCCGGCATGACGACCTTCCTGCGCAATACCACGGAGGCCAACAAAAACGCCGTCGCCAGTCGCCTTACCGATCAACAGACGGCGCTTGCTGCCGTTGCAAGTGGAATGGCGCAGGAAGAAGATACGAACCTTCTCGCGACCGCGCGTGAAAAAACCGACCGGATCAGCGCAGGCATTGACGTACTTTGGCAAGTGTATGGCTCCGAACAGAGCCTCCGCGCGACGATCTCGTCGAACATCGATCAACTCACCGCGATCGCCGAGCGGCTCGATACCGGTACGCGCGCTTTCGCCAAACAAGCTGCTGCCGACAAGAGTTCGATCGACGGGCTATTGAACGATGCGATCGCATCTGTACGCGCAAATTCATCAACGGATCAGATCCTCGATAAGCTTGATGAGCTCGTAGGACAGCAGAAGGTCGCACAGAAAGCGGGCAAAGGACTCGAAGCCGTAACAAAGAGCGTGGCGAAGCTTCAGACGTCGATCCATGGCGTTCAGCTCTCGGCAACGCGCTTTCTGGGGTCGGCAACGAACGATAGCAGACAAGATCTGATGAAGCGTTTCGATACGGTCCAGAATGACATGCAAATCGTGCGCGCGGTCGCCCGCGGCCAGGACGGATTGGAACAAGTTTCCGAAGATCTGCTGCGGATCATGAACGGGATGGAGCAGGATACGAAGTCCCTGATCCAGGTCAACGCCGAGCGAAGCGACGCTTTCGATGGCGCCGGCGTCCTTGTCGATCAGGCATGGGACGACCTCCGAACCTTTGCTGAAAGTCAGAAGACGGCAGCCGATAGTCAAACCGCATTGGCGAATTCGATTTCCGCGACAGCGATGGCCGTCGGGACACTAATCGCATTGGTGGCCGGCTTCGGACTGGTCTGGACACTGCGCCGGCCGATCAGCGCCATTACCCGCGCAATGCGCCAACTTGCCGAAGGCAGGACCGAAACCGAGGTTTCCGGCGGAAATCGTAAGGACGAGATTGGCGACATGGCGCGCGCGCTTGCAGTCTTTAAAAGCAATGCGATCTCGAAAATGAATGCGGAAGAAGAGGCTCTGCGTACCCGCCGGCTTGCGGACGCCGAGAGGGCGGCAAACGAGGAAGAGCGGCACGCGGTGCAAGACCAGATCAACGACGCGGTACAGATACTCGGCACGGCTCTTGCCAATCTCGCAGCCGGTGACCTGTCCCAAAAGATCGAGCGTCCGTTTGTAGGCAACCTCGAAACACTAAGGTTGGACTTCAATTCCTCGGTCGAGAAGCTTAACGAAAGCCTCTCATTTATCCGGCAGAACGCCGTAGCTATGCAAGACAATAGTAGTCACTTGTCGAACGCCTCGATCGAACTTGCCCGTCGGACCGAACAGCAGGCCTGCTCATTGGAACAAACGGTTGCAGCGATGGGGGACATCGGCATGACCCTTCAGGCGTCCGCAGAAATAGCCGCTCGTGCCGACAACGCCGTCGAATTGACGAACAGGAATGCTGAGTCGTCCGCACAGGTAGTCGGGGATACAGTCAGCGCCATGAAAAAAATCGAAAGCGCATCTGGCAAAATCAACAGCATTACTGAGGTCATTGACGAAATCGCTTTTCAGACCAATCTTTTGGCACTTAACGCGGGTATTGAGGCTGCCAGGGCCGGAGACGCCGGCAAGGGCTTCTCGGTTGTCGCGCAGGAAGTACGCGAGCTCTCGCAGCGGTCTGCGGCGGCGGCTCAGGAGATCAAGGACCTTATCAGCGGCTCAACTGCAGAAGTGAGAAATGGCGCTTTCTTGGTGGAAAAGACCAGCTTTGCCCTGTCAGCAATCATCACTCAAGTCGCCGCGATTAGAAAAGATGTCGCATCTATCGCACAAGCAACAAGAGACCAGTCGAGCAGTGTGGCAGAGGTGAATGCCGCGCTGTCCGAAATGGACAAAATAACACAGCGCAATGCCGCGATGGTGGAAGAGGCCAACGCAGCAAGTCAAGTCTTGGCAGAAGGGTGCCTGCGGTTAAGACTTTCAGTAGAGGAGTTTGCAATCGAACGGCAACAAACCGCGATTGCAGCGTAGACGCGTGAATCTGAAGGAACTTTCAAATCTACTCGGACTGTCGCAGACGACAATCAGCCGAGCGCTTAACGGTTATCCGGAGGTAGCCGAGCCGACGAGGCAGCGAATACTACAAGCCGCTTCAGCAACAGGGTACAAGCCCAGCCAACATGCCCGGCGGCTTGCCGGTGGGCGATCCAATGCGATCGGGCTCGTATGGTACTCCGAAGGATGTGAGCCGGGTCAGAGTTCTGAGATCACCCTTCTCCGATCCCTTGCATCCACCGCCTGCGCTTACGGTTTCCACTTCGTGTTGATCATGGCTGGACGCAACGGCGGGCTCCGCGAAACCCGAGAACTTTCGTTGAGGGGTATGATTGACGCGGCCTTGCTTCTCAACCCAAGGACGACACCGGTCCCTGGCGAGTGGCCCGTGCCGATCGTATGCCTCGGTATGCGACCCGTTATCGGGACAGAATTGAATTGGATCGACATCGACTACGCGCAATGCGCCTATGCCGCAGCTAAGTTTCTATTTCAGCTCGGCCATCAGCGCGTTACGATCATTGACGATGAATCTGAGCGTATGCAGCTCTATCTGAGCGGTGCAATGCGCGCCAAGGCGCAATTTGCCAACGGCACTCATGGTTCTGCGATTGTATCTCTCGAACCGTTGCGAAGTCTCTCGCACGTCGCACAGCATGAGAGGCCGACGAGTTATCTGTGCCCAAACATGCGGCTTGGCCGCGAAATCTTGAAATCGGCCGCGGAGAGCCAGCTGGTCGTCGGAAGGGATATCTCCGTCATTGCCTACGACGATGGCACAATAGGACCACTTGAACAGGATCCCGCGCTCACGGTTTGCAGAGTAAGCATCGATTTGCTCGCGCGCCGGACGTTGGAAGCTCTTTGCAGGCTGATCGATACAAACGCCGCGTACGGAGGCGACCCCTTCGTTAAGACGGAGCTCGTTATCGGCAAAACAACCGGGGAGCCCGCCACGCGCTAGACATTAAAGGGCCTCACGCCCGACGAGTTCATGTGCAACGGCGGACTTCCGAGCCAGATCAATTCACCCTCTACCCTATCCATCAAATGCCGGGACTAAACATCCAGACCGGCCTGAACGCAGCGACGGCATGATAGCTGTGCGAGTCGCCCGATGACGCCCTACAACGGATAAAACATATCGCTATTTTACATCGGGCTGCATTTCGGGTGAAGAGACCGGCTGTGGCGCCGTATGAAATTGAGAGGAAATCAAGTGTATATCGCTCATGTTGCCCTTTGGACCCCCGACCTTGATCGGCAAGTTGCGTTCTGGGAAAAATACTTCGACGCCGAAATCGGTGAGACTTACTGCAGCAAACGGAGGGAGGGCTTCGTTTCCAGGTTCATTACCCTCGCAGGGAAAGGTGCCCAGATCGAGATTATGACCGGACCTTGGATTAATGCAGGTGATTATGAGGAAGCCTCGGGATGGGATCATATCGCCATTTCTCTTGGTAACGCAGCCGCCGTCGACGAAATGGCTGCGCGCTGTAAGGCTGATGGTATCCTTGTCTCCGGGCCGCGAATGACTGGCGACGGATTTTACGAAGCGGTCATAACCACTCCGGATGGGTCGCGTGTCGAGATAACCGCTTGATGCATAGGAGCCCTTGACCTCGGCGTTTTCGGCGGCCCACGTTGGCCAGTCTGTCGCGCATCTTGGTCAGGTGTGATGAGCTCGATGCCTCCTCGCGCTTTGCTGGGTGACGGCGCGTGCTGGAGCGGGTCGCCTTCCGCTCCCGCCTCTATCTCTTCGTTGCGGAGACTGCATTGTAAACCTGCAGTGCGTCACAGCGCGCATTGGTCGCTTGGGAAACTGGTGTGCTCATAACGGACGTCGAGCCCGTCAAGCCCGACGGATTTCTGGTGAGCTCGTGAATAATCGCCGAAGCAGCCTGGATCTGTCGTTTTCCATCTTTGGATGAGCCGCCGCCCATAAGTAGCGAAATGTGGCACGTTGGACGACATCGTTATGAACGGGGATGGGTCCTAATTCTTAAGCGCTACCAGCGCATCGAATCCGGTCAGGTCGCGACACCGGACCGCATCTGCTGGGAAGAAGTCCGGAGCGTTCTGCGCCACCACCGCCAGGAACGGGATACCCAGTTCGACTGCAGCATCGAACTCAGTGCGAGAATCGCCGACAGCAAGGGCATCCTTGGGATCGCACTGTTCGCTTTTCAAAATCCGGCAAAATTCAGTGATCTTCTTTTTCGGCGATCCCGCGACTGATGAAAAGTAATGCACAAGCCCACGACGCATGAGCACCAACTTTAAGTCGCCATCCGGCATGCCGGATACCAGATGCAAAGGGATGCAACCGTTTAACCTTTGCAGGAGTTCTTCGGCGCCCGGGACAAAGGGCGCATCCATCATTGCCTTATCGACGATGGATGCGAAGCGGTCACACAGGTCGGCTATTCTGCTGGCATCCACTCTCCTGCCAAAGACATGCTCTTCGAAATATTCGAATTTCTGTTGGCGACCGATGCCCCCATGGCGTTCCTGATAACGGATGACTTCGGCGATTTTGCTCTCGTCCTCACCCGCATAACACTGAGCGAACGCCATCGTTTTCGGACGGGCAGAGTCCAAAATAACCCCGTCGAAATCAAAAATAATTGTTTTCGGTTGCCTTGCGAACGCGTTATGCAATGCGTGCCTCTTGTCTGTCAGACTGCTTTTGGCGCAAGCCGGAGCCTGGAAGGTCGTGTCAGCGCCCTCGGATCCAGAACCTGATCAATCAATTCGGGCGAAAGCGTGAGATCGGCTTCCAGGAGTTCGCGCATCGTGCGTCCTGTTGCCAAAATCTCCTTGGCAAGCATGGCCGAACGTTCGTACCCGATAAGGGATGTCAGCGCCGTGGCCAGCGCCGTGCCCGCCTCTAGATTCTCGCGGCAACGTTCTTCATTGGCAATAATGCCGCGCACGCATTTTTCGTCGAGTGTGTGCAGAGCGTTGGTCATCAGAGTCATCGACTGCAGCAGGTTGAAAACGATGACTGGCTCAAAGGCGTTGAGCTGCAATTGGCCCGCCTCAGCTGCCAGAGTAACGACAAGATCGGCGCCAATGACCTGAAAGGCTACTTGGTTGACGACCTCGGGGATGACCGGATTGACCTTTCCGGGCATGATTGAGGAGCCGGGCTGCATTGACGGAAGGCTAATTTCCCCCAGTCCACCCCGTGGTCCGCTCGAAAGCAGTCTAAGATCATTGCAGATTTTTGAGATTTTGACAGCCGTTCTCTTCAAGGTGCCGGAGAAGAGGACAAAAGCGCCTGTATCCCAGCAGGCCTCGACGAAGTCATTTGCAGGTTTCAGCGGGACGTCTGCGATTCTCCCAAGTTCGGCAATCGCAAGCGCCGCATAGCGAGGGTCTGCTGTGATCCCGGTGCCGATCGCCGTGCCGCCGAGATTGACCTCCTGAAGCAGAGCTGCCGCATCTTCCAGCCTTTGGATATCCTCGCGCAACGTCACCGCGAAAGCCATGAATTCCTGGCCGAGCGTCATCGGAACGGCGTCCTGCAACTGCGTGCGGCCGAGCTTGACGACATCGCCGAATTCTTGCGCCTTGGCTTCGAACGCGTCCGCAAGATCCGATATCGCGGAAGACAGCTGCTTGTAACTCAGGAGAAGAGCAAGCCTGATCGCAGTCGGATACACATCGTTGGTCGACTGAGAAAGATTGACGTCGTTGTTCGGATGGATGATGTCAAAGCGGCCGCGTGGCAGTCCGAGATGCTCGAGCGCGCGATTGGCGACGACCTCGTTGACGTTCATGTTCGTCGATGTTCCCGCCCCCCCCTGAAAGACATCGAGCATGAACTGGCCCCTCAGACGACCGGCAGCAATATCGTCGCAGGCAAGCGCAATCGCATCGCGCTTGTCTTCCGGCAGATCGCCGAGCTCGCAATTGGCGGCCGCGGCAGCTTTCTTGACGAAGGCGAGCGCCTTGATGAACAGCGGATAATGTCCGATCGGAATACCGGATATTTGGAAATTACTGATCGCCCGAGCCGTCTGCGCTCCGAAATAGGCAGCTGCCGGCACTTCGACGGGACCGAGCGAGTCATATTCACTGCGCGTTTCCGACGGGCTCGGCGCGAGAAAGCTTTCATCCATGAGATTACTCCAATGCCGCAAATTTCAGAAAAAGCTGATGAAGGGAAGTTCCGTCACCAGCTGTAGCCACTTGGAAGGTGCGACGCTTCGAAACGGCTGTGTTCCGCTTCGAGCGGATTAGTCTGCCGTATGGGGCAGCGCGTGCGGTCGTTTGCCGAGCTTGATGAAGATCGACTTCACCTCAGTGAACTCCAAAAGGCCGTCCATGCCGTTCTCTCGTCCGATACCGCTTTCCTTGTAGCCGCCGAACGGCATCTGCACACTGGTTTCGAGGAAGGTATTGACCGAGACGGTGCCGCTCTTGAGTTCGCGCGAGACCTGGATCGCCTTGTCGATATCCTTGGTCCAAACACCATTGCCGAGACCGTAATTGGTGTCGTTCGCAAGTTCGATAGCTTCGGCGACTGTTTTGAACGTGGTCACGGCGAGAACGGGCCCGAAGATTTCCTCGCGGAAGATCTTCATGTTTGGAGTGACATTCGAAAAGATCGTCGGAGCGACATAGAAGCCCTTGCCGAACGTGCTGTCAGTGAGGCGCTTGCCCCCAACTTCGAGTCTTGCGCCTTCCTCCAGTCCCGACTGGATATAGCCGAGCACTTTTTCCATGTGCTGTTCGTGAATCAGTGCGCCAAGGTCCGCGTCGGGATCTTCAGGCAGTCCGATACGGATCTTTTTCGACCGTTCGACCAGCTTTGCGACAAATTCCTCGGCAATCGATTCCTCGATCAGCAGGCGGGTGCCCTGCACGCATTCTTCACCCTGGTTAAGGATATAGCCGAACAGCACGCCATCGAGAGCGGCATCAATATCGGCGTCGGCAAAGACGACGTTTGCCGCCTTGCCGCCGAGTTCCAGACCGACGCGCTTCATCTGCTCGGCCGCGCGGGCTGCAATACGCTTGCCGACCGCAGTCGATCCGGTGAAAGAGATCATATCGACGCCGCGATGGCCCGTCAGCGCCTCGCCGACGGCTTTGCCGGATCCGGTCACGACGTTGATGACGCCATTCGGAATCCCCGCTTCCCTGGCGAGCGCGGCAATCTCGAGCGTGGTGCTCGACGTCAGCTCGGACGGTTTGATCACCGCCGTGCATCCTGCCGCAAGCGCGTAGGGCAGTTTCTGGAACAGAGTCACAAGCGGGAAGTTCCAAGGCGTGATCATGGCGATGACGCCACGCGGCTCTCGCACGACCAGGCCAAGATTGGCATCGCCGGCGTTGTTGACGAGGTCGCTCGGGATCTGCCAAGCGAGCGCGGCGGCATAACGGGCAAGCTCGATCGACCATTCCGTTTCGCCCTTGCCGAAGCGGATCGGCTTGCCGACCTCCTCGGCTTCCATCTTCGCCAGCTTGTCCGTGTCGCGCACAAGCAGCTCGATCCAGCGGCCGATGGCCTTGGCGCGCTCCGATCCCGGTAGCGCCGACCAGATCGACCGGTCGTCGAAGGCCTTTCTCGCTGCCTTCACGGCGAGGTCGACTTCCTTCTCGCCGCTGTCGGCGAAGCGGGCGAGAAGCTCGCCATTGGCGGGAGAGGTCCTCTCGACGGTAGCGGAGGTCTTGACCCAGGATCCGTCGATCCAGTTCCCATACTCGCGGACATTCGTCATCGTCTTTCCTTTGCTCGAGAGAATTCGATTACTGGCGGACTACCACATCGTCATTGGCAACGACACGCAGCAGTTCGGAGGGCGCCGCGACACCGATCGTATCGCCGGCCCGGGCCTGTGTGCGATCGGTGACGATCACGAACCTGACGTCGCCGACGCTTACATAGATATTGGTCGTCTGACCAAGCGGTTCCACCAGCTCCACCAGCGCGTCGGTCGAACCCGCCGTGCCGGCGGCGGTGACCACCAGATGTTCCGGACGGATGCCGAGAAGGAGACCGCCCTTTGCATCGACGATTTTGGCGGCGAAAGATCGCTCCTGCTCCGACAGGGAATGCGCAAACCCGGGGATCACACAGGTTACCGCCGATCCGGAGTGCAGCTGCGCCGGGAAGAGGTTCATCGGAGGAGAGCCGATGAATTCGGCAACGAACCTGGTTTTTGGACGGTCATAGACCTCGAGCGGAGAGGCGACCTGCACCATGTTGCCCTTGCTCATGACGGCGATGCGATCGGCCATTGCCATGGCTTCGATCTGGTCATGCGTGACGTAGATCGTCGTAATGCCGAGATTGGTGACGAGCTTCTTGATTTCCGTGCGCATGACGGCGCGCAGCTTGGCGTCGAGGTTGGAAAGCGGCTCGTCCATCAGGAAGACCTTCGGATTGCGCACGAGCGCGCGGGCGAGCGACACGCGCTGACGCTGGCCACCCGACAATTGCGACGGCTTGCGCTGAAGATATTCGTGCAGCCCGAGTTTCTCGGCGGTCTCCTCCACCTTGCGACGGCGGTTCGCCTGATCGAGCTTGCGAATCTTCAGGGGGAACTCGATGTTCTTGAAGACCGTCATGTTCGGATAGAGACCGTAGTCTTGGAAGGCCATCGCGATATCGCGGTGGCGCGGCTCGGCGTAGGTCATGTCGGCGCCATTGATGCTGATGCGACCGGAAGTCGGCAGTTCAAGTCCTGCGACCATTCGCAGCGTCGTCGTCTTGCCGCAACCGGACGGGCCGAGCATGCAGAAGAATTCTCCATCCTTGATATCGACGGAAACGCCGTTGACGACGCGCAGCGCACCGAACTGCTTGGTGACGGTATCGATATGAATAGCCATGGCTGGGCTCCTTAACCTTTGACTGCGCCGAGCGTCAGGCCGCGCACGAGATAACGTTGCATGAGAAGGACGAGAACGACGACGGGCAGAGACATGACGACGCCTGCCGCCGAGGCCAGTCCCCAGGCGATCGCCTTCGGCTTGATCGCATTGGCTGCGATGACCGGCAGCGTCTTGGCCTCTTGCGAGGTCAGCATGCTGGCCAGCAGGAACTCGTTCCAGGCGAACATGAAGACGATGACCATGGTCGCGGCAAGACCGGGCAGAAGCAGCGGCAGGGTTACCCGCCAGAAAGTCTCGAAACGACTGCATCCGTCGATCATCGCGGCTTCTTCGATCGACTGCGGAATGTCCTGGATAAAGACGCGCATGACCCAGACGACGAAGGGCAGCCCCGAAAGCGCATAAGCAGCCGTCAGGAGCCAGGGCGTATCGAAAATGCCCATCTGCCGCGCGATTATGAACATCGGGATGACCGAAACGATTGGCGGCAACATGCGGATCGAGAGGATTTCGAAGGCCAGCACTTCCTTGCCCTTGATCTCGAACCTGGCGAGCGCATAAGCGGCCATGGTGCCCGCGGCCATTGCGATACAGGTGGACATTCCGACGATCAGTGCACTGTTGATCAGGGCGTCCCAGGCATTGAGCTCGGTGAAGAGCTGCCGATAGTTGTCCAACGTCGGGCCAAACGACCAGATCGGCGGAAAGGCGGAGATGTCCACTTCGGATTTGAAGGAGGAGGAGGCCATCCAGTAGATCGGGAACGCGAAAAACAATGCTGCGGCGATTGCGAGCACATAGGCAGTGACGCCGCTGACGCCTTTCTTGATAAGTCTTGCGCTAGACATCGTCGCGCTCCTCAACGGTTTTCTTTGTCGGCAACCAGCTTGAGGAAGCCGGTCACGTTGACGAAGACGATGACAATAAGAAGGATGATCACCAACGCGATCCACGACAGAGCCGATCCGTAGCCGAGATCGAAGATACGGAAATTGACGCGCTGGAGGTAAACGCTAAGCAGGTCTGTTGCGAAGTCAGGACCGCCACGCGTGATGATATAGACGGTATCGTAGGTACGGAATGCATCGACGATGCGCAGAAGCGTGGCGATGACGATCACCGGCTTCAGCATCGGCAATGTCACGTGGATGAAGGTACTGAGATGCCCGGCGCCATCGATCTGGGCGGCCTCGAAGGGGCTGCGCGGCAGCGAGCGAAGACCAGCGAAAATGATGATAAACATGAACGGCGTCCACTGCCAGACGTCCACGAGGATCACCGACGCCAGCGCGCCGCTCGGCGAGCCTGCCCATGCAAGCGGCGCAATCCCGATAAAGGACAGCAGGTAGTTGAGGATGCCAAGATCGGGCATCATCATCGTACGCCAGACGATACCAACTGCGATCGGCGTTATCAGCATCGGAATGAGGAGGAAAGTGCGCAGGAACAGAAAACCGGGCCTGTTCTGATTGAAGAGAAGCGACAGAAGGACCGCGAGCGTCAGCGAAATGGAGACGCTGACGGCTGTGAACAGCAGTGTCAGAGCGACCGAGTGCCAAAACTGCCCATCGCTGAAGGCCCGCACATAGTTGCCGACGCCGATGATCGAGTAACTCGTACCGAACGTCGGATTGTAGTTCGTCAGCGAGATATAGAGAGAGTGCAACAGCGGATATAAGCCCACCACATTCATGATGATGAGGGTCGGCGCAAGCAGCAGCCACTGCACATTCTTCTCGCCTGCGCGAACCGCCTTCGTCGCGCCGATTGCTGCCGGTGAAACGCCGATGGAGCCAGCTTTGGCCATAACAGATTTCCTTCCAGGAGGGTCACGGCAGCCAAGTGCCGTGACCGACAAGAGTTAGCAGTTAGGTTCGGATGACGGAGGCGAGTGCCTTCTCGGCATCGTCCATAGCTTCCTGCGGCTTCTTGCGCCCGTTCACACCTGCGAGAATGTTCTCGTAGAGAACGCGCTGTACCTCGACGGCGTTGGTGAGCCGGTAAGGCGGGATACTGACCGGCGACGTTCCCCGCTTCTTGAAATCGCGGAACGCCTGGAGCATCGGAACCTTCGCGAGCACTTCGTCGCTGTCGATATCGGACTGCAGGCAAAGAGATGACTCTCCGCCTTCGCGGAAGAGCTTGTAGGCTTCGCCCTCGCTCATCCACTTCAGGAACTTGTAGGCTTCCGCCTTGTTCTCCGACGCCGCGTTGATGAGAATCGACCAGCCGCCGATCATGGACTGCTGGAATTTTTCAGTCGGCGCGACGGTGTAACCGAATTTACCCTTGTGGGGGCCATCCTCGATGCCGACGATAACATCGGACCAAGTCACCATCATTGCAGCCTTGCCCTGCTGCATGGTGGAGGATCCCTCGGCGTAGTCAAAACCTTCCACGCCCTTTGGCGTGAACGGCAGGACTTCGCGCAGCCGTTCGATCGCACGGGCGCCCTGACCTTCAGTATTGAAGACCACTTTGTTGTTTTCGTCGAGAACGCCGTCGTCATGCGGCGCGATCTTCGTCATTCCCATGAGACGGCTGCCCCAATCGCCGCTCATATGAGCGTCCTGCCCCCCGAGCATGAGGACGTTGCCGGCCACGTCATCGGAATGAAGCTTCTGCGCCGCATCCCGGTACTCGTCCCATGTTTCCGGAACCTTGGTAATGCCCGCCTTTTCGAAGAGATCCTTGCGGTAGACGAAGACAGGTGTGGTCATCGCCACTGGGAGACCCCAGCGCTTGCCCTCGTATTCAGTGTATTGGGTTGAAGCAGGCGAAAGCTTTTCAACGGTGATTTCCGGCAAGGAACTATCCTCCGCGCGAATGTCGTCGAAAGAGCTCGCCCAACCGTTGCGAAGCGGCTGACGGATCCACAGATTGTCCGTCGTAAATATATCGAAGGTGGTGGACCCCTGGCTGAGCTCGATCAGCAGTTTTTCGTAATGCGCTTCGTAGGCATTGGACTCACCGGTGATTTTGGCGCCAGTATAAGCGTTGGCGACGCTGCCCGTCAGAGCATTCGACCAGGCGACGTTGCTGTTGAGGATATTGACAGCCGCCGCAGCGGCAAAGCTGCGACCCGCTGGGAGCAATGCATAGGCTGCAGCACCTGCCGCCAGCGTGCGCATCAATGCACGGCGAGACAGTTCACTGGAAAATGGCCCTTGAGTCATATCAGTTCCCCTTAATTTTGAAGGACGTTCTCGGCGGCTTTTCCTCCATGCCGAGTAAACGTTTTCACGTAAACACCAGCCTTGCGCTTTGTCAATGCAGTTTTTGTGGACGCATTCAACTTATTTAAATATAAACAGGCTCCACTTGGGCCTGTTAAGCGCGCTGAGATACAAGGAGCCATGAGCTATCATGAAGAAAATGCCAGAAAATTTGCG
Organism: Rhizobium sp. BR 249; assembly: GCF_047445895.1. Taxonomy (NCBI): domain Bacteria; kingdom Pseudomonadati; phylum Pseudomonadota; class Alphaproteobacteria; order Hyphomicrobiales; family Rhizobiaceae; genus Rhizobium; species Rhizobium sp. BR 249. The sequence goes on along the minus strand of NZ_JARWKX010000011.1, from coordinate 134,254 downwards.
GCGTGCCACGATCCACGATGTCGCGAAGGTCGCAAACGTATCGATCGCGACCGTTTCGCGGGTGCTGAACAAGCCTGAAAAAGTAAACCGCGAGATGTACGATCGTGTGATGGCGGCGGCTTCGCAGCTCGGATACACGACGAATTCCGCCGGAAAAGCGCTCAAAATCGCCCGAACAAGGACAATCGGGACGCTTCTGCCGCGGCTGGACGATCCGATCTTCTCTGAAATTGCACATGGCGTGCAGGAAACGCTCTTTGCCAACGATTATGTAGGCTTTCTTCAGACTTCCGGTTACGACAACAGCCGGATATTCGATGCTGTATTTCGTTTATTAAATCGTGGAGCGGAGGGATTACTTATATTTGGTCGAATTGACGATGAAAAATTACTTGCTTTTATCAAGAATAATCAGGTTCCGATCATACAGATCTATTCCTATCTTGAAGGCAACCCGATTCCTTCTGTCGGCATCGACAATTACGCTTCCACTCAAAAGATTGCGCAGTTGATGCTGCAGCTCGGGCATCGTGATATCGCCCATATTTCAGGGCCGACCAAGGGCAACGACCGCCAGCAAGCGCGACGCAAGGCCTACGAAGATATGATGCAGGCCAACGGGCTGAAGACGACGGCCCAGATGGTGCAGCCTGGTTATACGATCAATGACGCCGGCCAGGCTTTCCGCAGAATTCTTGAAGAAAATCGGAATGTTACGGCTGTTATATGCGCAACGGACCTACTCGCCTGCGGCGTCCTTGCCGAATGCCGCAAGCTCGGAATCAGCGTCCCGAACGAAATGTCCGTCTCGGGTTTCGAGGATGTCGCTTTCGCCTCACTGCTCTACCAGCCGCTGACGACGCTTGCGGTCCCCTCAGGCGATATGGGTCGCTACGCGGCGCGCGCCATGATCGCGAATCTCGAGGAAGGCCAGAAGCTGACGTCGATGCAATTCGAAACAAGCCTCATCATGCGCGACTCCATCGCGCGCGCTCCGAGTGGTTCGAATAGAGCCGCTTGACGCATTTCGAGAAAACGTTTACTCCTTTTATCAATCAAGAGAGCCGCAGTTTTCGAATTGCGGAAAAAGGGGTTTACTGATGCGTTTCAGCAGAATGGTAACTGTCGTCGGCGCTCATGCGGCCGGCGAGCTCAACGAGGTCATCACCGGCGGCGTCCTGCCGGTGCCCGGCGACAGCATATTTCAGAAGATGCAATATCTGGAAAAGCACGGTGATGCGTTGCGGCAGTTTCTGCTTCACGAGCCAAGGGGCAAGGTAACGCAATGCGTCAATCTGGTCCTCCCCCCGACCCGTCCTGACGCCGATGCCGGTTTCATCATCATGGAATCGGAATATTACGTGCCGATGTCGGGCACCAACACGATCTGCACGGCAACCGTGCTTCTAGAAACCGGCATGATCCCGATGGTCGAGCCGGTCACGCATCTGACACTGGAGGCCCCGGCCGGTCTAGTCAGAGTCAAGGCAGATTGCAAGGACGGCAAGGTCACCGGCATTACCTTCGCCAATGTTCCCTCTTTCGTCATGGCTCTCGACCGCAAGGTGGAAGTTCCGGGAATTGGCACCGTCACGGTCGATGTTGCCTATGGCGGCATGATCTACGCGCTCGTCGACGCCAAGGCGCTGGGGTATGCCATTACTGAGGACGAAGCGGCCGAACTCGTCGATGTCGGTGAAAAGATCAAGCTGGCGGCGGCCGAGCAGGTTCCTGCCGTGCATCCGGAAAATCCCGAGATCCACACGATCAACCAGACCCTTTTTGCTGGCCCGATGCGCGTAGAGAACGGAATCAAGCGGTCCAAGAACACCGTCATCGTTTCGCCTGGCCGTCACGATCGTTCGCCTTGCGGCACCGGCACCAGCGCGCGCCTTGCGGTGCTGCACGCCAAGGGTCAGATCGGTGTTGGCGAGAAGTTCGTCCATGAGTCGATCATCGGCACGGAGTTCGTCGGTGAAGTGGTCGAGACGACGTCGATCGCCGGCCATACGGCGATCCGCCCGGCCATTACAGGCACGGCCTGGATTACCGCTTTCCACCAGTATGTCCTCGATCCGACGGATCCATTCCCGACGGGTTACAAGCTTGGCGATACCTGGAAGACCTCGAAATAGGGAGTGATGTCGATGGCTTTCTCGCTGGTACTGACAGAGGCCAGTTACAGGCTCCGGCATCAACCGACGCGCTCCGCGAACGCAACAACGGTGACAAAAATGGGTAAGATTTCGACCGCTCCGTCACGCTCTTCTTATGATTACGTGATCATTGGCTCCGGATCCGCAGGCAGCGTCCTGGCCGGCCGCCTATCTGAAGACGGTAAGAACCGCGTGTTGCTCCTTGAAGCTGGTCCATCCGACCAGCATATCCATATTCGAATGCCGGCGGCTCTTCCGCTTCCGCTCGCAAATGACCGGTTCAATTGGTTCTACAATTCCGAGCCGGAGCCGCACCTCAACAACCGAATTATTCTGGAAGCGCGCGGGCGTGTGCTGGGAGGCTCCTCCTCGATCAATGGCATGAATTGGGTGCGCGGCAGCCCGTGGGATTACGACAACTGGTCGGCCATGGGCCTGGAGGGCTGGAGCTACAAGGAAGTTCTTCCCTATTTCCGTCGCGCAGAAACCTCCGACAAAGGCAGCAGTGCCTATCGCGGCGGCAAAGGCCCGATGCAAATCGAGACCTGCAAGGCCGACAGCCCGCTTTATCGGGCCTTCATCAAAGCCGGTGAGCAGGCCGGCTATGCCTATATCGAAGACCACAATGCCTACCGCCAGGAAGGCATCCATATAACCCAGCGCAATGTCGGCCACGGCATTCGGTGGAGTTCCTCCCAAGCATATATCCACGCTCAGCCCGCGCGGGCCAACCTCGACGTCGTGATCAAGGCAAAGGTTCTTAAGATCGAGTTCGAAGGAAAACGGGCGGTGCGCGTGCGTGCGCGGATCGACGGCAAGCATTTCTCGATCGGCGTCGACAAGGAAGTCCTTCTTGCAGCCGGCGCCATCAACTCGCCGCAGCTCCTTCTGCTTTCCGGCATAGGTGATGCGGAAGATCTTCGTAAGCTGTCGATACCGGTCGTGCAGGACCTGCCCGGCGTCGGCAGGGGCCTGAAAGACCATGTCGCCGCCCCCGTGCAGTATCGCGCGACCAAGCCTGTCTCCGTTGTCGGCAAACTGACGCGCTTTGGCAAGCTGAAGCTTGGCCTGCAATGGCTTATCGCCAAGAAGGGACTGGGGGCGACGAACTTCTTCGAGGTCGGCGGCTTTCTCAGGACCAACAAGAAGCATCCGGTACCCAACGTGCAGTTGGAGTTCGTTCCCCTTATCGGCGAAATGCAGCATGGCAGTGTCGCTCTGGAGAACGGCTTCCAATATTTCTTCAGCCTGATGCGGCCGAAGAGCGAAGGTCGCGTCTGGCTCGCCAGCGCCGATCCTGACGTCGCGCCGAAATTCGTCTTCAACTTCCTCGAACATGAGGAAGACCGCAAGGAGGCGATCGAAGCCGTGCGAGCAATCCGCAACATCGTTGCCCAGCCTGCCTGGAACGACGTTCGAGGCGAGGAAGTCACGCCCGGCAAGAACGTCCAGTCCGACGAGGACATTCTCGCGTTTCTACGCAAGGAAGCCGGCACGAACTATCATCCATGCTGCAGCTGTCGGATGGGAACCGACAGCATGTCGGTCGTGGATACCCATGCGAAGGTTCATGGCATCGAAAACCTGCGCGTCATCGACGCCTCGATCATGCCCGCAATCGTTAGCGGCAACCTCAACGCTCCCGTGATTATGATGGCCGAGAAGCTGTCCGACGACATTCTTGGCAAGAAACTTCCCAATGAAGTGGCGGATTATTACCTGCCGGCGGCAGAGTGAAGGAGTTCGAAATGAGCGAAAATAGCGAACGGAAGGGCGATGTCCTGATCCTGCGTCCGGAAGAAGGCAGGAATTTTTGGCAGCCGGTACCGGCAAACGGACATATTTCAGTGCGTGTGGCGCCGGGGTTCGTCAATGTCGAAACCCCCTTCAGCATCGGCACGCAGACGCTCCCTCCGCAAGGCTATGTCCGAGAGCACGCCCATCCGGTCCACGACGAAGTCTTGCACTTCATCTCCGGCAAGGGGACGGCTGTCGTCGAAGGCGTCGAATACGACGCCCTGCCCGGCACGACGATTTTCGTCGGCCGTAACCGCAAGCACAAGTTCATCAATACCAGCACGGATCAGGATCTGCACTGGCTCTGGTTCATCCAGCCAAACGGGCTGGAGGATTTCTTCGAAGAGATCGGCCGTCCGATGGAAGCGGGTCAGCCCGACCCGACGCCCTTTGCGCGACCGGACGACGTATTGGAGATCGAACGGCGCACTGCATTCGTTGCAGCCAAGCCGGAATAACGCCTAGAGGTCTAAAATGCCTACGATAGTGGCGTCCGACGGATGCCGGGTGACATATGATGTCTCCGGCAACGGGGAAGTGTTACTTCTCATACCGGGGCTTGGAGGCCAGGCAGCCTTCTGGTCGGCAATCGTGCCGCGCCTCGCTGAGAATTACAGGGTCGTTTCCTTCGATCATCGCGGCACCGGTCGCAGCGATCGACCGAACGGAAAATACACGATCGCGCGTATTGCTGAGGATGCGCACCAGATCCTTCTTGAGACTGGCGCCACGAGCGCCACGGTCATCGGCCACTCGACGGGAGGAATGATAGCCCAGTATCTCGCGCTGGACTATCCCGATCTGGTCTGCCGTCTCGTCATCAGCGGCAGCTGGGAAAAACCCGATCCTCGTTTTCGCATGATGTTCGAAGCTCGGTTAGGTGTGCTTCTCGAAGCAGGTTCCCAGGTATATCAGCGCCTGACGCATGCCGTGGGATACCCTGCCGACTATCTAGACCAGCATCAGGCCGAGCTCAATACCGTTATCGAGGGCGCCCACGCTGCATTGTCTCCTGTGCAAGTCGCCAGCGCGCGTATCGAAATGCTCTTTACGGACTATCGGTCCGATGAGCTAGCCTCGATCAAGGCGCCCACCCTCATCATCGGCGCAACGGATGATGCTCTCATTCCGTTTTATCACTCGCAGCGCCTCGCTGCGATGATCCCCGGCGCGAAGCTGACGGTGCTCGATGGCGCTCATTTTTTCCCCAAAGTGCACCCTGACAGGTTCGCGAAGATCATCCGCCAATTTCTGGAGTACGGATATGCCTAAAGATCCGCAAAAGATTGCAATCATTGGTTTCGGCGCGATGGCCCGCAGCCTCCAAACATCATTGGCCGAGGCGCAAAGCGGTCTGGCAATCAAGGCCACGCTGCTTCCGAAGGAGTTCCACGCAAGTACCGTTGTGCCGGACAGTGTTTTCGTATGCAGCACCGTCGAAGAGCTGATTGCATGGGAACCATCCCTCGTCGTCGAATGTGCCAGTCACGAGGCGGTCAAAAATGCGGTCCCGGTGCTCTTGCGATCGGGTATTGACGTAGTTGTCGTATCCGTCGGCAGTTTGTCCGACGAGGCGCTCCTGGCTGACCTCGAAAAAGCGGCCCAATCGGGAAACAGCCGTCTAACCGTTGCCTCCGGCGCAATCGGCGGTTTGGACGTTCTGCGGTCGGCCAAAATCGCTGGCCTGGATGCGGTCGTCTACACGGGAAGTAAGCCTCCGGCTGCTTGGAAAGGGACGCCGGCGGATGAAAAATTCGACCTTGCCGCTTTGAGCGAGCGCACCGTGATCTTTGATGGGACTGCACTCGAGGCCTCAAGACGTTACCCCAAAAACGCAAACGTTACGGCTGCAGTGGCGCTCGCCGGCGTTGGCTTCGACAACACCAAGGTGACACTCATTGCCGATCCGGCTTCGATGAGCAACATACATCAGGTGGAAGCCCATGGCGCGTTCGGACGCTTCTCGATTTCATTGGAGAACCGCCCTCTCCCGGACAATCCCAAGACATCCTGGCTTGCTGCTCTCAGCATCGAGCAAAGCATCATCCGCCACTTCCAGAACATCGAACTGTGAGGAACCGAACATGCGTCTCATCAATAAAGTAGCAATCGTCACCGGTGCCGGTGCAGGTATCGGCGCGGCGACCGCTGAACTATTCATCAGGGAAGGCGCGAAGGTTGTCGTTGCGGACTTCAACGCCGATGCCGTTAACGAAGTCGTGAGCCACCTCGGCGAGGATGCCATCGGGTGCACTGTCGATGTGCGCGACAGCGCCGAGGTGAAGGCGATGGTCGACCTCGCCGTCAGCAAGTTCGGCGGCCTGGATATCGTCGTCAACAATGCTGGCCGTGGCAGCCTCGGAACGGTAGAGACGATGGAAGAAGGCGATTGGGACGACATCATCGCCGTCAACCTCAAGGGCGTCTACCTTTGCTCGAAATATGCGATTCCAGCACTGCGCGCACGCGGCGGCGGGGCGATCGTCAACACGGCGTCGAACATCGTCCAATTCGCTATCAAGGATCGAGCAGCCTATGTGGCGGCAAAGGGCGGCGTTGCAGCTCTGACCCGAGCCATGGCACTTGACCACTCGGTCGACAACATTCGCGTCAACTCTGTTGCCCCGGGCGTCATCTGGTCGAACTATTACAACAAGATGCTGACCCAGGTCCCCGACCCGGATGCCTTTGTCAACGGACTGAAGGCGCGCGCGCCGATGGGCCGTTACGGGGAGCCCCTCGATATCGCCAATGCAATCCTTTACCTTGCGTGCGACGAGTCTGGATTTGCGACGGGCTCGATGCTGACCGTCGACGGCGGGGCGGCTGCCTGGTGAAGGCGGCCTTGGAGGTTTCGGCATGATCTTGGAAGAAAGAGATTACCGGATCAAAGCCGGCTACGTCGCCGACTTTTTGGAAAACTATCAAACATTGGGGCTGGCGGTTCAGCGCGAACATCTCGGCGAGCCGCACGCCTTCTTCGTCTCGGATATCGGCGAACTCAACCACGTCGTTTCGATGTGGCGATACGAGGACATGATCGAGCGCGCCGAGAAGCGGGCGAAAATGCTCGCCGACCCGCGCTGGCCAGGATATCTGGCCAGCATCAAGGGACTGATCGACGTGCAGAATATCCGTATTCTCACTCCAACGGCGTTTTCGCCACTTCGGTAAAGGCAAGGAATGAACATGGCCGCGTTCAAAGAAACGATCTCGATGACGCATGAAGGCGCGCTGTCGGCAATAACCGCGGGCGTCGCGGAAGCGCTCTCGATCGGCGTTCCGCAATGCATTTTCGTCGTAGATGCAAGCGGCGAGACGATTGCGAGCCTGCGTATGGACGGCGCGAAATACCTCAGCATGCATACAGCGCGCGCCAAGGCGCGGACGGCAGCATCGATCAACAGCGCGACCGGCTCGATGGCATTCGAGTTTGGGACGGCGGCTGGCATCGCCTCCCAGGGCGGCGTCACCTCACTGCCAGGCGGGCTGCCGATCCGCTTTTCGGGCCGGCTCGCCGGCGCCATCGGTGTCGGATCCGGAAGCGGAGAGCAGGATTTTCATGTCGCTCGGGCAGCCCTCGCGGCCATCGGTGCCGACACAATCTAATGGATCACCGCAGCGCCAGCCGAAGTGGGAGTGAAAGCCTGATTCGGGGTCGACCGGAGCAGATCGCCACCAGAGTCGTCTTCTTTGTGCTCGGTTTTTGTATGGGAGGATGGGCGCCACTCATTCCGTTTGTCAAGGAGCGAACGGGCATTCCAGATGGATCCGTCGGCCTTCTTCTTCTGCTGCTTGGGCTAGGGTCGATCATCGCAATGCCTTTGTCGGGCAGGTTTGCGCACCGGTTCGGATGCCGGTCGATCCTCCTCCTTTCCTGCCTCAGTGTTTGCGGGTCGCTGCCCTTTCTTGGGTATAGCGGCTCGCTCGCCGTTATCGGCCTCACCCTGTTCTTCTTTGGGGCCGGGATCGGTGCAATGGACAGTACCATCAACATCATGGCGGTGATCGTCGAACGCGCCGGCGGCAGACCCATGATGTCGGGCTTTCACGGGATGTTCAGCGTCGGCGGCATTTTTGGCGCAGGCGGCCCGGTCGCGATTATGGCGGCAGGCTATACACCTTTTACCGCCGCCGTCGTCGTGTCGTTCGGTTCCCTCGCCGCCATGGCGTTGGTTTCAGCAAACCTGCTGCGCTTCGGCGCAGGCGGAAGCTTTCGGTATGCTCTTCCGAAAGGTCCCGTTTTGCTGATCAGTGTCTTGTGTTTCGTGCTGTTTTTAGCCGAGGGCGTCGTTCTCGACTGGAGCGGAATTTTCCTGACGACGCTGCGCGGTATCAGGGCCGATTATGCCGGACTTGGCTACGCGTCGTTTGCTGCCGCCATGACTTTTGGACGATTGATCGGCGACTGGTTGGTTCGCAAGATCGGCCCCCGGAAGATTGTCGTTGTGGGATCAATCGGTGCGGCCTCCGGCCTATTCGTTGCAACGGTCATCCCGCAATTTGCCGGCATCCTCGCCGGATATTTCCTGGCCGGATTTGGCTGCGCGAACATCGTGCCGGTGCTGTTTTCGGCCATCGGACGCCAAAATATCATGCCAGCAAGCGTCGCGATCCCGACCATCACTACGATCGGCTATTCGGGAATCCTGCTCGGCCCGGCGCTGGTTGGCTTCGTCGCCCATGCGGCCGATCTTTCAGCTGCCTTCCTCGGAATCAGCGGATTGCTGGTTCTGGCCGCAATCGCCGGGACGAGGCTTCGTTGAGGGAGCGTGCAGCGTAAACGCCGATCTAGAGCTCGATCATCTGCATGAGCTAAGATACTTACATATCTGGCATATTGAATCCGCCTCTTTCACGCTGATATGTTGACCGTTCGGTGGAAGCAGCGAGGGAATATGTTCGATGGCCAAAAAAGATGCCGGTAAGGATGAAAAATTTCCACGACGTTGCAGCATCTGATTGTCGATGCCGTGGCGACGCTGCAGACTGCTTCGGCTCCAGTTTTCGGCGCCCTTCCGAAGCCCGCTTTTCTGCCGATATTCCCGAATGAGGCCGACGGCAACGGTTGTGACCTGAGCCGATTGTTCCCTCCAGTTTTGGGGAGAATCTAGATGTTTAGTTCCGGCATTTTGATGGTCCATTATTTTCCTTAGAATGGAGGGCAGCGGAAGGCCGAACAGGTCCCCGCTGCAGCATCATTCGCGCCGAATGATCCATCTGTTGCAAGGATCGGGGATGTTACTAACCTACAGCTGCAGTCACGATGATTTCGACGAGTACGTCCGGAGCGCCCATTTCGGCCTGTGCGGTGGCGCGCGTCGGTGCAGAGTTGGGAGCCGTCCAGGCGTTCCAGACCTCATTCATTGCGTCGAAGTCACGAGCAAGATCCTTGATCCAGATCTGCGCGGTTAGGAGTCGGCTTTTGTCCGTACCGGCCTTTTCAAGAAACTGCTCGATCTTCGCCAGCGTCTGCTTGGTTTGCCCCGTAATGTCCTGGCTGCGATCGTCAGCAGTCATGCCGCCAACAAATACCATGCCATTATAAACCACCGCCCGGCTGCGGCGGGGATCGGTGTCGATGCGAGTGATGTCGTTCATTAACGTTCCTTTCGTGTGGGACGAAGAATCTCGAGGTCTCTAATCGACGAAGTCGCCAAGAAGAATTGGTTTGACCGGGGGGCGGATGCGGTAGTAGCCAACCTCGGCTGGTTCGACCCGGCGCGCGTCGGCAATCACCTCGGTGACGGTTAGTCCGCAGAGGCGGCCTTGGCACGGGCCCATCCCGCAGCGGCCGAACGCTTTGGTTTGGTTTGGTCCCAGGCAGCCCAGTTCGACATAGTGGCGGACCTGTCCGGCGGTCACTTCCTCGCATCTGCAGACGAGCACTTCGTCGGGTGGAATACGGTTCTCGTCGCGGGGCCGGTACAGCGCGTCCAGAAACGGGCGGATGTGCATAGATCGCTTCAGCTCGGCTTTGAGGGCTGATATCTTTCTGGCCGAGTCCCTCGCCACGCCGATCTCCTCACCGATAGCCAGCGCTGCTAATCGTCCTTGGACTGCTGATGCCTTGGCCCCGACGATGGCACGACTGTCACCGGCCACGTAGACAGACGTGCTTCCCAAACGCCCCGCCTCATCTGTCACCGGTTGCCAGCAGAGCTGGTCAGCGTTCCAGCTATGCGCTGATCCTGTCGACCAGCTCAGCTGGGTATTGGGCACAATGCCCTGATGGAGGAGCACCAGCGACGCAGGCACCTGAATGGTCTTGCCGTGCGATTGGAATGTCAGGCCTTCGGCGCGAGCCTCACCAACGACCGAAAGATCGTGGGCACCGGAATACACTCGGACGCCATGACGCCGTATCGCCGAAATCAGCTTGATGCCCTTAAGCAGATCGCGCCAGCCCTTGAGCGCTCCGAACAGATAGCAGGCAGCATGGAAATACGCTGATCGTTCCGTCGTATCGACCAGCGCCCGAATTCTGATCCCCGCGCGCAAATACTGCCACGCCATAAGATAGAGTAATGGACCCGAGCCGGCGAGAACCACAGGCCCGGCGGGAAGAGCGCCCGAGCCCTTCAACATGATCTGCCCTGCCCCTGCCCCCATTACTCCCGGCAGGGTCCAACCTTTGATCGGAAACGGCCGTTCCATCGCGCCGCTGGCAAGCAGGACAAACTTGCCGGCGACTTTATCAGCCTTGCCGTTCGCGACGTAGTCGACGACGCCCTTAGCAGCGACGTTCCAGACCACAGCGCCGCCAATATAATGGGCTCCGCTGGTGCGGAATTCTGATGCTAGCCGCTGCCCAGCTTCGTAGTCCTTGCCCAAGACCTCAACGAGCTGGCGCGGCGCTGTTTCAATCCGGCGATAGATCTGTCCCCCGATCGCCGTTTGTTCATCGAGCAGGACAACCGAAAGTCCGAGTTTGCGAGCCTCACAGGCCGCTGCCATTCCAGCGGGGCCACAACCGATGATAACGAGGTCAACCACTTCAGTCATGATCGTCTCCCATAGCCGCGTCACACAGCGCCGGCGCGCCCTGCTGACGCTTTATCTGCATTCCTTCGCGAACCGGGATCAGGCAGCTCTGCCTGGCAGGCATCCCGTCGATCTCAACGAGGCACTCAAAGCAAACGCCCATCATGCAATAGGGTGCTCGTGGCGCATCGCTGACGATGCTTGATCGGAAGGACCGAGCCCCACCGGTCAGCAAGGCCGCTGCAACGCTGATACCCTCGGGGACCATGATCTTCGCGTCTTCGAAGGTAATCGTGATCAGTCGTACATCAGGCGATTTTGGAATGGAAAAGAGTGCGTCAGTGGGCATGGCTTAAACTCGCATTGGGATCCAAAAAGCGCTCGCTCTGGAAGATGTCGAAGTCAGGCGGGGCTTCGGCCAGCCCGCCCATCCAGGGGCCGATCAGGTACGCATGCGCGGCAGCCAGCGTAACGCCGCTGTGACAGATGGCGACGTAAGCACCGGGGCAAGACGTCGAACTCTGATAAATGGGATAGCCGTCCGGCGTCAGCGGACGCAAAGCACCCCAGGCGCGAACCAGCCGCGCCCTGGCGAGAAGTGGGAACGTTGCCACGGCCCGGCGTGCAAGCCATTCGATCTTGTCGGTCGTCGTACTGTCATCGAACCCCACATCCTCCGTTGTCGAACCAATTTGAACTGAACCTTCGCGTGTTTGCCGTGCCTTGTTTGTCGGATAGTCGAGAAACGGCTTAAGGCGCTCAGTAATCAACACCTGACCACGTGTCGTGGTCACGGGCGCGCAGATCCCCACCTGGTCGGCGAGCTTTGCAATGCCGAGGCCTGCCGCCAGCACAAGCCGGTCACTCTTCCAGCTTTGGCCGTCTCGGGCCCTGATCGTGAACTGACCCCTCGCCAAATCGTGCTTGAGCTCGACGACATCTGCGCCGGTGATGACCTCTGCACCCTTTTCTCGAAGGCCAGCGTGGAGTGCGTGCAACAACATTAATGGATTGGCATGGCCGTCGTGAGCACCGAAGCTTCCGCCGACGACAGCTGGTCCGAGGCCGGGAAGATATTGCCGCAGCTCGGACGGCTCCATCATTTTGAACGGGACATCGCCGACTTCGCGATCGATCTTCGCCAGCAACTCCGCCCGCTTTTGCACGTCCTGCTCGCTGAAGCCCAGCCAGAAGCCACCCTTTTGCTGGAGGCCGGTGTCGACGCCAGTTAGATCCAGCAACTCGTTATGGAGATCGCTCCAGAGGCGGCAGGCGTCTCTCGTCCAGCGGACATAACGCGGTATGCCGCTTCCCTTGCTGGACAACCACACTAGACCAAAATTCCCTCGCGACGCTCGAAAGGCCGCATCGCCTTGGTCGAGCACCCGAACGCGCGCGCCGCACCTTGCTGCACCATAGGCGATCGCTGCTCCGACGAGCCCGCCCCCTACGACTGTCACTAGTTCTCTACTCATTCAACATCCCCGTAGCGGGCCGCTCTTTCTGTGAAATCGGCGCACGATTCCTGTCCTCTCGCTCGGTGGCGAGGACGATCAGGCCGTTGCCGCGCCTACTTTTTGCCGATCAAAACCTTGTCCAATCCCACCACGCGGTCGAGAACGAACATGAGGAGCATTGTTCCAACGATCATTACCGTCGACACCGAAGTGGTGACCGGATCCGTGAGCATCGAAACCCGATGATAAAGTGCTACCGGAAGAGTGGTCGTACCCGGTGTCGCGACGAAGATCGTCATAGTGACTTCGTCAAAGCTCTGGATGAACGCCAAGACCCAGCCTCCGACCACGCCGGGCAGGATCAGCGGAAACAGGATCCGGCGGAATGAAATCCATCGTGTGGCACCCAGCGACCTGGCGGCAAGCTCCGCATCGCGGTCCAGGCCGATAACGGCGGAAAGGGTAAGCCGGAGAGAAAAGGGCACCACGATCAGCGCATGAACGAGAAGCAATGCCGCGAAGGAACCGGTCCATGCCATGACGGAAAAGAAGCGGAGAAAGGCAACGCCAAGGACAACATGAGGGATCATGAGAGGCGACAGGAGCAAGGCGGTCAGCGCGTCGCGTCCGATGAACCGATACCGGGCAATTGCGATCGCCGCAGGAATCGCGACCGCAGTTGCCAAAGTTGCAGATCCCAAAGCGAGCCATATCGACAGCCAGAAGGCGCTCACAAGCTCAGGAGCGTCGAATATGGCGCGATACCACCTCAAGGAGGCGCCATCGAAGGGCATCGAAATGAAGCCTTTGTCGGAAAAGGAAACCAAAACGATTACCGCCAAAGGAGCAATGATGAACGCTGTAAACAGCGTGTGGAATACCAGGGCCGCCGGCCCGTTCTGGCCAATGCCACGGTTACTCATGAGAACACCTGCTTGAATTTGCGCTCGATCAGGCGATTGCTTCCGACCACCACGAACACGATCCCGAAGAGCAGCAGGACCGCAACAGCAGCGCCAAGCGGCCAGTTCAGCGAACTCAGAAACTCGTCGTAGATTGCGGTGGTCACGACCTTCACCCTCCTGCCGCCAATCAGCGCCGGCGTTGCGAAGGCCGATGCGGACAAGGTGAAAACGATGATGGCTCCGGACAGAATGCCCGGCATCAGTTGGGGAAGGATGATGCGACGGAACGTTGTCAGAGGCCCGGCACCGAGCGAACGAGCAGCATTGGCGACCTGGTCGTCGAGCTTCTGCAGCGTGCTCCAGACCGCGATGACCATGAACGGCAGCATCACATGCGTCAGCACGATGACAACGCCCGTCATCGAAAACATCAGCTGAACCGGCTTCTGTACGAGGCCAAGCGAAACCAGCGACGCGTTGATGAATCCTTCACGGCCAAGAATGATTGACCAGCCAAGGGTGCGAACCACCACCGAGATCAGCAAGGGTCCCAGGATGACAACGAAAAAGGCGCCCTGCCAAAACGGCCGCATCCTGGCCAGGATCAGTGTTTCCGGCACACCGAGGACAATGCAAAGGACTGTCACGCCGAGGGACATCAGCGCGGTGCGCAGGAAGAGCTCATAGTAATAGCTGTCCGACAGGACCTCGAGGTAATTGCTCAAGGTGTATTCAGGCAATGTTCCACGCGCAGAATCAAATGCGTTGAACGACAGCATCGCCGTCAGCGCCAGAGGAACAACGAGAAGTCCTAAAAACAAGACGAGTGCCGGTGACGATAGAAACCATTGCCGACCATTGCCGCGTGTACTTATCTCAGCCATTGGCGGCCTCCGATGCGACACATTGCAAGTCGCCGTCATTCCAAGTGATCCCGACAACCTCGCCTTCCTCAGGCTGTGGAGTTCCGATATTGACTACGCTGAGGCGCAGATTTCCAAGATCGCTTTCGATTTCATAGAACCACACGCCCCCCAGAAACAGGCGCGTGACGATCGTTCCTTTGACCCTGCAGCTATCGGCAGGACAAATGCGGAGCCGCTCAGGTCGAATGAAAAGCTTGATCTGCCGGTCGTTGTGACCTCCGCTGGTCTTGGCCTGCAAGACCGCCGAGCCGACCCGAACCCTGGCGATCTCCCCTTGCACCGAGGTGATATCCCCGACAATGACGTTCGTCTGCCCGAGAAACTTAAACGCGAATTCAGAGGTGGGACGATCGTAGATTTCCTGGGGAGTACCGAGCTCGGCAATTCCCCCGTTGGCCATGACCGCGATCCTGTCGCTCATCGTCATGGCTTCGACTTGATCGTGCGTCACGAGAATTGTCGTGATTCCCAAGCGCCGTTGCAGGGCTCGGAGTTCGACATGCATCTCGCCGCGCAGTTTGGCGTCGAGGTTGGACATCGGCTCATCCAGCAGGAGGACACGTGGACGGATCGCCAGCACGCGAGCGATGGCAACGCGCTGGCGTTGCCCGCCCGACAACTCGCCCGGATAGCGCTTTTCGAGACCGGACAACCGGACCATGGACAAAGCTTCCGCAATGCGGTCCTCTAGCTGGGGCCGCTTCATTTTCCGCATCTCAAGACCGAAGCCGACATTTTGCGCGACGGTCATATGGGGAAACAGGGCGTAACTCTGAAAGACAACTCCCATGTCACGTTTTTCAGGCGCGGCATGCGTGATGTCCTGACCATCCACCAGAACGGCGCCGGCGGTCGGAGGTACGAACCCCGCGACCATCTGCAACGTGGTGGTTTTACCACACCCGGAGGAGCCGAGCAGCGATAGGAATTCTCCGCTTTCGACCTCAAGATCAACCTTGCGGACGGCATGGATGTCGCCCGCATAGGTTTTTGAAAGTCCGCGAATAGACAATGTAGTCATCGGATAAAGCTCAATCGTTGGCGTTACGGTCAAAGCGCGTCGCGCTTACTTTTCGACCGTCCGCGTCCACTCCTTCGTCCAGTCGGCGCGCTTCTGGTTGATTGTCGTCCAGTCAACGGCAACGAGCTTCGACAGCCGCTCCTCGCCGTAAGGCACGGCCGCGGCAAGTTCATCGGTGAGTTTCGTCTGACGATTTGTTGGTCCATAGCCTTGCGTTGCAAACTTCGCTTGAATGTCCGGCGACGCCAGGTATTGCAGGAGCGCTTGTGACGCCTCCGGAAGCTTCCCACCGGCGACGGCACAGGCGGAGATCACGATTGCCGGGGCACCTTCCTTGGGGTAGACGAACTCAGCCGGGAACCCGGTGCTCTTCAGCGCCACCGATCGGCCGCTTCCCCAGACCGCGACATCGATGTCGCCGTTCTGAAACATCTGTGCGAGCTGCGCATTCGATGACGACCAACTCAAAACGTTCGGCGCCAGTTTCTCGCGGATCGCGTCAAATCCCGGCTCGATATCCGTTTCGCCGCCGCCGTTCATTCGAGCGAATATGACCAGGGTGTTGAGACCGTAGGTTCCGGAAATGGGGTTGGAAGCAAGCCGTTGAGCGAATTTCGGATCAGTAAGATCGTTCCAGGAGGTGGGGGCCGGCCAGCCGTTCTTCTCGAAAGCCTGCTTGTTGTAGGTGATGCCGGTGGCCACTAAACCGAGCCCGATCGCCCGGCCGTCGAAAGTTGCAATACTTGCGAGATCGTAGACATCCTTGTAGACCGGCGCGTCCGAAACCTTGTCGCACAGACCGAACTGGATCGCCTGGTGCATCGGGCCATCATCGACCATCGCAACGTTGATTTCTTGGTTGCCTTTCTGCGCTTGTAACTTCGCAATGGTTTCGCTGGAGTTTCCGGGGACATAGACAATCTTGACATTATGCTTCGCTTCGAACGACGGAGAAATCTCCTTCTCGAACATCGTTTGGAAGTCACCGGAATAGCCGGCGAAATACAGCGTATCCTGCGCTAACGCGGGCGAACTCAATGCGGTTGCTGCAAGCAAGCAAAGCGTATTCATTTTCATCATCGTTCCCCTTGTTTGTTTCGGGCGGTCCGCTTGTGAGCGGTCGGTCCGCTCTCGCCTTTCGGCCTGACGGATACGCACGGTAGGAGCGGAAGGGGAGTGAAGCAAATAGAAATACGACAAGGGGTTATGCGTTTTTGATATATCGATGAAGCAAAAATTCCGTATCTCGCCACTACAATACCGGCGATATCGACCTGAATGCTCGCTGCGGTATGTCTCTGTTGTATCCGGCGCTTGGCCGGTTGCTTATATTGGTGCGGCTTTTCTACCGTCTGCGAACGAGAGCTCTGACGCCTATCGCGGCCTAAAGTTCACTTCTGGGCGCAGCTCCCATTCAAGGCAATGACGAGCCGGTCAGCAGGTGCTTGTCATCGCGCAATACGAGCTTGAGCGTGTCGACGAAGCTGGCAATGAGCCGATCTTCCGGGCGGCCTTTCGGATAGATCAGATATCCAAAATGCTTTATCGCAGGACGGAACGGCCGGGTTACGATATCTGTGTGCCGGTAGTCCAGAGCGGCCAACGGGTTCACTATGGCGATACCGAGCCCTTGAGCAACAAGCGAGCACGTGATCGAACTGTACGAGGTCTCCAAGTTGATCGTGCGGCTTATCCCAGCCTCTTCAAAAATCGCGTCGACAGCTGAATAACCGGATTCGTTGCGCGGAAACGAGATGTATGGCTCGTCAGCAATATCGCTTGGCCCCAGGGATGTCTTGGCCGCAAGGTGATGTCCCTTCGGCATCACACAGACGGCGTCAATCTCGTACAGAACCTCGCTTTCAAGCGCGTAAGCTGCGTTGAGTTGAGAGACAATTCCAATGTCGCAAATCTGATCATCCACCCATTCGGTGATCGCAGATGAGTGACCGGTATGGATCGATATGCTTACCTCGGGATATTGCTCGGCAAAGCGTTTGACCGTTCGAGGAACCAGACCGAGCGCGATCAACTGGATCGCGGCGATAGTGAGAGAACCGCCGCTAAACCTGCGGATTCTTCTCGCCGCCTCCTCAAGGTGCCGCAAACCCGCAAAACTGCGCTGCACTTCTTTGAAGAACGAAAGTCCGTCGCTGGTAGGGACAAGCTTGCCGGGCAAGCGCTCGAACAGCTGCAGACCGCTGATTTTCTCGAGCTGAGCAATCGACCTGCTCACGTTGGGTTGAGACGTGTGCAGGATTTCCGCCGCGGCCGTGGTCGAGCCTGAAAGCATGACCGCCCGAAATGCTTCAACGTGAGAAAATCGCATGACGCCGATCTATCTTTTTTCGGTTGGCTGCCGAGATCTACAAGCCGGCAGGATTACACCAATCAGCCACATTGTATGGAAACAAGCTAGCTCGCCCTCATTCGTTGATTACGACGAGGAACACTTCGCCACTGTTTGCAAAGTTGGAGCTCCGGACGGTCGGCCGGGGAGTGCGCTGTTTCGCGTGAGACCCGGCAGGCGCTGTCGACGCGTCTGTCCGGTGCCGCTGTCGTCCGTGACGGCCTACTGGCCATCGCACGCTCGAGGAGCATTCGCAATAAATCGATAAGTGACGCGATGTGACGCACTTGCTTTCAATGCGAGTTGACACATAAAGCCGACTGCTGAAGAATTTCATTGTGCGAATGTTGCTTTCAATCAGTGAAATAAGGAAAGAATCATGACGAGACAAACGCTACGCAAGGAAGAGATTAGCGGCGTCATACCGCCACTCGTTTCGACGTTCGCGGCGGACGGAAGCTTGGATCTCGAGCTTTTCCGAAACGAGTTGCGCTTCATGGAGAGTGTTGGTGTCACATTGGCTGTCGTTGGAGGCAGTACAGGGTCGGGAGATGAGTTGTCCGCTGATGAGCTGGAGCAGCTTGTCTCGGAGGCGGTGCAGAACAGCTCCATTCGCATTATCGCCGGCGTGATCACAACAACAACGAAGGATGCGATCCTGCGCGGCCAGAAGGCAAAAGAGGCAGGGGCGAGCGCCCTGATGGTCGGCCCGCCGATTTATACGACGCCGTCGCAGGAGGGTCTCGAGGCGTTTGTCCGAGATATCCACGACGCGACGCAAATGCCGATCATTTTCTACAATCACTTTTTCAGCCCTCCTTCGGTCATGCAGCGCATCGCCAAGCTTCCTGGTGTGATTTGCGTAAAGGAGGTCGCGCTTGAGCCGGTCGCTGAGCTCGTTCAGACAGTTGGCGACCGAGTTGCGATTGCTGCCGGCGCGGATAGTGTGAACATTGCAAGTTTCCTATTGGGCGCAGACGCGTCGATTTCCGGCGTAAACACTGTGATCCCGAAAGAGTACGGGGAAATCTACCGCGCTCACGTCGAAGGCGATTACAGACGGGGCAGAGAATTGACCGAGAAAATCGCGCCTCTTGCGCGAGAGATGATCAAGCCGGCCAACTTTCCCGCACGTGTGAAGTTCGCGATCAATCTCCTGGGTCGCCGGGTGGGCGAACCGCGGAAGCCCAGCGGCGATCTGGCCAGAGAAGATCAAGAAAATATCCGCGCTGCGCTGCGCCACGCAGGTCTTATCGCATAGCTCAAAGACCTTCCGAGGTGTCGGATCATCTTTTCCAGCTTTCGGCACCTCATCCGCTTGCCGTTACAAACACAAAAAGGGAGCAGCTGTCATGAAAGAGAAGAGCACCAACATCTTTACATCGGCGACAATGCCGCGACGCAATTTCCTCAAGGCGGGACTGGCCGTCGGGTCTTGCATCGCACTAAACCCAGCCATTGTCGATCGAGCGCTTGCCGATGAGCCGGCCCGCGGGGGTATTCTGAGAGTGGGTCTGGGCGCAGCAGGGGCCAAGTCATCGCTGAACCCGTTTATTTCGACGGGAGACATGGATTTTGCCGTCGCACAATCGATCTTCGACCGGTTGACCGATTTCGACGGCAACGGAAACATCTACAACAGTCTGGCGGAGGACTTCAGTCACAACAAGGAAGGCAACATTTGGAAAATCCGAATTCGCAGCGGCGTTGTCTGGCATGATGGGACGCCATTCTCTGCGAAAGACGTAGTCTACTCGCTGCAGTACATGCTGACGCCGGAAAACAAGGCGGACGGCTACACCAACCTTTCAACCTTGATGAAGCCGTCGAACGTTCGGGCGCTCGACGATAGCACGGTTGAAGTCTCGCTCGCCAAACCCTACGCGCTTCTGCCCCAGGTTCTCGGCAGCAAAGTGATGTTTCTGGTGAAGGATGGCACGAAGGACTTCAACCAGCCTATCGGGACCGGGCCCTTTAAATTTGTCGAGTGGAGCCAAGGTCAACGGGTGACCCTGAAGCGCAATGACGCCTTCCGGAAAGCGGGAATGCCCTATCTCGATGGTGTCGAGTTCATAGCAATCAATGACCCGACGGCACGAATGAACGCGCTGATTGCCGATCAGGTCGATGTTGTTGCACAACTCGATGGCAATCTTGCTCGTATCATCGAGGCAAACCCAGCGATGGCTTTGCTGCGGTCACAGAGCGCTGCCACTACAGACCAATTCATGATGGTGGCGCAGAAGCCGTTCACCGATGTCCGAGTACGCCAGGCGATGCGGTTTCTTGTCGATCGCGAGCAGCTGGTGACCAACGCGTTGGCCGGTTATGGCAGGGTTGGCAACGATCTTCATTGCATAACGGATCCCGATTACGCTTCTGCGCTGCCGCAGCGACAGCACGATCCGGATCAGGCCCGCGCGCTCCTGAAAAAAGCAGGATACGACAATGATCTATCGTTTGAGCTCTACACCTCGGACGCGGCGCCAGGAATGCTGGCATCCGCGACCCTTATCGCGAACCAGGCAAAACAGGCTGGCGTGAAAATCGACCTGAGTGTTGTCCCGCCGGACAGCTATTACTCCGGACCGAAATTCAAGAAGACCGCCATGGCCAGCTCCGACTGGGGACAACACACGATCGAGTCGGTGTTTGGACAGGCATATGCCCGCGGTGCCTATTGGAACGAACCGGATTGGACCAACGACACGTTTGACAAGTGGGTTTCCATGGCTCGCACCACGTTCGATCCATCTCAGCGGAAGGAGTACCTCTTCGAGGCGCAAAAGATCATCTGGGAAGATGGCGGCTATATCATCTGGGGCTTTAGAGACCTCCTGGACGCCGCGAACGTCCGCGTAAAGGGGCTTCTTCCCTCCAGCCAGCGTAATCTTGGCTATTACCGCTTCGAAGGGATTTCCCTGCAAGCCTAGTCAGCTTTTGCCTTGCCTACGATGCTCCGCCTGGCGATGAGGCGGAGCACCAAAAGAAGGGAACACGGATGATTATTGCACGCTTTTCCAAGCTGCTGATCGGAAGACTGGCGCTTTCGATTCTGACACTGGTAGCTGTCTCGGCGGTGGTCTTCACTGCGACGCTCTACCTTCCAGGAGATCCGGCAAGGGCCGCGCTCGGCGCAAAAGCTGATCCTGCCGCCGTTGAGGCGCTGCGTGTTGAGTTCGGCTTGGACCGCCCTGCATTTTCCCAGTACGTTTCTTGGGCGACAGGCGTTGTCTCCGGAGATTTTGGAAAGTCCATTCCGTCGGGTCGTCCGGTCTGGGAGATGATCCGACCGAAGGCGATAAATACCGTGATCCTGACAGCCTCTTCGCTTCTGTTGTTGATTCCTCTGTCGTTTTTACTGGGAATCGCAGCAGCGATATGGAAAGATCGATTTCCTGACCACATCATCACCGTCCCGACCATAGTCCTCGTGGCGCTGCCGGAATTCGTTGTCGGCACTGTGCTGATCGTTGTCTTCGCCGTTGGTCTACACCTGCTCCCGCCGGTATCGCTTATCCAGGGGAACAGAACGCTGCTGTCACAGTCGACCCTCTTTTTTCTGCCGGTCGTCACTCTCCTGTGCACCACGCTGGCCCAAGTCGTCCGTATGGTGCGGGCCGTCGCCATCGAGGTGCTGTCGGCAGAGTATGTATATATGGCTCGTCTCCGTGGCCTTGGCTCAGGCCGCGTGCTCATACGCCATGTCTTCCCCAACGTCGTAACCCCATCAATTCAGACCATTGCACTGAACGCGGCTTGGCTTGCAGGTGGAGTCGTCGTGACGGAGGCGGTATTTCAACTGCCCGGCATCGGCAGTGCGTTCGCAGACGCTGTCATCAACCGGGACATGCCGACAGTATTGGCCGTGACCCTGTTGATCACGGCAACATACGTTCTGATCAATCTGATCTCTGAGATCCTGATCATGTTTCTCAACCCGCGTTTGCGGGCACAGCACGCCGTGCTTTGATTTCGTGAGGAAGATCAATGCTTCGAACTTTGCACCTTATGTTTTCAAATCGTGCCTCATGGATATCTTTGCTCCTCATAGTAGCGGTCGTCGGCGTCGCCGCCGTCGGGCCCTGGCTGGCGCCTTACGCGTACGATGAGATCGTTGGCCCGCCTTTTTCACAGCTATCACGGGACCACATCCTGGGGACGGATTTCCTTGGGAGAGACGCTTTCAGCCGGTTTCTCACCGGCGGCCAAACCATCTTGACGATCGCCGTGCTTGCAACGACCCTGGCATTTATGATCGCAGTGCCGATTGGAATATTATCAGGTCTTCGGCGCGGCTCGTTTGACCACGCTCTCGTAGCGCTGTCGGACATCGTCTATGCCTTGCCGCCCGCCATCTTTCTGCTCGTGCTCCTCGCAGCAACCGGGCCCAGCCTGACCACGGTGATTTTCGGCATTGTGTTTATCCACGTACCCCGTGTCCTGAGGATCGTTCGGCTGATTACGATCGACATATCTCGAAACGAATATGTCGAGGCAGCATTCGTCAGAGGGGAAAGCTGGTCGGCAGTGTGCCTCAAAGACATCCTGCCGAACATCCTTCCTCCGATATTTGCTGACTATGGCGTCCGGCTTTGCGGATCGATCATTCTCTATGCCTCGCTCAGTTACCTTGGCCTGGGACTGCCGCCGCCTGCCGCAGACTGGGGAATGATGATCAGCGAGAATCGCTTGGGCATCACGATCTCCCCCTGGCTTGCGGTAGCACCGGCGGCCGCGATAGCGATCTTCTCCGTCGCAGTGAACGTCCTGACCGACAACTTCGCGCGTTCCATCGGCCATTCGAAGAGGCAGGGAAATGCTTGATTCTCCATTGATCGTTAAGAACTTGTCGATGCGCGACACCGAGGGCCGCATCATAGTAGACGACGCCTCGATAGCTGTCGGCGAGGGCGAAGTGCTCGCTATTATCGGGGAATCGGGGTCCGGGAAAACCTCATTGGCTCTTGGCCTGCTGGGCTTTGCGCGGCCCGGTATGCTGATCAGCGGCGGCGAGGTGATGATCGATAATGAAGATATCCTGAGTGTCTCGGAGCAAAAGCTGCAAACATACAGGGGAAGCAAGGTTTCGTTGGTCCCACAGAATCCGACGACGAGTTTCAGCCCGCGCATGAGAATCGGCGATCAGATCGCAGAACTGCTGAGCGTTCACGGCTACTCAGCGGCGGAGACCCCGGCCTTGAGGCGGGACATGCTCGAGAATGTCGGCTTACCCACAGATGGTGGCTTCCTGCGCCGTTACCCGTTTGAACTCAGCGGCGGCCAGTTGCAAAGGGTCGCGATCGGGATGGCGTTCATTACTCGCCCTCGCGTGATCGTCATGGACGAGCCCACCACGGGGCTCGACGTCTCGACGCAACAAACCATTTTGAACTTGATACGCGAACTGGTCCAGACGTCGAAGGCGAGCTTCGTATATGTGACGCACGACCTTGCAGTCGTGCATAACATCGCCGACAGCGTCGCCGTCATGCTTGGCGGAAAGATCATTGAAACGGGCACGAGAGAGCAAATCTTTGCGGAGCCCGCAACTGACTATACGCGCACGCTGCTCAGCACAATTCCGGAGTTACCCGATCGGTGTAACGTCGTCGAGGAGGTTGGCGCTTCCAACGGGGCTCTCCCCGCTGTGCTTAAGATTGAAGATTTGAGCGTTTCCTATGGTGATGTCAGGGTCGTCCACGGGATTTCATTTTCAATCGATCGTGGAGAATGCCTAGCTCTTGTCGGCGGGAGTGGTAGCGGCAAGACAACGACGGGGCGGTGCATTGCCGGTCTTCATGCAAACGGTCACGGCCGAATGACTTTTCAGAATGCGGCGCTGAGCTTCGGCTACCGTAACCGTTCGCGGGCGCAACTGGCCGCGCTTCAGATCGTGTTTCAGAACCCTGATCGTTCTCTTAATCCGCGTGAATCCATCTATAATGCGGTGGGTCGCGCAGCAAAACTTGCGGGCGCGGACGAAGGCTCAATGGACTCTAAGGTGACACAGCTGCTCGACAGAGTGCGTTTGCCACGACGCGTTTCCACCTTGTATCCGGCGGACCTATCAGGTGGAGAGAGGCAACGTGTTGCGATTGCCCGGGCTCTTGCAATGAGCCCCCACCTGCTGATCTGCGACGAGATCACCTCAGCCCTCGATGTTTCCGTACAAGCAGCCGTTGTCGATCTCCTTATGGAGCTGAAGCGTGACGGGTTATCAATGTTGTTCATAACCCACAACCTTCCATTGGTGTCCGAGATTGCCGAATCTATCATCATAATGAAGAATGGTATGGTGACAGAACGCGGAAGCACGAACCAGGTTTTGCGTTCCCCCCAGGACGAATATACGCGACTTCTCTTGGAGGCAGCTCCGAGGGTTCAGGCGAAATACCTCGCATCTCGCGTGGTTCGGTTTCCTAGTTAATAAGGACGGGCGGATGGAAGTGGAAAGCGGAAAGTCGACACGATTTGATGCTGTCGACCGGGCAGCTGCAATTCTCGCTGCTCTCGGCGCTGCCAACGGACCGAGTTCTTTGTCGCAAATTGCCCGTGAGGTAGGATTGGGGCAGCCGACTACGTCGCGGTATCTAACGAGCCTGGTCGGCCACGGGTACGTCGAACGGGACGGCAATGGGCGATACGTGCTTGGCATCGGGCTTTACCTTCTGGGGCAGAAAGCCCTCCAACATCGTGATGTACGCAATCTGGCGCGTCCCCAGCTCGAAGCGCTTCACCGCCGTTACAACGAGACCGTCAGTCTCGCGCTGTGGGTTCATAATGAACTTGTCGTAATTGATTGTATTGAGGCCACTCAGGCACTTAAACAGGGAGCAACCGTCGGACTGCCGAATCCGTGGCACGCAAGTTCACTTGGCAAATCGATTTTGGCTTGGCTGGACGAGAAGACGCTTAACGTTTTGCTGCCCACGCCAGCGCTGGAAGTATTCACCAAGAATACACTCTCAACCAGATCTCTGCTGCGGGCTCAGTTCCAAACCATCCGTGCGCTGGGCTTTGCGGTCGATGACGAAGAATCGTCACTCGGGGGACGTTGTATCGGCGCGCCTGTATTCGATGCGACGGGGCGCCCAATTGCAGCAATCAGCATGAGCGGCCCCGTTAGTCGCATCGTTTCGGAGGACATTGCATCGATCGGTGATGTTATCTCGGCGGCTGCAAAGGAAGTTTCTCGCGCTTTAGGCTATCAGGAATCGCCGCAGAAGAGGATGCAAACGGCATGAAGATCGGGCTTGTCGGTGCCGCGCACTGGGCATCGGAAATTCACGCCCCCGGGCTCGCCGGTGATCCTGATGTGACCTTCGTTGGAGTTTGGGCGAGAGATCGGGGCAAAGCAACTGCACTGGCCGACACCCACATGGTCGAGGCGTTCGACAATTTTGACGAGCTATTGGACGAAGTGGATGCCGTCAGCTTCGCCGTCGCGCCCGGCGCTCAAGCCACGTTAGCAAAAAGGGCCGCAGAACGGGGAAAACATGTGCTGCTCGAAAAGCCGATAGCGCTCAATCTGGGGGATGGCATCGCGTTGAACGATGCAATACTCAACAGCGGTGTACGCTCTGTTGTTTTTCTGACCCGCCTGTTTCACCCGAGGCTCCGATCGCAGCTTGCATCGGCTGCTCAAGCACACGGTTTGATGCATGGGAGAGTGAGGATCGTGGCGAACTCCATGAGAGTTTCATCGCCATACAACAACTCGCAGTGGCGCCACGATCCGCATGCTGCCCTTTGGGACTTGGGGCCACACGCACTTTCCGTCTTGCAGTCCGTCCTTGGGGGTATCTCAGAGGTTTGCGCTAAGTTTGATGCCAAGGGCCATGTTTTGCTGTTCGCTCGCCACAAAGGCGGCGCTACATCATATTCGGAACTCGCATTAACTGCGCTCGACGCTGACCTCGCAAGTGACACCGCTTTTGTTGGGAGTGAAGGCAAGGTTGAGCTGCCGCAGATCGACATGATCAACGGGGGTGCAGCAGAGGCCTATCGCGAAGCAATTCGTCAGTTGGTCAGCGGAAAAGAGGAAAAACCATATTGCGACGCCACCTATGGTTTGCAGCTTCTGCGGCTTATGGCTGAATGCGATGAACAATTACGCATCCCGAATTCGCATCGCGCTTCAACCCTGACGCTCGGCGGTACGGACTATGGTCACCACGCCGGCTAGCTTATTCTGACGCGCGCCCATGGGCTGACGTTGCAAGCCCTCGAAACTCCACCACTGTCTGCGCAGCCGAATGAGTTCGATCTTGAAGGGTGGCTAACCATCCGGGCGAGCGCATTATAGGGGGCGAACAATTCCCATTGAAGCTCGATGCCCACCGGGCCCGCATCGACCGCAGGCGACGGCGCGGCTCCGCCTTCCAATTGGTATCGCCGCCGGCTCGGACTGTGCAAGCTCGTCCTCATGCCGACTTCTGACGCAATGTGGCGCAAACCAAGCAGCGTGTCACTTCAGAAAAGCGGCGCCCGCGCACTGTTTTCGAGTACCCATCCGTGGCTTCATATGCTTGAGCTTTGGAATTTATGGGATCCGACGACCGTGAAGAACGCAACAAGAGACCTTGCATTCGCAGATGAGTTTATCTCCGCCAAGCTGGTGGAAAACGTTGTCGATTATGACGTGAGCGACGCGGTTGTTGTCAACCTCGGCCCCTCGCCCATGGTAACGGGTACGGAACATCCAGCGATCGTTCCCGCCTGGAAATCGACCTGGCTGAAAGGCGGGAGAATCAAGTCGGCGGAACGCGCAGCATTGATCAAGGTCGTCAAAGCCACGAACCTTGGCGGCGCGCAATTCCGCGGTTGGGATTGGCTCGGAAATCGTATCCGTAGCTTCCCGCGCGACACGCCCCTCTTCATTTCCGCTCAAGACGAGATCGGTCAGGTGAGGGTGGACCCCCGCGTTTTCACCAACGAAACCGCCGAGTCTATCGCCGAGCAAACTTTTACGCTGAAGTTGAACCTGTGGTGGTCCCCTGGCGACACGGACTGCTTCATTCACAATGAACATCCTTTCCTCGAGGTGCACACACAAATCCACGGCCTGGGGCGGATGCAGAAATTCGCCGAACGCGATCAGTTAACGCTCTATGAAGACGTCGTCATGCCGATTGGCTATTCGCACGACCCGTTTTGCAGGGTGACAGGATATAATCAGTGGACCTATCCTTGGCATAGATATTACGCAGACACTGATTCCGTCTGGTTGGCTGTTGAGCTGCATCCTTGATGGCCTTCGGGCGAGTCTCAAGACATCTGGATCATGTCCGAGCCATCTCCTAGATACTGAAGGGCCTCGCGAGGTATTGCGGGGTCATTTTTATCCATTACCGTAATCCCCTTGATTTGCTCCCTCCTAAGCAGCCCAGGCCCTCGATAGTGAAGGGCTACTTTGGTTGAGTAAGGCTGCCGGAAGACGGTTGCGGCAATACCGCTTGAAATCCCGAACATGAACTTTTTGGAGTTTCGCTTCACCTGCGCATAGACACCGAAGGTCAGTTCGTTTGACTGAATTCCTTCAAAGTCTGCGGTAAAGAGGCGATCTGCGATCGGAAAGCAAAACCCATAATATTTGAAGACATACTCCATCTTCTTCGGGTCGTCGAAACTGGGGAACCGTTCGACATAATAATGTTGCAGGAACTGGTTGGATCGGTAGATGCAGAATGCCGACTTCAGCACAAAACCTTTGTAGATCGACGAGAATTGGTATCGATCGTAGACGCCGATCAGGTCGCTATCGGGTACCGAGTTTTCCACCAACATGGTCGATACAAATCGCGAAAACTCAGGCAATTGCCGCGCCGCCGACATAGCGTGGAAAAAGTTGCCATCGACCAGGGTTCTGAA
Source organism: Rhizobium sp. BR 249 (assembly GCF_047445895.1). Taxonomy (NCBI): domain Bacteria; kingdom Pseudomonadati; phylum Pseudomonadota; class Alphaproteobacteria; order Hyphomicrobiales; family Rhizobiaceae; genus Rhizobium; species Rhizobium sp. BR 249. Next base: position 106,785 of record NZ_JARWKX010000011.1, on the reverse strand, counting down.
CTCTTCGGGGTCGGAGAAAAGAATGGGAACACTGAGGCCGAAGTAGTTTGCGATGATCCTCATGTTCGCCGCCGACGGAACATGAGATCCAGACAGATATTTATTAAACTGCTGCCGATTTACCTTTATTTTCCTGCATACAGCTGCCACTGACCCTTGTTGATTGCAAAGAGTTCGAAGATTGGCAGCGAAGAAGGCCGTATCGCTGATAAGATGGTTCATTGGCCGTCCAGAAAATGACGCGTATTGACGCTATAGCTACGCTATATCGCGAAAGCCTTAGACGCAATGCGAAATTGCTCCGGCCGTCATTCCCCTTACATTTTATTGCGAATATGAAGGGGATCGATCATTGCCAGCAAGCGCCGAAATCGGTTGGGCGATTATGGGCACGGAAACCATTGCTACGGAGCACATGGTATCTGCGATCCGGTCGATCGGCCATTTGCCTCTATGGGTTTTCAGCCGAAACCTTCAATATGCGCAGGCTTTTGCAGGCGATCTAGATATTTCGAACGCTACCAGTGATCTGACAACTGTCTGGGCTGCGCCCCAGGTCCGGTTTGTCTATGTTAGCGCGACGAGAGATCGGCGCCCCTATCACGTGGCTGCAGCAGCGAGAGCCGGAAAGCACATCTTATGCGATGGGCCCCTCTGCGATGATCGCGAGCAAGCCACGGAACTAGTGAAACTCTGCCATGACATGAAGGTCACCTTAGCAGTACATCACGTCGCCCGCGCATCCAATGTGCACCAGACGATGAAGAGGCTAATCCGCGACGGCGACATCGGCCAACTGCAATCTATAATCGTCATTCGTGGCGGTCCCCACGAGCCACCGCCGCAACGGCGCGGTAAGGTCGAACGCGCTGCCGGCGACATCTTCTTCGATGCAGCCATCGAAAGTGTCGACCTTGCCCGATACCTTACCGACGCCGAACCTCGCCAAATCAGCGGTCTCAAAAAGGTACAGGATCAACTCCCGCTGCATCTGGCGTTCTTATTGCGCATGAACGACGGCTGCATCGTTCAGGGGCATGAGAGTTTCGCAACCTCCGAGATCGAGGATATGGTGCTGGTGGCCGGCAACAAAGGCTCGCTCATTGCGAATGGAACGTTGAACGGCCGCGGAGCTGGAACGCTTACGCGACGGATCGCGGGTAAGAACGAACTGATCCCAATACGCGAGCGCGATGTGCACGCCGCTGCGATGCATGATTTCGTTACCGGTTTGCATGGAAGGCCCACATGGCTTTCGACCGGAGAAGACAGCATATCAAATCTTCAAACTATCGAGGCACTGCGAACGTCAGTGAAAACGGGTGAGGTCGTTGATTTGAACAATATATCGGCCAATTAGCGCAGGAGCAGGTTCGTGACTACCACTCAAAAAATCATCCTTCACTCTCTGGTTGCCAGACACTCGACCATGGCGATCGATCTGGAGATTGCGAAGCAGCTTGAATTTGATGGGCTGGAGGCATCGGGGTCGAAAATCAGCGACTGCCTGGCCGCCGGCGTTTCCAAAGCGTCGCTGCGGGAGATGGTCGATGGTATGTTTATCCCCGGGATTGGCTTCCTGATCAACATTGAACGCCAAAACGACGAACGACCCCAGTTGTTCAGTGACGCCGTACGACTTTTCGAGTTGGCGACGGCAGTCGGCGCAAAGGGTGTCGAGGTTATAACGGGGCCGCTCAGCCTTGATGCTGTAAGATCAAAAACTCCGATTCAGGGGCTATATCGCGGTCTGATCGATCGCCCAGAACAGGAGCAGATTGACCTTACTGCAGCGAATTTGCGGGAACTCGCCGACGTGGCCGCATCACATGATCTTACGCTGTACCTTGAATCGCTATCCTGGACACCACTGAATACCATCGACAAGCAGCTCAAGGTCATCGAGAAGGCGGGACGGACCAACATCAAGCTGCTCATAGATTATTGGCACTGCTATACCTCCGGCGATACTCCTGAAAGAGTTGCCAAAATCGACAAGGATCTCATCTATGGTGTGCACGTGTGTGACTCCCTGGAGTTCAAAGGCGGCATACCTGACGAGCCCATTTTGCGCGACGTACCAACCGGTGACGGCGTTTTGAACCTGAAGGAATGGACAGATGCGGTGAAATCAACTGGCTATGAAGGCTGGTGGAGCTGCGAACTTTTCTGCAATCGAAATCACCAGGAAAACAGCTTTGACGTTGCAAGACAGCTTAAATCCCTGATGCAATCGCTCATTGGCCCAGCAGTTTGAGATCAAATCTTGAGCTACTTTTTTCAGGTTTCCTCAAACACGCATCGGTCGCGGCGTGCCCTAAGAGGCGCCTGGGTCGACTATGACCTGCCACTGAACTTTCATCCAGCGGCGATTAGAGCCTCGGCGGTTTTCGATCCGGCAAGTGGCGCAGGGTGAGCAACCGGCGGAAACGCGAAGCTTTCATCTCGCGTAGCGTTGTAGCCGGTTGCGGCAATATCATCGGCAAAAGCCGCCGGGGTCTGTATCCCCGCGATGAATGCGGCCGGAAGTGGTTGTAATCGGTCGGCCCATTAAGCATTGCGCTTCGGGCATGGTCGAGGCCGAAGAACAGGCTTTCGTTGAGCAGTTCGTCGCGCACGCGGTCGTTGAAGGATTCGACATAGCCGTTCTGCATCGGCTTTCCCCGTGCGATGTAATCCCGCTCGACCTTGTGTTCCTTTGACCAGACGAGGATCGCGTTCGACGTGAATTCCGTGCCATGGTCGGAGACAATCATGCGGGGCTTTCCCGCAGCTCGATGAGCGCCGCCAATTCGCGAGCAACGCGACGACCGGAGATCGAGGTGTCAGGTATCGCCGCCAGGGCGCGTGACGCGTCATCGACGACATTGAGCACGCGGAAGCGTCTGCCGCAGGCGAATTGGTCGTGGACGAAATCCAGGCCGGCTCTCCCTCCCACCAAAGCAGGACAAACAGTCGCCGATAACTAAAACGCCGTCTCGGTTGCGAGTTCTCGCAGCCTTGCACGCAGCTCAATCTCCGGCGGTCGGCATGACCGATAGCGCACCGTCTTGCGCTCGGCGGATATGATCTGGCGGGACGGCCGTTCCGAAAGCCCCATGACGGCCTTCAGATGCGCGACGGCTTCACGCTTAGCGGCAGGCCCACCATTTTTTCTGCAGAAGCTCGCGTTGTGCTGTGGCATCCAGCGGTTTCGCCGACGATTCCCATCTTGTACGCGCATTTCGGTCAAAATGGCGCACGACGCCGTCGAACTTCCGAAAATATGGCTCCGCAACAGGGAATTCAGAATTGAATGTACCGACAAAAGTGTTAGCCTGAAAAGAGTTTCGCCAAATCGCGCTTCACGGACGCTAGGCACCCACAAAGGCCTGATGCCTTTTTTTAGGAGCGTTATCATCGTTGCCTGAAAGAGATGCTCGATAGCCACCTGAGAAAAATTTTGTGTTTCAAAGACATCGAGGCAATTCCAGACAAGATTACAAAGCTCTGCCAAATGCGAGCCTCTCGCCGTCGTGAGATCCACGATCGGATCGAATTCCAAATCTCTTGTGACAGGGCCATTCAGCAGTTCACTCGCTTTCTGGACCATTGCCGCCTTTTTGAAAGCCAGGCCGATATAGCTGCAATTTTCGTGAACTGTCGCCTCCTGCAAGCGCATGAGACTGCCTAGAAATCCGGTGGCTTGAGTCGATGGCGCGCTTCTGGCCCCAACAACTGTTCCGCTCAACAAAGGCATGCGAAAAGGGTAAGCGTCGGGCGCGCCGAACGCCGCCATCATATTTGAACTATGGTTTCCCTTCCATGCGCTGAAATTACCAACGATGTAGTGTTGATTTTTCCCTGGAACTCCAATGGACACGGCCCAGCACCTCAGCCGCATGGGCTGCGTCATTCCCGATAAACAAGGAGGGCAACATTCTGCAATCGACCCCGCTAAACCTTGGCAGTCGGTCGCTCAACCGCGACCGACAATGCTCGGTTGCTATGTGGACCTGCAATGTGAGCGGGTAAGCAACGAACTTAATCCACTCAATCGGCCGACCTGGGAGTTCGGGCCAATGCGCTAAGCGCAAGCAAGCATAAAATCCGCGGCTCGCTCCCCAATCATGATACATACCGCGTTGGGATTTCCCGAAATTAAAGTGGGCATGACTGAAGCATCGGCGACCCGAAGTCCTTCGATTCCCCGCACGCGAAGCTTTGGATCGACAACGGCCATTTCGTCCGTGCCTATTCGGCAGGTGCCCGACGGGTGGAGAGCTGCATGTGCGTTACGCTGGCAGAATGCTCTCACCTCATCCCGCGTCAGGACGCTCCGGTCGGGCACGTATCTGGAGTGAAGGTATTTCGCGATGGCAGGTTTGGACATGATATCCATTGCCTTCATCGTGCCATCCGTAATTGCATCCAAGTCGTAAGGATCAGAAAAATAATTGGGAGACACCCGGGGGTCAGCGGCAAAGTCGGAGCTGGTCAATGTAACTTCACCGCGTGACTTTGGCCGAATCTGCCCGAGGTTGATGGTGCATCCATTACCACCCGGAACAGCATCGACTCCTTCCTCGATACCCGCGCCGACCACCATGAAATATTGGATATCCGGAACCTGTTCCTCCTTGTTGCCCCACCAGAAAGCTCCTCCCTCAATGAGGTTTGAGGAGGCAGGCCCCCCCTTAAAGAGCGCGTAATTGAGACCCGCTGCGGCTTTCCAATGCAATTTCTTGTATTTGTCGTAACTGTGGGGTCCATTTAGCTGGTAGATAAGCGATATTTCGACGTGGTCTTGAAGGTTTTTTCCAACGCCGGGGAGATCAGCCTGTACCGCGATGCCATGACGGGACAGTTCTTTTTCTGCACCGATGCCAGATAGCATCAGCAACTTCGGCGTGCCGATCGCGCCGGCCGAAACAATAATCTCTCGTTCAGCCCGAAGCACGTGCTTTTCGCCGTTTCGAACATATTCAACGCCGACCGCTTTGCCGTCTTCGATAATAATACGAGTAACGACGGTACGAGTAACAACCTGCAGATTTGGCCTTTCCCGTGCGGGCTTAAGGTAGGCTACAGCTGCGCTGCTGCGTCGACCGTCCTTCGCTGTGATCTGATAGAGACCGCACCCAGCCTGATTTCCGGAATTGAAATCCGCATTGTAAGGCAAGCCTGCCTGCTGGCAAGCCTGCAGCCAGCTGCGAGTGAGCGGGTGAATGTAGTCAATGTCAGAGACGCCTAGCGGCCCCCCAACGGCATGAACTTCGTTGCAAAAGCGATTGTTGTCCTCTGCGCGAAGAAAATAGGGTAGAACATCATCATATCCCCAGCCCTCAGCGCCGAGCTGAACCCATTGCTCGTAGTCAAACGGTACGCCGCGAATATAGATCATCGCGTTCACAGAGCTGCCGCCGCCCAAGACGCGGGCCTGAACCATTGTCTGCTTTTCGTTTCGGGCCAACTCGGGACCGGCTTCCCAGCTTAACCGCTTGAGCAAGCTACCTTGCGCTGTTTTGTAGTACGCTCCAGGGATGTGTATGTATGGGCTGGCATCAGGCGGCCCCTCTTCGAGAAGAGCCACTTTGACGGATTCGTTTTCAGAAAGGCGCGATGCAATCACGCAACCGGTCGAGCCACCTCCGACAACGATATAGTCATAGCGGCTTTCCTTGCCTGAGATCGGCTTCACGCCGTAACGAGCAGAACCGAGACAGTTCATGAACATTAGCGGCTCCCTATCGATGCGCCTGCCTTAATTGCGAGGGCAGCAATGGTAAGGGCCGGGTTGACGGCTGCCGAGGTCGGCAATACCGACGCGTCAGTGATGTATAGGTTCGAGATATCATGGCTCCGGCAGTTCAGGTCGACAACCGATGTTTTGGGATCACTTCCGAGCCTGGCGGTTCCACACTGATGGGACGTCGTCTTTCTTCCAAATGTATGGGTCAATACGACCGGGAAGCCGGCCTTCCGCATCACCTGCTTCGTCTTTTTGATTAACGCTTGATGCGCGCGCATGTTTGAACGCACCCAGTTGACGACGATCCGATCGTGCCTGACCATAACCCGGCTTTCCGGGTTGGGGAGATCTTCGCTCGTAAGGAACCACCCATATGCGTGCCTTGCGATGATGTTGATGAGCCAGGATGGTGCGGGTACGGGAAAATTCGCTTTCAGGATGTTACCGGTGATGTGACCAAGCAGTTGCACGTTTCCCAAGGGCGCTCCGAATTCGTTGTTCTCATTGTAGAAATCATTGAAAGCCAAGGTCTTCTGATAGACTGAGGCGTTCCGTTTGTAGTCCAGTACGAGCATCGCGGAGGTGTTATGGTTCATGAAATTCCGGCCCAATTGGTCCGAACTGTTTGCCAGGCCCATCGGATGAGCCGCGTTCGCAGACCGAAGAAGCAACGCGGAAGTCTGAACAGCGCCGGCGGCCACAGCGAAGACATCCGCCGTAACAGAATGTACTGCTCCGTCCTTGGTGAACGTCGCTGATATGATGCGCTTACCTGTTTCATCGGTCTCCAGGCGAGATACGCTTGCGCCGGTGATGACACTCACGTTCGGATGCTGAAGGGCGCGAGTTAAAGGTCCGACTTCGGCGTCGATCTTGCCTAACCCGGTATTTGGAAAGGCGTCCCAGCCGGTTTTTGCACGTCCAAGCCACGCCTCGAGGTCGATGGCAAGCGGAAGGCTGGCGGGATGGATCCCCGCCCTTTTTAGACGCGCTCGCACTGATGCGATGGATGGCTCGTCCGGAACGGCCGTGTAGGAATAAGGTCGGCTATGGGGAGGTTCGGTTGGATCCTCCCCAGTGGCACCACGCACGCGAAACACCTCTTCAGCGCGCTCATACCAGGGCTCAAGGTCGTCGTATGCCATAGGCCAGCCTGGTGAGTTCCCGTCGAGGTGGGGACGGGGTAAAAAATCTTCCTTCCGGTAACGGTACATGACCGCCCCGAAAAATTTCGAGTTTCCGCCGACATAGTAGTAGTTGTTGGCCAGAAAGCTCTCACCGTCTGTCCCAAGCCACTCCTCGGCCGGTCGATAGAACCCCTTTTGAAAGATCGCAATGTCGTCCCGAGCTTCGGCGCTGTCCTTGAGGTAGTCGCCGCGCTCCAGGATAGCGATCCGTCGCCCCGATGCGGCCAGGCTATAGGCCAAGGAGCTGCCACCAACTCCGGAACCAATGATCACAATGTCTGCATTGTGTTGCATGGCTGTGTAAATCCTCAATCGATCCGCGCTTCAGTCTGTGCATCGAACAGCACGATTTTCGAGCCGTCGACAGACAAACAAGCTTCAGCTCTTGACCTGGCGCTGTTGGGGGGAAGTCGTGCTGTCACTTCCACACCGGCAAGCTGGAAAACAACAAGCGCGTCCGGCCCGGTGGGCTCGACAACGTCAATATCAACCGTCAGGCAGTTTGCGCCTGCGCTCGGTGCGGGGCTGAAGTTTTCCGGTCTGATCCCGATCAGCACATCCTTGGTTGAATATTTCTTCAGTGCGGATGCGGAGATCGGAATGCCGGAAATGCGAGCCGGTGCCCGGTTCGGAATTTGCACGACTGCGCTCACACCGGAACCGTCGGCTTCAACCCGTGCAGGGACAATGTTCATGGACGGAGAGCCGACGAATTTCGCGACGTAGACGTTGGCCGGCCGATCATAAACCTTTTGAGGCTCATCCAGGTGCTGGACGATACCGTCCTTCATCACGGCAACGCGTGTCGCGAGCGTCATTGCTTCGATCTGATCGTGCGTGACGTAGACAATCGTCGTTCCCAAGCGCTGATGGAGGCGCTTGATCTCCGTTCGCATGTCGACGCGAAGCTTTGCATCAAGGTTCGAGAGAGGCTCGTCAAACAGAAAGAGCTTTGGCTGGCGGACAATGGCACGTCCCATTGCGACGCGCTGACGCTGTCCTCCGGAAAGCTGTGATGGCTTTCGATCCAGCAGGTGGCTGATCTGGAGCAACTCGGCTGCTGATCGCACGGCTTTATCGCGATCGGCGGGGGAGACTTTGCGAATCTTCATGCCGAATTCGATGTTTTCACGCACCGTCATGGTCGGGTAAAGCGCGTAGGACTGAAACACCATCGCGATGTCGCGGTCTTTTGGCGACAGATCATTGACCACGTTGTTGGCGATGCGAATCTGGCCCCCGGTGATCGTTTCGAGACCAGCGATCATATTGAGGAGTGTCGATTTTCCACAGCCGGATGGTCCTAGCAGCACGAGGAAATCGCCGGTGCCAATGGAGATCGAGACCTCCTTCAGCACTTCAAGGTCACCATAGGCTTTGCGAACTCGATCGATTTCAAGAGTAGACATTGTATCAGCCTTTCACGGCACCGGCAGTCAGTCCGCGGACGAAGTAGCGCCCGGCGATGACATAGACGACAAGGGTTGGAATTGCGGCAATCATTGCTGCGGCCATATCGACGTTGTATTGTTTTCTACCCATCGTCACATTGACGATGTTGTTCAGTGCTACGGTGATCGGTGATGACTCACCCGCGGTGAACGACACGCCAAAGAGGAAGTCGTTCCAGATCTGCGTGAACTGCCAGATGCACGAGACCACGATGATCGGAAGAGCAGCTGGCAACATGATAGAGAAGAAGATACGAAAGAATCCGGCACCGTCGATCTGAGCTGCGCGGGTAAGTTCGTCCGGAATTGTGATGAAGTAGTTGCGGAAAAACAGGGTTGTGAAACTGATCCCGTATACCGTGTGAACTAGGACCAGTCCGGGGATGGTGCCGGAAAGTTTCAGTGCCCCAAGCAACTGAGCCATTGGCAGGATCACTGCCTGAAATGGCAAGAAGCAGCCGAACAACAACATTCCAAACACGAAGTTCGAGCCCGGAAATCGCCATTTCGTAAGAATGTAGCCGTTGATTGCGCCTATCATGGTCGAAAGGGTGACCGCAGGGACGACCATGAGGAGCGAGTTGACGAAGTACGGCTTGAGACCGCCGCACGCAGTGCCAATGCACGCCTCACCCCAGGCCTTCTGCCAAGCTTCGAAGGAGATCACCTTGGGAAGTCCAATGAACGAACCGGAATAAATCTCGTCCAGAGACTTCAAAGAGGTGACGATCATCACCCACAGCGGCATCAGATAAAAGGCGGCAAGTGCGATGAGCGAACCGTAGATGAATATCCGGCCAAACTGCAAAGAGCGTCGCGCTGAGCTAGCTTCAGTGTGCATTGCGGCTCTCCTTCAGCTCCGAATACAGGTAAGGCACGATGATTGCCGCGACGGTCATCAACATCATCATCGCGCTGGCCGCTCCGATGCCCATCTGGTTCCGCTTGAACGTGGCAGAGAACATGAACGTTGAGGGCATTTCGGTCGCGCTGCCCGGACCACCGCCCGTCAATGCCAGGACGAGGTCGAAGCTCTTGATCGAGATGTAGCTGAGGAGAACAACGACGCTGAGAAATGCCGGTCGCAGCATGGGGACGATGATGCTCATGTAGATGCGCGGCAGTGTCGCACCCTCGATTTGAGCAGCCTTAATGATCGACGTATCGATACCGCGGAGACCAGCGAGGAAGATCGCCATGGCAAATCCAGTTGACTGCCACACCGCCGCGATTACCACACAATAGATTGCGTATTCCGGCCGAGTGATCCAGTCGAATACGAAGCCTGTCCAGCCGAGTTCATTGACAACCTTCTGAACACCCAGCTCGGGATTGAGAATCCACTTCCATGCCGTGCCCGTTACGATGAACGACAGCGCCATCGGATAGAGATAGACAGCCCGAAGAAAACCCTCTGCCCGCACCTGCTGGTCAAGCAAGATCGCAATGAACAGACCAAGCGCGATGGTGACCGCAAGGAACAGCACCGTGAAGATGAACAGATTTGCGACCGCTGTTTCCCATCGAGGCGTCGCCCATAGACGCATATAATTTTCTAAGCCCACAAAATCGAACCTAGGAACCATTTTTGAGGACGACAAAGAAATTCCGGCCGTCCAGGCGATGAAGAGATAAACCCCGACGAAAACGACGATTAGGCTCGGCGACAACACGAGCCGAGGTAGCCAGCGCGCTAGTTTATCTTTTAGTGAAGGTGTCCTGTGCATCACAGTAATCCGGCGTTGAAGGCGTACTAGTGTTTCAGAGCGCCGGCGCGATAGCCGGCGCTCTGACGATCGGTCAGCGAGCGTTGTCGATCCCGTCTACAAGGGCCTTGACCGCATCCTTCGCAGACATGTCTGTAACGAAGAACTTGCCGACGACATCACTAAACACGCCGGAAAACTGTGGCTGAGTGGCGAAACCTTCTGTCAGGCCGCCAAGCATCGCATTGCTGGCGATAGCCGCTTCTCGATCGGCGAAGCTGCGCTGAGCGCACGCGTCAAAATCGGTAACAGAAATATCGGAACGCGCCGGGATGGAACCCTTGATCTTGTTGAAGTCCTTCTGGACTTCAGGGTCCATGATCGATTCTGCCCACGCGTCCTGACCGGCGGTAATCGCTTCGTTGTCGATCTTGAACATGCCGAACGCATCAATGACGAACTTGTAGTTTGGCGTGGCCGACGGAGTCGGGAAGCACAGGAAGTCCGTACCGGGCTTCATGCCTTTGGCCAGAAACTCGCCCTTGGCCCAGTCACCCATGACCTGCATGGCAGCCTTTCCACTTGCAACCATGCCGGTCGCAACAGCCCAATCGCGGCCGGTGAAGCCGTCGTCGACCAGTCCGCGCACTTTGCGAAGCTTCTCGAAAGCGTCGACCATCTTGTCGCTGCCGAGGGCCTCTTCATCGAGGTCCATTATCGCCTTCTTGTAGAACTCAGGACCGTTTACGTCGACAACGATCGCTTCGAACACCTCGAGAATCTGCCATGGTTCATCGCCCATTGCGAGTGGAACCACCCCTGCAGCCTTGAGCTTGTCGCCATAGGCGATCAACTCATCCCAGCTCTTCGGTTCCGAAAGTCCAACTTTGTCGAATACGGCTTTGTTGGCCCAGACCCAGTTCTGCCGGTGCATATTGATGGGCACCGAGATGAAGTCATCGTCGCTCTTGACGAAAGCAAGCAATTGCGGAGCGAGTGTCTTCTCCCAGCCATTTTTCTCGTACTCGTCATTGAGGGAGCGGAGGACTCCTTCTTTTGCCCAGTCCAGGCCTTCAAAGCCGAGAAATTGCATTGTCGCGGGGGGATTGCCCGCCGCAAGGCGTGTCCGCAGAGCCTGCAGTGCATTGCCCCCAGACAGGCCTCCGACTGCGCTGTCCTGCCAGATATAGCCTTTGGTTGCGAGCTTGTTGGTGATTACCTTGAGCGCGTTCACTTCGCTCTCGGACACCCAATGATGGATGCCCTCGATCTTCGTCTTTTCCTGGGCCGCAGCCGCGACCGGAAGAAATGCTATCGATGCTGCAAGCAGAGTTTTGAGTTTCATGGTAGTTCCCCTTTTTGGTTAGAGATTGTGGCTGGCGGCCCGAGCGCTCAAAGCTGACGCCGCCAGGGAATTATGCTCTGACGGGCGACGCCCCCTCGGCATAAGGAATATTCCGTCCGCCATAGCGACGGACGCGAATGTTTGCTTGTTCCGCATGGCCAGCGAAGCCCTCCATGATGCAAAGCCGTGAGGTGTAGCCGCCGATCAATGCTGATGCTTCGTCGGTCTCGATGCGCTGGTAGGTGCAGGTCTTCAGGAACTTTCCGACCCACAGGCCGCCGGTGTATCGAGCGGCTCGATTTGTTGGCAGCGTGTGGTTGGTGCCGATCACCTTGTCGCCGAAAGCGACGTTCGTGCGAGCGCCTAAGAACAGTGCTCCATAGTTCGTCATGTTGTTCAGGAAATAGTCGGGATCTCGGGTCATGACCTGGACGTGCTCCGAGGCGACGCGGTCAGCTTCCGCAACCATTTCCTCAAGGGAGTCGCACAAGATGATCTCTCCGTAGTCGGCCCATGCCTGACTTGCGATGGCGGAAGTGGGGAGGATCTTGAGAAGGCGTTCGATCTCGTGGAGCGTATCTCGCGCGAGCTTTTCGGAATTCGTTATCAGGACCGCCGGCGAGTTTGCTCCGTGTTCCGCTTGGCCGAGTAGGTCGGTTGCGACAATCTCGCCGTCGACGCTGTCATCAGCGATGACGAGAGTCTCCGTCGGGCCAGCGAAAAGATCGATGCCCACCTTTCCGAAAAGCAGACGCTTTGCCTCGGCCACATAGGCGTTGCCCGGGCCGGCGAGCATATCGACGGGCTGGATGGTCTCAGTCCCGTATGCCATCGCTGCAATCGCCTGAACACCGCCCAGAGAATAGATTTCGTCTGCTCCGGCAAGCGCCTGCGCAGCAACAATCTTGTTTGATATTTGCCCCTTGAACGGCGGTGCGCAGGTTATTACGCGTTCGCATCCTGCCACGCGCGCAGTCAGAACCGTCATGTGGGCAGACGCGAGGAGAGGATATTTTCCACCCGGGACGTAGCAGCCTACATTCTGAACCGGGACATTCCGGTGGCCGAGGACAACACCCGGGATCGTTTCGATCTCAAGATCCTTGAGGGAATCTTTTTGAGCCTGAGCAAAACGGCGGATTTGATCCTGGGCAAAGTCCAGATCCTCACGCTCCTGTTTCGTCAACGAATTGACTGCGGTTGAGATTTCCTCTTTCGACAGGCGATAGGACTCCCGATCAAACTTGTCGAACTGTACCGACAGCTCCCGAACAGCCTTGTCGCCGCCCGACTCCACCTTCGCGAGAAGTGTTTCGACTGCCTTGGTTACCGCGGCGTCACTGCCGCCTCCATTGCTTGCCTTGGCTGTTTTGATGTGTCTGATCATGACATAGCTCTTCGTTCGCGGAAGCAGCACGCTCCGCAGTCGCGATGATTAAAACCTGGGTTTTGGGAGCGCCTGCCCGGCGCCCCGAGGATCAGTGCAGCTTAGAGATGCTGCTCGCGGGCACGCATTTCCGCGTAAGCCGCCTGTTCCTTTTCGTAGTAAGCTGGCGACGGGAAGTCCCACCAACCCGTCGCGAACGGGCCGGCCGCGTCACGCGAAACAATCACTTCGACAAGCGCTGGCCCACCGCATTCGAGAGCGGCTTTGATGCTGGACTCAAGGTCCTCGTTCTTCTCGACACGCCAGGCTTCAAGCCCAAACGCGCGAGCCGACGCGGCAATGTCAGCGGAGTATGGCTCGCCGTTGCCGGCATGATGATTGAATTCCGAGGCAACATGACGGCCCATGAACTTGCGCTGTCCGCCACGGATCGACATGTAGCCCTGATTGTTGAGAACAAGGAACACGACGTTGATACCGTTCATCACGGCAGTACCCATTTCCGGCAACGACATCATGAAATCACCGTCGCCGACGATCGCCACGACCTGCCTGTCAGGGCACGCGAGCTTGGCGCCAAGAGCAGCCGGCACTGCCCAACCCATTGGCGAGTAAGAACCGGACGTCAGATGGGTGCGTGGCTGATAGACAGGGAAGCTTTGCTTGACTGAACCCTGAGTATTGCCGGAGCCGACGACGACGATACCGTCACGATCGAGGACCTTGCGAAGCGCCATCAGCGGACGCTGCGAGGTAAATGGTGTTTCAACGCTGTTTTCACGAGGGCCTACCTGAGCGCGCCAATCGGCTTTCGCTTTCTGAACGTCAGCAAGGAAGTTTTCGCGCCGTGACAGCAATTTTTGCGAGTCACTGTCAGAGATAAGCGACAGGATAGCTTCGAGCGTGACCTTAGCGTCGGCCACGATACCGACTTCCGTTTCGTAGTTTTTGCCGATCTCGCGCGGATCCAGATCAATATGGATCAGCTTCGCAGACGGAATGGAGAAGGACACCCCCTTGGCATAGGAAGATGCAGACCAATCGGTGAAGCGGCAGCCGACCGAGACAACGACGTCTGCTGAAGCAGTGATCTTGTTGCCGCACGTTGTTCCCGTCTGTCCGACAGCACCGATGAAGAGTTCGTGATCCTCTGAAATCGCGCCCTTGCCGTTCCAGGTGATCGAGACAGCCGCACCGAGCTTCTCAGCCAGGCGAGTAAGCTCTGCAGATGCATTCGCTGTGATCGCGCCGCCACCGGCTACGATAACTGGGCGCTCAGCTGTCATAAGGACCTTGACAGCAGCTTCGATTGCTTTTGGGTCCGGATAGGCAATACCGATGGGAAGGCGCTTTTCGAGCGGGTGGATGGCGACATCCGCAGCCTCAACCTGGACATCCATCGGAACTTCAACGTGGACTGGTCCAGGGCGCCCCGTCATCATCGCGTTGAAGGCACGGTGCATGATGCTTGGGAGGACCTGCACCGAATTGGCTTGCCATGCACGTTTCGTGACTTGCTCGGTCACGCGCGGAAATGCGTTGTCTTGATGGCGCTCCAGTTCCTGCATCGTCCCGTGGCCGTGCATGTAAGTCTGGGGGGAGCCGGAAACGTAGAAGAGCGAAGTGGAGTCGCAAAGAGCGGTGGCGAGACCGATGATGGTATTTGCGGCGCCTGGTCCGACGGAGGTCGAGCAAGCCATCGGTTTTCCCGAAGCGCGATAGTATCCATCGGCCATATGGACAGCACTCTGCTCGTGCATGACCTGGATGAATGGGATTTCAGACCCCTCTTCCAAAAAGGCATCGAAGAGCGACCAGATCCCGTGACCGGGTACACCAGCCACATATTCTACACCGTATTCCTTCAAGGCCTTCGCGACGACTTGGCCACCAGTGAGCTTCATTGTTCAACCCTCGTTCCTTGCTTAAGACAGGTTGAAGGCTGCCGGCATTGCTGGCACTGTCCTCCAACAGTTAGGTCAGTGTGCGCCTTTGCTCGACGATTCCGCAACTTCGCAGGCACCGAAACGCTGATGCACAGTGAAGCGCCAAGCGCGATAAGCTGCTTCTGCCGGTCGCTTATGCTGTGAAAACGCTTGTCTTTTCGATTGAACAAGCCTGCGGGATCTGGGCGGAGGAGCCTGCGGGAAAAGCCGGTGGCCGACTTGCATATCTCGCGACAGGCGGACGTTTGAAAGCCGGCCCGCGGGGTTTCTGCACACTATGGCGCTTTGACGGCGTCAGTTTGCGCATGGGTGCGGCGGCTTACCGTTGGTCGCCGATCACTGATGATCGGAGGCGGAGTTCCCACCCTGCCAAGGACAGTTGGGTTGCTGCCTTGGTGCCGCCGACAATCGAAATATCGGAGTCGCAACTTGACGCGAATTCTGCGGCATATCGATGCTCAAAAGTTCGCGTTGCGAAGTGCAAAAACATGGTTGCGGATGCGATTCTCATGACCGCTAAGCGTGTCGCCGATGACGCGTCCTCGAAACACATTTTTCCTGCGAACCCGCACGCAGCTGAGACTGGCTGCAGAGTACGCAATAAAAAGACGCGAACTGAAATGGCGGATGTAATTTCTTTATTGGGAACATACGATGCCGTGAGCCAACCCCGGTCCATGAGTCATCCGCCTCGGCCCCAGCACCTATCGCTTCCTAGTCTCCTTGACACTATTCAACGCCAGCATGCCGCATATTTCTGGGATGGTGCCGACACGGCCACCGGTCTCCCCTATGACAGGCGGGGAACCAAAGGTGAGAAAATATCGGATCTGGTTTCCCTCGGTGGGGTTGGCTTCGGGCTGATGTCGATAATAGTGATGGCTGATCGTGGCTGGGTGGCGAGGCACCACGCCGCTTCACGCGTATTTGCAATACTCGACGCCCTGGCCGGGATGCCGAGATATCGCGGAGCGTTTCCCCACTTCGTAAAAGCCAGCGATCTCACGGTCGTCCCGTTGGTGCCACTGGACGATGGGGCCGACCTCATTGAAACAGCGCTACTCGCCCAGGGGCTTTTATGCGCTCGAGAATATTTCGACGAGAAATCGCCGGCCGAAGACGAGATCCGAGAGCAAATACATCGAATTTTAACGGCGATTGAATGGAGCGGCTTCGTCCGTCCGGGAGCCCGACCATCGCTGTTCTGGCATTGGAGCCCGCAGTATGAGTGGTCCCTCAACGTGCCGATCACAGGATGGAACGAAGGCCTTATTGCCTATGTCCTTGCTGCAGGCTCGCAGGATCATTCTATTGACCCAGAGGTCTTCCATCTCGGATGGAAAAACGAGGGAGCCTATCGCAACGGCGAAAGCTATTATGGCCATACCCTCCCCGCCGGCTCGCCCTACGGCGGCCCGCTTTTCCTTTCTCAGTACTCGTTCTGCGGCTTGGATCCTCGCGGCTTGTTCGATGAACATATCGACTATTGGGATCAGGCCGTCGCTCATTCGGGAATTAACTATGAGCATTGCAGACGAAACCCAAAGGGGCACATTGGGTACGGAGTCTATGGGTGGGGTCTAACCGCATCAGACGGACCCAGGGGTTACCTCGTGAGCTGCCCGATGAATGACGTCGGCGTTCTTGCGCCGACCGCCGCGTTATCGAGCTTTCCATTTCTGCCCGCTCAGGCTGAAGCCGCGGCACGTGCATTTCTTTCTTACGGAAACGGACGTTTGTGGGGAGCGTTCGGTTTTGCTGACGCCTTTGCCCCAGCTGAAAATTGGGTTTCGGATTGCCATCTTGCGATCAACCAGGGACCGATGGTGGCGATGATCGAGAACTATCGCACGGGTTTGCTATGGCGCTTATTCATGAAAGCCCCGGAAGTAATGGTTGGACTGGCGCGCCTGGGAATTGACAGACGGCAACGAAGCCAGGATCCGGAGTCTCTGGGAGAAACACGACCGTGAGCAACAAGCTTGTTTGGCCTGCGCATACGACAAATTTGCCGGATTTCCGCACAGATCCCGCCTACGCGAACGGCTCAGCCTATGTCGATGGGAAAATCGTACCGATTGAGGAAGCGAAGGTGCCCCTCTTGGATTGGGGCTTCCTGCGCTCTGACGCATGTCAGGAGACGATTTCGGTGTGGGACGGCAGTTTCTTCCGATTAAGTGACCACCTTGACCGGTTTCAAAGGTCTATCCAGCGTCTCCGGATGGATACGGCTCCTGTCGAAAGGGCCGATATCCTCAGAGTGGTCCACGAGCTCGTTGCCGTATGCGGGTTCCGTGATGCTTACGTCCAAATCATCATGACGCGGGGACGTCCCCCCATCGGTAGCCGAGACCTGCGCCTCTGCTTAAACCGCTTTCAGGCGTTCTGCATGCCGTATATGTGGGTCGCCAGTCCAGAAAAACAGGAAACGGGCATGGCGCTTCATATAAGCCGACGCGTCAGAGTTCCGCCGCAGTCGGTCGATCCATTGGTGAAGCATTACCATTGGCTCGACTTTGAAATGAGCTTGTTTGAGGCTTATGAGAACGGCGCCGACACAGTGGTTCTGAGTGATCTCGACGGCAACATTACCGAAGGACCCGGGTTCAATATCTTTGCGGTAATTGAGGGGGCACTGCGCACCCCCTCCTCCGGCATGCTGGACGGAATGACAAGAAGGAGCGTCATGGAGCTCTGCAGCGAGCTGAATGTCGGTGTTGTCGAGGAGCGCATTTCCTTCGAGCGGCTTCTGAAGGCCACAGAGATCTTCCTTACGACGACGGCAGGTGGAATCATTCCAGTGTCTTCGGTGAACGGAACCACGGTCGGCTCCGGCGCTGTCGGCGAGCAAACCCGCCGCATCCACCACTCGTACTGGCATAAGCGTAGCAGCGGCTGGTATGGCGAGCCTGTCGCCTATATCCCAGAAGCGTCCTCTGTGCACAGGTCACATTGAATATGTCACGTTTCGACGGAGCTCGCAGTCGTTGAAACTGCCAAGTGGTTAGGCGTCGGTTGTTGCGTCAGCGCTTGAACATTTGAATTCTCTCAGTGCGTTTTGTCCCGCCTTGACTGCGTCTTGGCTCATCGGAAATACAGCAATTGGAAGCTCTCGAAAAACAATCCACACTGAGACAGGTCGCGTCGTCGCCACTTTATTTGGGCGCAGCAATCGCGATGTTCCTATCGGGCCTCGGGACATCCGCTGCAGCTCCGCAGATCGTATTGTTCCTTGTGAAGGAACTCGATACGCCGATGGCGGCTGCCGGCCTGTTTTACCTGACAAACCTGGCGGCGCCGTTAGCCGGTTATGCAATCGGCAGCTTTTCTGATCGCACTGGCGACCGCCTTGGCCTTTTTCGCTTATGTGCTCTCATGGGCTTCATCGGTTGGGCGGGGATTGCGCTGTCGACCAGCAGCTGGCTGCCCTTTATCGTCAATACATTTGTCTTGGCATTTTCCGGAGCGGCCGCCTCGCAACTTTTCGCCGCTATCCACGATGACATTCAGTGCAGAACAACGCTGGCGAGTGACGACATCGTTTCAACGGTCCGAATGGCGCTGACAGCCGGGTGGATCATCGGGCCCGTCGTGGGGACGTGGATAACGGCGCAGTTTGGAATTCGTGAGATGCTTTGGTTTACCTCCCTCTGCTTCCTCGTTCAAATAGCACCTCTAGGCACGCTGGCCACACCTCGGCCCTCCGAAAGGACAGGAGTGGCGGAAAAGCAGCGTAGCCAGCCAAGTCTGGGGAAGATGCTGCCCCTCCTTGCTTTTACTGGTCTGTTCGCCCTGGTCTATGCGGGAGAGTCGATCAAATATGGCTTCCTTCTGTTGTACATGGACGAAAGCCTTGGTCTTGACGCTGCGACACGCGGAGCCGTAATCGGAATTCAGCCTCTCGTCGAGCTGCTGATTATGCCGTTTAGTGTTCTCCTCGCGCGAAGAACAGGTATGCTTTGGCTGATGTCTATTGCCGCAGCACTTGGTGTTTTTGCAAACATCTGCTTTGCGACCTGGAACGGCGTCATGGGCATGTTCGCGGGTCAGATCCTCATGGGCGGCGTATGGGGCGTATTCGCGGCCCTGGGAATTATCGCCGCCCAACGACTGCTCCCGACAGCGGTCGCAACTGCCTCAGCCATATTCATGAGCTCTACGGCGCTTAGCAGCGCACTTGGCGGAGCAGCGGGCGGGTTGGGTATCGCCTTGCTCGGTCTTCCCTATGTATTTTTCCTGCCGGCAGTCTTTTCGACAGTGGCTGTTGTCGGATTGGCGTTCATGGCTAGGTCAATGAAGCTCCTTTGACGCGCTCGAGCGTCGTAGAAAAGTGCAGCAGTGGGATGCGCCCGTGGAAAATGTCGAGGAGACGATGAAGAACGTTATAGCGCTACAGCTGTATTCGCTTAGATCACTGGGGTCTCTTCAAGACCAGGTGCTTGGGGCCGCGAGCGCCGGCTTTAAGGCGGTCGAGCTTTTGGAAGAGCATTTGGACGAGCCTACCATTCTGAAGGCTTTACTCGAGGATCATCAGGTAGCTGCGCCGTCCGCGCATGTAAGCCATTCGGCACTACGAAATCACCTCACGCGACTTATCGATGTATGTGAATTTTGCGAAATCAAGCAGCTCTTTGTTCCCGGCGTTGCATTTCATGCGCCGAAGGGCAGCGTCAGTGACTGGCGCTTTATCGGATGGGAGTTGGCCCGATTGGCCGAGAGGTTGCACGGTGCCGGGATAACACTCGGCTACCACAATATGCGCCAGGACTTTTTGCCCCTCGTAGATGGGCGCTTTGGCTTCGAAGTCTTGGTCGACACTGCCCGAGGAAGCCCACTGAAGTGGCAGGCAGACATTGCGTGGATGAACCGCGCTGGAATGAACGCGGCGGACTGGTTGAAGAGATATCGGGGCATTCTCGTATCTGCCCACATCAAGGACGAGGCACCCGTCGGGACCCATGAGGATGAAGACGGTTGGTCCGATGTTGGTGACGGTACCATTCTTTGGCCGTCGCTCTGGAAAGCCGCCACCGAGTGTGGTGCGTGGTTGCTTGTGGTTGAGCACGACAACCCGAGACAGCCACTGGAATTTGCCAAACGAAGCTTGAGTTACCTTAGTCGATTCAACGCTTAAGAGGCTGTACGCCCATTCTGAGGACGGAGGACTTTCTACAATGGATCTGAAATATCGGATTGATCATTTTTCGCTCCTGGTCGAAGACCTTGCGCGCAGCATCAAATTCTATAACGACGTCTTCGGCTTCGAGATCATTGAGGAAACCAACAACGAGAAGATCCGCTGGCTCAAGATTGGCGGCACTGACACGATTCACCTGAGCGAAGGCGACACAAGCACCACTTCTCTTCGAAAGGATACGCACTTTGCCCTGCGTGTGAGGGATTTCGAAGCATTTCTCGCCGACATGGAAAACCGGAGTATCGCCTATTACGATTGGCCCGGAAACATCAACAGGGTAGGCGAACGGTTCGACGGGCATCGACAGGTCTACATCCAGGATCCCGATGGGTATTGGATCGAAGTCAACAATCACGGCTCCTGATCCCGCCGATTGCGCGCGCGCAGTCCGGCGACGCGGTGGCCGTCTTGGATGGCTTGTCAAAGCCTGCCTTTGCAATGCCAGCAGTTCACCCATGCCACGACCAGCATGCGTGAGACGATCCTGTGGCAAAGGAAGCCCGAACCCTGCTCTAGGCCTGACAACTGCGTCACGCGGATGGCCGTTGCTCGCCATCGGCACGTCCGCCGCTGAAACATGGCCGGCGCCGCCAGGCATCATCGAACAGCATTGAACGCTACGTTTCTTATTCATCCGCCGTATGGTGTGGGCAGGCAGCCAGAGCAGATTCCGGGCTGTGGGACGCGGCATGCCGTACGCGGTTAGCAGCCTCGGTCAACCGCTCTGCGGGCAGTCGCCCCTGGCGGACGGCGTCGACTACACCGTCGCAGAGCTCAGGCAGATGTGGACCACCGGCAACCAGCAGCAGATCGACACCAGCGTTGAGCGCTGCAACGGCGGTATCGATGAGCGATTGCGCGCGCATCGTGGCAGGCGCGTCGAGATCATCGCTGACGATCAGGCCACCGAACCCGAATTCACCGCGCAAGAGCTCGATGACCTTGGCTGATGTACAGGCCGCGTTCTTCGGGTCTATGGCGGCAACGGGGGCTGGTCCAGCCATTACGGCTATCGTCCCGGCGCCCACAGCTTCGCGGAATGGTGACGCATTTTCCAGGATTTCGTCGAGGCTGCGTACCATCGAAACATCGACGAGAGCGGGATCGCTCGCCAGATCAATGAACCCGGGAAAGTGTTTTGTAACCGCGGTGATCCCCGCTCGCTGAATGCCTCTGATAAATGCAGAGACGATACGTCCAACCTCTCGCCTATCTGGTCCAAGGGTTCGACCTTCAAGCCACGGAT
Source organism: Rhizobium sp. BR 249 (assembly GCF_047445895.1). Taxonomy (NCBI): domain Bacteria; kingdom Pseudomonadati; phylum Pseudomonadota; class Alphaproteobacteria; order Hyphomicrobiales; family Rhizobiaceae; genus Rhizobium; species Rhizobium sp. BR 249. The sequence continues at coordinate 85,589 of NZ_JARWKX010000011.1, read as the reverse complement.
TTTTTCCGACCACAACGTCCGCGATAGGCGCGAGAAACATTGTTATTCCCAACTCCTTGGCCGCTCGCGCTGTTTCGAAGCAACTGCCTTCGATTTCATCTGCCGGCAATTGCATTGCCTCGCGTAGCGTGGGCAAAGGTGGAGTGAGCCCCTCAAGACGCCTGATACCACCGAGCTCTTGATCAACGGCAACAATCAGCCCCGCTTGACCGCGACGCAAACCATCGATGGCATCAATGACTGCCTGTTTACTCTCCGTGGCGAGGCGCTCTGCGGACATTCGCCTTGCAACGTATTCGGAGCGGGTTTCTCCAATCAGGACCGAGCAGCCGCCGGCTTCAATGAAAGGAGCCATTACGTCATGGAAATCCAATGTATCGAATGCTGGTAGGAACACAGCCCTCGCATCGCGCTGAATTGTCTCACTCACTCGCCATCTCCTCATTTGCTTCGATCAAGGCTATCCGGACATCGCCGTGGCGCTTCGACCAACCTCGTTGCTTGATGCGTTGCGCTGCAGAAGCGGTTATGACTCACCGCCCATGCATCAAAACACTGATCGCAGTTGCATGGAGATCCTTGTTCGCGGAGGCGATGATGCGGCCGCCGTTTTCGGGGCGCGAGCCGTCAAATGTCGTTACCACGCCTCCCGCCGCCTCTATCAGTGGGATCAACGGAACGATATCATAGGGCTGCAGGCTGTATTCGACGCAGATGTCGATGTGGCCCGCTGCCAACATGGCGAAAGCGTAACACTCGCCGCCGTACCGAGTCATTTTGACAGTGTCATCCAGAATATCAAATCGAACGTCAGGGTTCCTGCGAACTCCTTCAGGCGAGTTGGTATGCAACACGGCATCCGATAGCTGCGCGCACGCACTTGTTCTCAGGCGGGCTGTGGCGTTGTCGGTCTTGAGCCAGCTCTCTCCGTTATGAGCCCAAAACCTCTCTCTGGTGATCGGCTGACTCATCATGCCGGCAGTCGCTCGTCCTTGCTCGCAAAAGCCGATCAAAGTCCCCCACACCGGAATTCCAAGCAGGTAAGGACGTGTGCCGTCGATCGGATCGAGGACCCACTGGCAGGCCCCTGTTCCAGTGATCCCGTATTCCTCACCTACAATGCTGTGATCAGGGAATTCGGCGGAGATTAACGCTCGCATTGCCAACTCGGCCTCTCGATCCGCTTCCGTCACAGGATCGAAACGGTATCCCTCTTTCGGTTTGGTCGAGGTCTCAGGCTTTCGCCGGAATCGGGCGATTGTCTCGCGATCGGCGGCGTCGGCCAGTCTGTGCAAAAAGTCCGCGGTGGGAAGTTTCATTGCTTATCCCTGTCTCGTAAAGCGCGCGTCGTAACGACAGTCGCCGCCTGGATTGGTCTGTGATTGTGACGGAGTACGATCGGGGATCGCTCGCATTTTTCGGCCGAGTTTCAGAGACACAGGCTCCTCTCTGACGCTGTCGAACCTCGCACAGCGGCGCCAATTCGTGGATCGGCCGGCGGGGTGATCTTGAGCTTTCTGGGCGCGGAGCACACGGCCCTATACCTAAAGCTCAGCCGGACCTTGTACTTCTACAAGCGCGCTACCCCGAATTTACGTGCCGTTCCGCAGGTCGGCGAGCTTTTCAAAATTTATGTCGATCTGTTCGAAATGCGCCTTGGAGCCTTCCCCCGTCGGCGATTGAACGCCAAAGCCTACTTTGATCGGGCGGTTGCGAATACCGGGAATGGCGAACCAGCGTAGAAACTGCCAGAATTTGCCGTCCTCGGAAAAATGAAACGCGATCGCATCCCCATCGCAGTAGACACGAAGCCAAACAGCTTCTCCAAGGTAATTCGGACCGTCACAATCATCTGAGGTCGTCCTCGTAACGACGCTTACGATTGTTGGCTTCTTGGCCGCCGAGTACTCGAACGCCAACTTTGCCCAGTTGTCTTCATCGACCTGCACAAAAAGCGCGCCGGCGTCGTAGGGGGCCGCGAACTCGACAGAGACCCGGGCAGTGACTGCAAATGTCTCTTCAACGACTTCCGTAGCCAGGGAAAGTACGTCGTTTCGGCGAAAGCTATCTGCAGGATGATGAAACCAATCGGTGCTTCCATTCGCAGTCAGCGTCAAGCTCCTATCGCCGATCACCGCCGTTCCGTGGTTCTCGCCCTTAATCTGCAATCTATTTACGTTCATGTATTCACTTCCGCTCATTATGAAAATGGGCTTGCTGTGGCACCAACAAGACAAGATAAAATCATATGGGCTTCCTCGGCGCCAATTTCGCAATGCCGTTAAACCTGACGCGATGTGACGTTCGCCCAGAGCCTGCTGCGAATGAAAAAAGCGCGTCTGCCAACCGGAACTCCTCAAAATCGTGGACCAATGCACATCGAGCTTGTCGCTGGCGGCGGCTTTGGTCTTTAGCCGGACTCGCGCCGCTCTGCTGGATAACTCAAAGCTGTTGAGCGGCCCGTGCAATGAGATCGGCGACGGCCTCAGGATGCGATATCATAGACATGTGACCTGAGTTGATCGCTGTTGTGGTGGCGCCAATATGCTGCGCGAGCCATTGCTGAACATGGGTGGGAAGCGCGTTGTCACGTTCCGTCACCAGGTACCAGCTTGGTTTGGTGCTCCACGCGGCAGTCGTGATAGGTTCTGAAAAGACTTTAGCGGAAATTGGTTGCTGGGTTGCAGCCAGAACAGCAATGCGGGAAGCTGGGACATCATCAGCCATCACATGCGTGTAAGTCTTCGGATCATCCAGCCAGACAAAGCCTTCGTGATCCGGTGCCAGTGCTCCCATCGACACATTCTGTTTCTGTAACATCTCGGAGACGGATTCCCCAGCATCCGGAACGAGAGCGGACAGATAGACCAGACCCTTGACGTTCTCAGCATTGCCTGCCTCCGTCACCACAGCGCCCGCCCAGGAATGTCCAACCAACAGAACGCTGCCTTCTTGACGCAGCAGCACGCGCCGGGTCGCGGCGACATCATCGGCCAGCGAAGTCAGCGAATTTTGCACAGCGGTGACGTTGTAGCCCCTGCACTGGAGGAGCGGAATGATGTCTTGCCAAGTTGACCCGTCAGAGAAGGCGCCATGGACTAAGACGATATTTCGCACCGCCTTGGGCTGCGTGGCAGCACGGACAGGCGCTGCCGCGACGGCAGACGCTAGGGCCCTGGTTTTCCCGAATGTCGGTAACGGCATCTCGCCCAAACGAACGACGGCGGGTATTGAATGCGCTGATGATGTTCCAGCATCGGCCATCAAACTGCCTTTCGGATCGCCAAATGATCAAGGACTCCAAGCATGCGGATCATCCGGCAACCTCGTACAGGCGAAAGCTCATGTCGGCTGCCTCTTCCCGTAGCGGCACAATCGCCTGATACTCAGGTGACATGAACCAATCTTTTGCCGCTTGGAGGTCCGGAAAACGGATGATGCCGAGGCCATGCCCTGTCGTCGAACCGGAAAGTGCTTCGACGAATTTACCCCGGTGAACGAATTCACCGCCAAATGCCGCAATCGTAGACGCCGCCGCAGCTGAATACTCTCCCAATTTCTCGGCCGCTCTGGGGCGGACCTCAGCGATGACAAGCGCTGGCATTCGGATCTCCTGTAGACAGATTGGAATTTTAAACACATATGAACATAACTAAGGACAATAATTTTGTCCACATGTGACCAAAATAAAAAATGAGGATTTTTCGGATGGCACGACCGATGAAGTTTGACTGTGATCAGGCAATCGAAATCGCGACTGAGGCGATCCGCTCGGAAGGCTACCAGCAAGCTTCCGTGAAGGCGTTGTCGGAGCGTTTGGGAATATCCCGATCCAGTTTTTACAATACGTTTGGGTCACGCGAGGAACTGTTCGCCGAAGTCATCCGTCGCTATGCCCCATCAGCTCCGGATGCGCCGCTTTATGGTCGGGCCGAGGAGGAGGTTCTTGCTCTGATCGAGGGTGTCGTTCGAAATATCTGCCGGGTCCGGAGCAGCGATCAGGAAGGTCACGGCTGCATTATTGTCAATTCGATCTCCGAGCTTTGCCCATCGCCGTCCGGTCCGGGCCAAATGCTGGCAGGTCTGGCCACGGGCTCGGTGGATCGGATTCAGGAGTTGCTTGCAACTGCTCAGGCCCAAAACGAGATTCCCGCGGAGGCCAACCTCCGGGGCTTGGCGCTTGCACTTCAAAACATGATGATCGGATTGAACGTGATGTCGAAGGTGATACGCTCGGAAGAAGAGTTGTGGTTGATAGCTGAGGTTACGTTGAAAGGGCTGGGACTATATCCGAGGCGTGCAAGCGCCCATTCGTCCGATCAAGAGCAGTAAGTAGTGAAGTGCAGGGTATTGATGTCCTGCAGTGACGCTGGGATGCGATAACCTACGCATTTCGGCGGCTGCCGAGACTTCTATATCCGATAGAATCTTGCGGCGTTGTCGTGGAACAGCGCAATTCGTTCGTCGTGTGAATAGCTAGCGGTGATGGACTTGAAACTGTCCATAATCTTGTCATAGCTGCCGAACAGCTTGTCTACTGGGAAATTCGAAGCGAACATGCATCTGTCGACGCCGAATGCCGCGATTGCCTCCTCCACGTAAGGCCTGATGCTATCCACCGTCCACGTCCAATCTCCCATGCCGAGACCGGAGATTTTGCATGCGACATTGGGTGCCCGGGCTAGCATGCGCATTCCCTTTCGCCATCCTTCGAAATGGCTAGGGCCATCGACCTGCATGCCGGTGTGATTGAGAATGATCTGCACGTCGGGAAAATCGCGGGCGAGTTCGAGGAATTCTTCCATCTGCCAGTAATAGAGCTGAAGGTCGAAGCTGAGGCCCCGCCGTGCCAGCTCCTTGAAGCCTTTGCGCCAGTCCGGCGTCCGACTGACTTCCGGTTCGGTCAGATAGGTTTTCGCGACATCGTCATGAAAGTTCATCGACTGTCGGATGCCGCGGAAGTTCGCATAGGACATGTGCTCGTCCAGGAGATCGCCGACGTCGCGCTTGCGCAAGTCGGCGTATCCGACAATCCCATGAGGGAAGCCGTGCTTGTCGGCCATACTTTGCAGCCAACGCGTCTCGCCGGCAGGGTCCTTCGGATCGTATCCGACGTCGAGATGCACTGCCTTCACCAGGTTCTGATTCCTGGCGTCCGCCAGAAAATCGTCGATGAGGTAAGTTTTGTTGATCGCGGTGTAGTCGCCGAAAGCAGACGGTCTCACGCCGTCCGACAGCCATGGATAGTAGTTGTTGTCGAGATCCCACAAATGGAAATGGGGATCGATGATTGGTAGGTCGTCCATGATTGCTGCCCTTGTATATGATCACGCTTGGGAGGGACGCCGGAGATGATCGCCGGCGCCCGATTCCAAGTTAGTAAGCCGGCGGAAACACACGCGCTATGACGGCCTTTGCTTCCGGGGTATCAACCTTGTCCGCGGTTACGAGCGGCATGACGAGAGCGAGATCCTTTTTGACCGGCGCACCGGAGAGCGCGTTGAACACCTGCTGCGTGCCGTCTATTCCCTGCCCGACAGCTTCCTGGAAGAAGATGCCCTGGATTGCGTTCGACTTTAAAAGCGCGATCGTCGTCGGGCTGCCATCAGCAACCGCAATGCCGACCTTGCCGGTGAGACCGCGGGTCTGCAGCACTTTGGCGGCGCCGGTCCCGGCCTCGTCATACATGCCGTAAATGGCCTTGAGATCAGGATGGGCCGTCAACATGTCATTGGCCTGCGTGACCGCTTCGTTGACGGTAAGCCCCCTTGTCTCCAGCATCTGCGCCAATTCGCAACCGCTTGCCTTGAACGCCTCTTCCGCTCCCTTCAGGTATTTTTGCGCATTTTCGCGGTCTTGCGGCAGCGACAACATCCCGACCTGATTACCACCGCGGTCCTTGGCGAGCTTGCAGACGAACTCCCCCTGTGCCTTGCCGGTCTCGTAGTTGTTAGCCGTTACCGATGACGTGTAGTCGGTCTGGCCGGGCTGCGGACCGATGCCCGCGAAGGCGATCGGGATGTTCTGCGATTTCAAATATGCGAGAAGCGGTGGCGTGCTCGTGGAGCTCACCGGGCCGATCACGATGGCGTCGACGCCCTTGGTCACGGCGGTGCGGGCATTGTCCATTTGTTTTGCCGGCGAGTTTTCAGACGTGTATTCGACATAGTCCATGCCGAGTTCATTCGCCTTTTCCTTTACGCCGTAGCCGACCCACTGCCAGTACGAGATGTCGAGCGATGGGGCTAGATAGGCAACCGTTTTCTTGTCTTCCGCCTGCGCTGCCGCAGAAATCGCTAAGGTTGCGATTGCGACACCCGCAGCGAGCCTGAGCCCCTGTTTAAGTTTTTTCATTTTCGTTCCTCCTCTACTTGTCCGGCGACATGCCGGGTTGATGTCAAACGGCCCCTCGCCGCGACTTGCTGAAGCGGTCGATGAGCACCGCAATGAGAATGGCGACACCTGTGACGGACCCTTGCCAGAAGCTGTTGATGCCGATGAGGTTGACGCCGTTCTGGATGACGGTGATCATCAGAGCTCCCAGCACCGCGCCGACCGCAGTGCCCGTGCCGCCCAACAGACTGGCTCCACCGATTACGACCGCCGCTATGGCCTGGAGCATCAGGCTCGACCCCGCCGTGGATTCGGCGTTGAGAATGTAGGAGATCGTCAGGAGGCCGGAGAACGACGCAAGGAGCGACGATGCGACATAGGCCATGAATTTCGTCCGCTTGACCGGGATGCCGAGCAGATAGGCGGCCGTCGAACTGCTGCCGACAGCATAAAACCAGCGCCCCGCCACCATCTTCTTCAGGAAGAGCTCGATCGCGATCAGGAGGATCACGCAGAAGAGAATGTAATTCGGAACGCCCGGTATCAGGTTGCCGCTGTTGAGGAGCCAGAAGTCCGGATCGCCGATCGGCATCGAGCGCCCGTTGGTGACGATGAAGGCCAGCGAGCCGGCAACGGCAAAGGTGATGAGCGTCACGACGAACGGCGCCAGACCGGCGATCGTGACGAGGAAGCCATTGATGGATCCGAAAAGAAGTCCGACGCCGAGACCGATCAGGCTTGCCGAGATGCCGCCAAACCCATTTGCCATCGCCTGCGCCGTCACCATGCCGGTCAATGAGAAGACCGAGCCGACGGATAGGTCGATACCGCCGGTGATGACGACAAGCAGGACGCCCAACGACATGATGATAAGAGGCGCACCGGCCTGTGTGATATTGGCGAAGTTGCCCCAGGTGAGCGCCTGAGGAACCTGCGAGCCGACCGCAAGGGCCAGCAGCACGATGGCCAAAGCGATCGCGATTTCGGTCCTGTAGGCGCTAAAGAGGCTTTCCCGCTGCCTGATTTGTGTTGCCGGCGCCTCAGTCGGCGCGATGTGTGCCCGGGTCCCAGTCATGCGGCCATTCCAGTCAAGGTAACAAGTTTCTCTTCACTGAAGTCATCGCGGTCCATCACACCGGCACACCGTCCCTCGGTGTCGAAGGCGATGACGCGGTCGCAGACTTCCAGCAGTTCGACATTTTCCGTAGACCACCAGACGATCACCGTGCCTGAAGCGGCCATTTGTCTGATAAGCTGATAGATCTCACGCTTGGTTCCGATATCGACGCCTCTGGTCGGTTCCTCGAGGACCAGCAGCCGGGAGGGCACGCCTAGCCAGCGGGCAAGCAGCAGCTTCTGCTGCGTGCCACCGCTCAGCGTGCTCGGCAGATCCCAGACCGAAGCGGCCTTCACCTTCAAGGCCTTCAGCAGATCGAGGCATTCGGCCGCTTCTGAGCCCCCGGCGAGGAGCGCGCCTCTGGTCACGCGGCGGGACGCCATGACGTTATCGATGATCGGAAGACTGTGGAGGATTCCCTTGTGTGCCCGATCGCCGGTCACATATCCCGCTCCCAGGCGGGCGGCTTTGCGCGGCGATTGGAGCCGGTCCGGCCATCCCGCACGCGCAACCGTCCATCGCTTCTTCCGGGCGGCGCCTGTCAGTCCTTCGATCAGAGCTGCCGGTCCAGCCGGTGCGCCAGCCACGCCGAACACTGTGCCTGGCTGCAGTTCCAGACTGAAACCTGCCTCCTCGAGTGTGATGGTGTCCGTCGAAGCGGAGGCGTCCGACCGGTATGCGACCCGCGGCGCCCCTAGCGGTGCATGAGAAGATGCCACCTGCCCCATCTTTTCGATGATGCCGGCGTCCGTCAGCTCTTCCATCGGCTGACGATCGACCACCGTGCGGCCGTCGCGGATGATCGTGCAGACATTGGCAATTTGCCTGATCTCCTTCATTCGGTGCGAGACGAACACAACCGACAGACCGGTATCGCGAGTAAGCCGCCGCAGGACCGCAAATAGCCTCTCCGTCTCAAGAGCTGTGAGATTGGCAGTCGGCTCGTCGAGGAGGATCAATTCCGCACCCGACGAAAGAGCCCTGGCAATTTCAACCATCTGACCTTCGTGGAGGCTGAGGCTCCCAACCAGCCTGTGCAAGGACCTGGCGGCAAAGTCCTGGTCGATCATCCGCAGCGCGTCGTAGGCTTGTGCCGCCGCGGCCGCACGCCGAAACAAGGCCGCGCCTCTCCTGTGATGCGGCAGGGCAATATTTTCGGCGACAGTCAGATGCGGCAGCAGCGCAAGTTCCTGGTGCACGACCGCGACCTTCGCCCTGCCCTCGGCCTCGCTGCGTTTGCTGCCCCCGCTGTCGAAGAAGTGAATCTCTCCATCGTTGCGCGAGGCCGCGCCGGTGATGATCTTGATCATCGTCGACTTGCCGGCGCCATTGCCGCCGAGCAGCGCATGAACCTCCCCCCGCGCAACGGAAAAGTTGACGCCTTTGAGGACCGAGGTCGCACCGTAGGACTTTGTAAGTCCTCGGACGGTGATGACGTTCTTTGACGTTTCGCTCATTGAACGCTCCTCAGTAGATTGTCAGGGCAGGTACAAAGCTGACCGCCAGCAGGAGGAGCATGGCCATGCCGAAAAACGGCCAGAGTTCGTTGGTCGTCGTTCCCAAAGGCGCTTTTGCGATGGACGATGAGATGAACAGCGTCGTCCCGATTGGCGGCGTATAGAGACCAATCCCCAGATTAATCACCATCATCAGGCCGAGTTGGACCCGATCGAGACCGATGGAATCGGCCAGAGGAACGAAGATTGGTCCGAGCAGGAGGATCGCCGGCGGCATGTCGAGCGGCATGCCGACGACCAGCATGATCAGGTTCATCATGAGAATGATGACGATCGGGCTGGAGATGTGCGTCGAGACCCACTCGGCCATGTGCTGCGGAGCCTGATCGAATGTCAGAACCCAGCCGACCGCAGCGCTTCCCATGATCACCAGCATGACCACGCCCGTCGCGACGCCCGCTTCCACCATGTTATCGCAGAAGCGTTTCCAGGTCAGATCACGGTAGAAGAGGATGCTGAGCAGCAGCGAGTAAACGACCGAGAGGACCGAGACCTCTGTCGGCGTCGCCAGGCCGGATCGCAAAAAGACGATGATCAGGATCGGCAGCAGGATTGCCGGGAAACTCTGCAGTGCCAGTCGCGCCAGCTCCCGCTTGCGGACCTTCACGGCTTCGACGGCATACCCCCGCCTCACGGAGACATACCAGCAGACGAACACGAAGCTCGCCGCCATGATCAGCCCGGGAACAATGCCGGAGATGAACAGGTCGCCTACGCTGACGCCGCTGATCAGAGCGTAGAGGATCATCGGGATCGACGGCGGGATGAGGACGTCGATGACAGCAGAGGTCGCATTGTTGGCGGCGCAGAGCGCCGGCGGAAACCCGTGCTTCTTCTGCCAGGGGATGAGAACGGAGCCGAGCGCGCTCGCATTCGCCACAGCCGAGCCGGATACGCCGCCAAAGACGACGGAGGATACGACCGTGGTCGACAAGGGTCCGCCCCGCCACCGTTGCATCGCGCGAGAGGCGAGCTCCAGGAGCTGACGCCCCAGTTCACCGCCAAGCATCAGCGTGCCGGCAAGCATGAAGAACGGGAGCGCCAGCATCGGGAAGGATTGGGTCTGGTCGTAGACCTGCTGGGCGACCACCGAGAGCGGGACGTAACCGTTGAATAGGACTCCAAGCCCCGCTGCGATGATCAGCCCATAGCCGACGGGAACGGCGAGAACCATGAGGACGCAGAAGGAAACGATCATCACGAGTGTCATAGCGCTATCTCCTCGGGCTTGATTTCGAGGCGGTGATCCCAGCCGAGGCGGAGAACGCGGACGGTCGCGGCGATGGTAACGATGGACACGAGCACCGCGCCGATCGACAGCGAGTAATAGCCGATGCTGTTCGGAAGCTGCAGAACGGGGCTATGTTCAGCCCCGGCGATCTCGGCCACCACGGTCGCCTGATATGCCAGCACCAGAAATGCGGCGACGCTGATCGCGTTCGCCACGATGAGGGCCATCGTCCGAGCACTGCCTTCGAGCTTTTCGTAGAGCCATTCGACGGCCATGTGCCCGCCCGCATGGGCTGCAATGATGATCCCGGCGATGATGAACCATGGAAACATCAGCATCGGCAATTCCTGGGCGAACGAAAGTCCGCCGCTCGCCGAAACATATCGAGCGATGACATTGGCCGTGGTGACCGCCGTCAGCGCGATACCGCTGACGATGATGACCGATCTCGCTAAGATAACGATAGTGCCGGCGACCAGCTCGACGGCTGAATAGAACCTGCTCATGAGGCCTCCGTATTTCGGGGAGGAGCCTCAGCCCCTCGCGGCAGCTTCCACCTGGGTGACGAAATCGCCGAACGGCTTCTTCTTCCAATTGTCCGCGACGGAAGCGGTCGCCTTGACGAAAGCATCGCGATCGACTTCCACGACCTCGACCGCAGAGTTCTTCTTGAAGTTCTCCAGCACTTGCGCGGCCTTCTCGCTCGAGAGCTTCCGCTGCAGAGCGCCCGCCTCCTTTGCCGCGGCCTCGACCGCCTCTAAATCAGACCCCAAGCGGGCCTGGGCGATCTTCGACATCAGGAACGGGGTGGATTCCCACTTGTGGGCGGTCAGGCTGATGTACTTGTTGACTTCATGGAGCTTCGAACTTTCGATGTTCGCGAGTGGATTCTCCTGTCCGTCGACAACGCCCTGCTGCAAGGCGATGTAGAGTTCGCCGAAGGCGATCTGTTCGGTCCCTGCACCCAAAGCCTGGAAGATGTCGATCGTCATCGGATCGGCCGGCGTCCTGATTTTCATGCCCGCCAGGTCAGAAGGCGAAGTCACCTCCCGCTTCGAGTTCGTCAGGTGCCGGATGCCGTTGTCCCACCAGTCGAGCGGTACGACTCCGACCGCTTCGAAGCGCCGGTTGAGCTCGGCCCCCACCGGACCATTCAAGACTGCCACAGCCTTGTCGGTGTTTTCGAACAGGAACGGCAGGCCGAGCGCGCTGAGTTCCGGAACGATCGCCGAAGTGGCGCCCTGACTGTTGGCGGTAAAGTCGAGCGCGCCGGTCCGCAGACTGGTCAACATCGCCGAGTCGCTGCCAAGTGTTTCGGAGCCTGCGACGTTGATCTGGATACGACCTTCAGTCTTCTGCTTGACGAGTTCCGCAAACTTATCTGCGGCCACAGTTCTGGGATTGCCGGGAGCGGCGCCATGGCCAAGGGTGAGGGTCGTGGCGGCAGCGCTAGCGGATCGGCTTGAAAGCACGATTGCCGGGGCCGCGAGCGCAGCAGCGGCGGTCGCCAGGAAAAATCTTCGATTGATCTGCAAGCTCATTTCATCCTCCATCACAAGCTTGTTTAAACGGCCGGCATCTCCTCAACCGGCCGACGGCGTCAGGTCGAGAGCCATGCCTTGACCGCTTCCGTCACCTTGAAGGTCGACAGGCCGTATTGGTCATGGAGCGTCGGCAAGGCGCCCGCCTCCAGGAACTGGTCGGGCAGGCCGATCTGCCGAAAGGCCGGCGGTGCGACGCCGGCACGCAACAGCGTTCCGGCGACTGCCTCACCGAGTCCGCCGATGACAGTGTGGTTTTCCGCTACGACCACAAGGCGCCCGCTCTTCCCGCATTCGGCGATGATCGTGGGCTCGTCGAGAGGTTTGATTGTTGGAACGTGCAGTACCGCTGCGTCGACGCCGTCGTTTTGAAGCTGCTTGGCAGCCTCGAGCGCGCGCATCGTCATCAGCCCCGACGAGATAATGAGCGTATCCCGGCCATCGCGTAGCAGCTTCGCCTTGCCGAGCTCGAACTTGTAGCCGTATTCCTCCAGAACCAGTGGAACGTTGCCGCGCAGAAGGCGCATGTAGACCGGACCCTTATGGGCGGCGATCGCCGGAACGGCCTGTTCGATTTCGCTTGCGTCGCAGGGGTCGAGGATCGTCAGGTTCGGCATCCCTCGGAACATTGCGAGATCTTCGGTCGCCTGGTGGCTCGGACCATAACCTGTCGTCAGACCCGGAAGCGCGCACACGATCTTCACGTCCAGCATCTCCTCGGCAATCGCCAAGCAGATGAAGTCGTAGGCTCGTCGGGAGGCGAAGACGGCGTAAGTCGTCACCCACGGCTGAAAGCCTTCGCGCGCCATTCCCGCCGCCGACATCATCAATAGCTGTTCGGCCATGCCCATTTGGTAGAAGCGGTCGGGATGCACCGCGCGGAAAACGTGCAGGTCGGTATATTTTGCCAAGTCGGCGGACATACCGACGACACGCTCATCCTTCCGCGCCAGAGCGGCAAGTGCGTTGCCGAAGGGTGCCGGTCTCGTCGGTTGATCGGGTCCGGCTATCGATGCGATCATCGCCGACGTCGTCAGGCGGGGCTTGTCGCTGCCGTTTTCGAGATGCGCCGGCCGAATGTATTTCGAACGCCTCATGCTTCCACTCCCCCATCGATGATCCTGAGGGCTTCCGCCCATTCGTGAGGTTCCACCCGCAGGAAGTGGTTTCGATCGCGCGCCTCAAGGAAGGGCACCCCCTTCGCCATCTTCGTGTCGCAGATGATGATGCGAGGCTTCTCATCCGTGTGGCTGCGAGCGGCGTCGAATGCCTTCACGAGCGCATTGATGTCGTTCCCGTCCACCCGTTGAACGAACCAGCCGAAGGCTTCGAATTTGGGGCCCAGCGGTTCGAAATTGAGCACGCCGATCGACGGACCGTCGGCTTGCATCTGATTGACGTCGACAATCCCTATCAGGTTGTCGAGCTTGTACGATCCGGCCGACATCGCCGCTTCCCATGTCGAGCCTTCGTCAAGTTCACCGTCGGAAAACAGGTTATAGACGAAGGATGACGACTTCTTTCGCTTCAGAGCGAGAGCCATCCCGACGGCAATGCCAAGACCATGCCCGAGAGATCCTCCGGTGATCTCCATGCCCGGCGTGTAGGCGGACATGCCCGACATCGGGAGACGGCTGTCGTCGGTGCCATAGGTCTCCAGTTCGTCCTCGGGAACGATCTTGGCCTCGATCAGCGCTGCATAGAGCGCGATGGCGTAGTGACCAATCGACAACAGGAACCTGTCGCGACCCTCCCATTCCGGATCCTCCGGCCGGTAATTCGTGGCATGGAAATATGAGACCGCGAGCACGTCGGCGACCCCGAGCGCCTGCGCGATATAGCCCTGCCCCTGAACTTCACCCATGCGCAGCGCATGACGTCGGATGCGGCGGGCCCGCTCGGCCAGGCTGATGTTGTGTCCAATCTGAGTCATGTGGGTGTCCCCTGGTCGGTTGGCGGCGGGTCTCAGTGAATGAGCATGCCGCCGTTGACGTCGATCACCGCACCGGTGACGTAGGCCGACAGGTCCGATGCAAGGAACAGGTAGATGTTGGCGACGTCGGTCGCCTCCCCGAGCCGGCTCAACGGAATGCCCTTGATGATGTCGGCACGCATCTGGTCGGTGAGTTTGCCGCCGGTGATATCCGTCTGGATCAAACCGGGCGTTACCGAGTTGACGCGGATTCCCGCCGGCCCGAATTCGCGGGCCATTGCCTTGGCGAGGCCCAGAACGCCTGCCTTCGCGGCGGAATAATGGGGGCCGCCGAAGATCCCACCGCCACGCTGCGCCGAGACTGAAGACATGCAGGCAATCGATCCGCCGCCGTTGTCGCGCATATAGGGTATGAAAGCCTGACTGAGAAACAGCACGCCCGTCATATTGACGGCGATAATCCGTTGCCAATCGGCATCCGTGATGTCCAACGTTGTGACGGGCTGCGTAATACCAGCGTTGTTGATCAGCGCGTTGACCGCACCGAAAGATGCGATGACCTCGGAGGCGGCCTTCGTGCAGGAGTCCTTAGCGGCGACGTCGCAGCGGAGGCCGATGTGCGCCCCGGTGTTGACGGTTGGCAAGGCCGCAGCGGCTTCTGCGGCGGCATCAGTGTCTATATCAAGGATCGCGACGCGGGCGCCGTGCTCGGCGAAAAGCTGTGCGGTGGCACGACCGATGCCGCGCCTGCTCGCCGCGCCCGAAATGACCGCGGTCTTCCCATTCAGTAGCATGTAATCTCCTCCCGATGCTTCCCGAGCATCTGGCAAATCATCGACAAGTCAGTTGGCTTGCTGGGCGAACCTGACTTAGTCGGCGACGTTCGACAAACGCGAAGTTTACAACGGTAGGTGAATCTGGTTCACTAATCGGATGTTACAGATGGCTTCCCTCTCCGCTGTCCGCATCTTTGAAGCCGCGGCCCGACTTGCTTCCTTCCGTGCTGCCGCGGAAGAATTGCACCTGTCGCCAAGTGCTGTCAGCCACGCGATTGCAAAGCTGGAACGGGACTTAGGCACCTCTCTGTTTGAACGCAGCACACGCAAGGTCAGCCTTACGCTTGCCGGGCAGACGCTCCTCTCCCATGCCTCGAATGCATTCGAAGAGCTTCGGCGTGGTGTTGAGATGATTTCATCGAACAAGGCGCATCTTTTGCGGGTTCATTGCGCCCCTAGCTATGCAGCGCAGGTGCTGTCAGCCCGGCTTCCAGACTTTCTCAGCAAGAACAAAGGGGTAGAAGTCAGAGTGGCGGCGAGCACGAATTACGCACGGTTCGTTGACGGCCTCTTCGACGTTGATATTGTTTACGGCGAGCCTTCCAACCGGGAGGATCTCATCGTCGTGCCTCTTGGCGAGGAAGTCGTATCGCCCCTGTGCAGTCCGAAAATGGCAGAGCGGCTGAAAACGCCGCGCGATCTTGAACACCTGCCACTTATCAGAAGCGATTTAAAGCGCATTCAATGGATCGACTGGTTCGAACTCAACAATCTCGGTCCCCCTCCTTTTCCTGCGATGAGCTTCGACAGAAGTTTTCTCGCGGTTGACGCGGCAGCAAATGGTTTGGGGGTTGCTTTAGAATCCAACACTCTCGCAAATCGGGAACTAGAAAGCGGCCGCCTTGTGCGCCCCTTCACCAACAGTAGAGACAATCGTTACATCGGACATTACTTGGCTTATCCCAAAAGTGGCAGCCAACGTCGGCTCTCGAAAGTCTTTGCGGACTGGGTCACGTCATAATCATCGCTGCGCGGCGACCGTCTGCACCGCTCGTTAGCCTAGTATTGGGCAGCAGGCTAACTCTCGATGAGTTGAGCTGATGGGAGCGGCACCTGAGACACCAACATCCGATGTTTGACTGCAGTTGAAAAGATTCGAACTGGAGATCCCTCGCCGGAGATAGCTATGTGTTCGGAATCGGGGATTTTTCCGTTCGTCCGTACGCAGCCACGTCCTGTCGATCTCTTTATGCGATCTTCTTCGTCCAGAACGTGAACAACATAGCAACATGCTGGGCAATGACTCGAAAGCCCTCACGCGCCAGCGCGCCATAATTGGCGTGAGCAGGATTCCGCTCGGCACCGTCCTTAGCGGAGCGGTTCTCATCCGTCAGCAGCCAGTCCGTCTGGTATGTCGTTCGTGGAAGTGGTCGTGGCGCGTTATGGCCGGCTCAGTGGGACATCGATGTTGCGCAGGAACTTTCCGAGAAGATATCCCGTCGGTATTGAACCGAGTAAATACGCGATAAGCACTCCAATGGCACTGGCGATCCAATGCACGATCTTATCCACTATCCTTGAGCCATTTCGTCATTTTCTGATTTCGTTAGGAGCCCTCCGCTCTGATGAAAGTCAAGGACCTTCGAGAATACGTCTGGCGTGGGAGTTGCTCGCCGGTGACACGACACTCGCTGGGTGTCTGGAAGGTTCAGCCGGTGTGGATTGCCAGCAGATCGGCATAGACCGTCTGATTGCTGGCCAGCACCGGATGGCCCTGCAGCAAGGCTTCGCCCTCAGCCGGGAAGGCTAGATGAGTCCCACCGGCCTCTCTGACGAGGCAGTAGCCGGCCATGCAGTCCCAGGCGCGCATGTGGGGCTCGTAGTAACCAACGAGCCGGCCCGCGGCCACATAGGCCAGCATCAGGGCACCGGAGCCATTGCGGATGAAATTGCCGCCTTTGCCGAGCAAGGCAGCGACAATCGCGCCTACCCGTTCCGGTGTGACATAGGTGTTGCAGCCGATGCCCGTCATTGCATTCTGCAAAGTCCGTGATGGGTCGAGGCTGAGGTTCTTGCCGTTGAGGCTCGCACCCATGCCCGCTGCCGCTGCGTAGAGTTCATCAGCGCATGGAACATGGATGACGCCGATCACCGGCACACCGCGGTGCAGAACGGCAATCGATACACACCATGTCGGCATGCCGTTGACGAAGGGCGCCGTTCCGTCGATCGGATCGACCACCCATGTCAATCCCGACTGCCCTTCCTGATACCCGTATTCCTCGCCGAGAAACCCGTCTGCCCCAAAAGCTTCCGCCACGCGCCGGCGGATGAACGTCTCGACGTTGCGGTCGGCAATGGACACGACATCCTGCAGATCCCGCTTCGTTTCGATGACGAGCGTTTCGCGCCTGTTGAAATAATCGAGCGCCATGGCGCCCGCCTCCTGTGCCACCGCTCTGGCGAAGGCGAAGCGTGTATCAAGTTCCGTCTCTTGCGACATGATGCTGGTACTCCTTGCATTGAGTGTCGTCGCTGCGGGAATTAAGCGCCCGCACCGACCGAATGTTCAGATATTAGAGGCTCATCCGCTGATGAGGGCGATGCCGCGGCCTCGAAAGCCGAGCGTGGCGTCGGAGGCGACCGGCAGGATGCGGTCGACGGCGTGATCGACGATGAAGAGCGTGCCGACGTCGGTTTCAACCTCGTACTCGACATGATCTCCAAGATAGGCGGAATGCAGGATACGGCCGGCAAGCCCCTGCCCGCGTCCCTCGGAAAGCGCGATGGCGCCGGGCCGGACGGCAAGGCTTGCGGCACCCGGCGTCGCCCGACCGGCGGGCACGCGATGCTTGAAACCGCCAATGCGGATTTCAGCATCGGCGCCATCGATGCCGACCACCTCGCAGGGAATGACGTTCGCCTCCCCCATGAAATCGGCGATGAAGGCGGAAGCCGGCGCTTCGTAGAGGTCGCGCGGGGCGCCGGACTGGGCGATTTCGCCATCCTTCATGATGATGATCCGGTCGGACACGGCAAGCGCCTCGTCCTGATCGTGCGTGACGTAGACAGCCGTGAAGCCGAGGCGCTGCTGGAGTTGGCGGATATCCGTGCGCACCTTGCGGCGCAGGCGCGCATCGAGGTTGGAGAGCGGCTCATCGAGCAGCAGCACCTGCGGCTCCAGCACCAGCGCGCGGGCGACGGCGACGCGCTGCTGCTGGCCGCCGGAGAGTTCGGCGGGAAGGCGATGGCCCATGCCGGCAAGACCGACGAGCGCCAGCCCCTCCTCCGCCTTCTCGCGCGCTTGCCTGCGGTTCAGGCCGGAGGATTCCAGGCCATAGGCGACATTGTCGCGCGCATTCATATGCGGAAACAGCGCATAGGACTGGAAGACCATCGAGACGTCGCGCTCGTTGGCCGGCAGCATGGTGACGTCCTTGCCGCCGATCAGGATTTTTCCGGCCGAAGGATGTTCGAGGCCGGCAAGCATGCGCAGCGTCGTCGTCTTGCCGCAGCCGGAAGGGCCAAGCAGGGTGACGAGCGTGCCGGGCTCGATGGTGAGCGAAAGGTCGGCAATGGCGGTGAAGGCGCCGAACGTCTTGCGCACGTTCTGGAAGACGACGGAACCGGCTTTCTGGTTGATCATGCGATTTTCTCCTGACGAGAGGAAGCGGAGGTGGCGAGGCCGGCGACGCGGTTTTCACGGCGCAGGCGCCGCTCGCCCACGATGAGCTGGAAGCCGGCGATGACGGTGATCATCACGACGATCAGCATGGAGGAATAGGCGATCGCTACGCCGTATTCGCCATTCTCGACGAGACCGACGATGTAGGAGGTCGCCATGTTGTACTCGGCGCTGACGAGGAAGATGACGGCGCTGATGGAGGTGATGGCACGCACGAAGGAATAAACGAGCGCGGCGGTGATGGCAGGACGCAGGAGCGGCAAAATGACCTTGCGGATCGTGCGGAAGCTGTTGGCCCGGAGCGTCAGCGAGGCTTCGTCCAGGCTCTTGTCGAGCTGGCTCATCGCAGCGATGCCGCCGCGCACACCGACCGGCATGTTGCGGAAGACGAAGCAGGCGATCAGGATCAGCGCCGAGCCGGTCATCTCGAGCGGCGGCAGGTTGAAGGCCATGATGTAGCTCACGCCGATGACCGTGCCGGGAATGGCAAAGCTCATCATCAGGGCGAATTCAAAGGCATTCTTGCCGGCGAATTTCTGACGCACGATGATATAGGCCGTCAGCAGACCGACGGCGGCGGTCAGCGGGGCGGAGATCAGCGCGATCTCCATCGTCGTCCAGAACGAGTTCCAGGCGACACCCGTCCAGGCGATCCCGTTTTCGAAGCTGATCGAGAAGGCCTTGGCGTAGTGGTCGAGCGTCAGCGAATTGTCGAGGCCCCAGGTCTTCACGAAGCCGCCGATCAGGATCATGCCGTAGATGACGAGCGTGAAGAGGATCCACGGGATGACGACGGCGTGAACGCCGATCGACAGCCCGCGCGGCAGGGCGATATGCGATCCGCTGTCGCCCTTGCCGGTGACGGTGGCAAAATTCTTGCCCGACAGCCAGACGCGCTGGGCGAGGAAGGCGGAGAGCGTGAAGGCGAGCAGCACCATGGCGAGCACGGCGGCGCGTGATGGATCGTTCTGCGAGCCGACGACGGCGAAGAAGATTTCCGTCGAGAGCACGCCATGGCTGCCGCCGAGCACCAGCGGGTTGCCGAAATCGGCCATGCTTTCGATGAAGCCTATGAGGAAGGCGTTGGCGAGGCCAGGCTTCATCAGCGGCAGCGACACCCGCCGGAAGGTGCGCCAGCGGTCGGCGCGCAGCGTCGTGGAGGCCTCCTCCATCGATGGGCTGACGCCTTCGACGACGCCGATCAGCACGAGGAAGGAGATCGGCGTGAAGGACAGCACCTGCGCGATCCAGATGCCGGTGAGGCCGTAGAGCCAGCGGCCGGGCTCTAGGCCGAGCAGTTGCGACAGCCCCTGCGTGACGACACCGGCACGGCCGAAGAGCAGCGTGAGCGCCAGACCGATGACGAAGGGCGGCGTGATGATCGGCAGGATCGTCAGCAGCCGCAGGCCCTTCTTGAAGGGAAAGCGCGTGCGGGTGGCGACGAGCGCGAAGGCAAGCCCGAGCAGGGTCGAGCCGAGGCCGGTCATGATGGCGAGCCATAGCGTGCGCCAGGCGACGCCGCAGCGGCCGGCGCCGATCACACAGTTGAGGCTCCAGATGCTCGGATCCTGGATATTGCGGATAAAGTTATCCGCATTGAACGAGCCGTCGAAATCCTGCACCGAACCGATGAACATGCTGCCGATCGGATAGAAGACGAAGACGGCGACGAGGAAGACCAGCAGCGCGATAGCGCTGACGACGAAGGCATCGCCCTTCATCACGCCGCGGTCGGCAAGGCCGAAGGCGAAGAGCAGCACGAAGGTGATGGAAGAGAGGACCGCGCCCGCCCCCATGGCGGGCTGGCCGTTCGAGAGCGGGCCGAAGAGCGTGTCGCTCACCGTCCAGTTCCAGCCGGAAAAGCCGATGGCGAGGCCCTGGAGCGAGAGGAAGAGAACGCCGATCGCGCCGATCCAGGCGAGCACGGCGCCGCGGCGCATCGGGTCCGCCATGCCGCGAGCCGCGACCGCCAGGAGAAGGAGCACGAGCGCAGCGGCAAGCCACAGCCGGCCATGCGCGAAGATCTGCACGAGACCGGGTGCGGCCTCCGTGGAAAGGGGGAAGCCGGCCAGCCAACCGAACCCGAAGAAGCCGTTCTCGATCCGATACCAGGGCAACAGGGTCAATGCGACCACGCCCAGGAGCAGGACCACGTCCAGCCTGCGATTGCCATGTCTCATGGCTGACCTCGCTGTTTTGAGTGTAGGAAGGCGGCGCCTGTGGAGGCAGGCGCCGCCTGTCAGGACATCAGTTGGCGGCGGCGCCGATTTCGCGATCCCAGCGTTCCAGCAGTGCCTTGCGCTTTGCCGGGTCGCCATAAGTCTTGAAGTCGTAGTCGATCAGCTTGATGTCCTCGAAGCGCGGCGCCTCCTTCGGAATGGTCGCGCTCTTGTTGGAAGGCAGCTGGAAGGATTTTGCATCCTTCATGCGCGACTGGACTTCCGCCGTCAGCGCCCAGTCGTACCAGGTCTTCGCATTGTCGAGGTTGCGCGCGCCCTTGATGATCGACATGGAGCCGATCTCATAGCCGGTGCCTTCGCAGGGCGTGATCGACTTGACCGGGAAGCCTTCCGCCGTCTGCGCCACCGCGTCATGCACGAAGACGATGCCGAGTGCCGTCTCGCCGCGTGCAGCCGCCTTGACGGGCGCCGAGCCGGACTTGGTATATTGCGAGATGTTGCCATTCAGCTTCTTCAGGTAGTCGAAGGCCTGGTCCTCGCCCATGATCTGCACGAGAGACGCGAGCGCGGTGTAGGCCGTGCCGGAAGAATTCGGGTTGGCGATCTGAATTTCGCCCTTCAATTCCGGCGCCAGAAGGTCGGCCCAGCAGACCGGCTCCTTGTAACCCTTGGTTTTGAAGATTTCCGTGTTGTAGCCCCAGCCGAGCGCGCCGGCATAGACGCCGACCGTCTTGTAACCGGAGCTTTCGGCCTGCTTCTTCGCCCAGTCGTTGAGTTCATCGAGCTTCGGCGACTTGTATTCCAGCGTCAGATTTTCCGATGCCGCCTGAAGATGCGGGTCGCCTGTGCCGGCCCACCAGATGTCGGTCTTCGGGTTGCGGGCCTCGGCGCGCACCTTGGCATAGGTCTCGCCGGACGAGAGGCGAACCATGTTCACCTTGATGTCCGCATGCGCCTTCTCGAAATCGCCCTTCATCTGCTCGCAGATGACGACGTCGGCCGAGCAGATGAGGTTGAGTTCGCCAGCCGCCTGCGCCGGCAGCGCCCCGAGCGCCGTGCCGGCGAAGAGCATGAGGGAAAGGGTGTTGATTTTCATGCGGGCATCCTCCTGTTGCCTGGGTTGGATTTTTCCCATGAACGAGACACGGCGGGGCCTTCGGCCTGCCCGCGGCGGCGCGTTCACGATTTCGGATTGCTGTTTGTCTAAAGGGATCGATCAGTTCGTCGCGGCGATTTCCGCATCGAACCTGCGGAGTAGTCGACTTCGTTCTTCCGGTGAGCCGAAGGTGGCGAAGTCATAGTCCACCATCTTGATCATCGAAATGTCAGGCGCTGCGAGCGGCAGGCTGGATTTCGCGTTTGATGGCACCTGGTTCTGGCCGGACGCTGCGCCCGTACCCTGCCCTTCCGGGCTCAGCGCGAAATCGACGAAGCGCTTTGCTTCCTCGATGTTTTTGGCACCTTTGACGATGCTCACGGCACCGATCTCGTAGCCGGTGCCTTCGCAGGGTGCGACGATCACAAGCGGATAGCCCGCCTGCTTCTGCGTGACGGCATCATGCATGAAGGAAATGCCGATGAGCGTTTCTCCGCGCGCCGCCGCCTTGATAGGCGCAGATCCGGAAGGGGTGTAACGCTCGATATTGCGGTTGAGCGCGGCGAGATAACGGAAGGCCTCATCCTCGCCGAAGAGCTGGACGAGCGTCGCAAGCGTGGTGAAGGCGGTGCCGGAAGAATTCGGATTGCCGCTCTGGATGCGGCCGTGATAGGCGGTGTCCGTCAGGTCCTTCCAGCAAGTCGGCGCCGGCAGCTTCAGCTCGCGCAGCAGATCGACATTGTAGGCAAAGCCGAGCGCCCCGGCATAGATGCCGGCCGAGCGGCCGCCGGACATGGCGAAGAAATTCTGCGCCCAGGGCAGCATGTCGCGCTCATGGGCCGGCTGGTAGGGTTCGAGAAGATTTTCAGAACCAGCCTGCAGATGGGTATCGCCCGTGCCACCCCACCAGACGTCGACGGTCGGCGCTGCCTTCTCCGCGCGGATCTGATTGAGGATATCGCCGGTGCTCTTGCGGGTCACCGAAATTTCGTGCCCGCTCTTTGCCTCATAGGCCGTCTTCATCGCGGCGCACCACATCTCGTCCACACCGCACAAAACGGTGAGCGACGAGGCAGCCATGCCGGTGCTGGCGCTCGCCAGCCACAAAGCCGCGACTGCGCCGAAAGCGGTGATGCCTCTCACGATTTCCTCCCATTGGACCTTGTGTCCCAATCTCCGCAGCCAGGATGTCACATCTGCTGCCTTGCGCAATCGAAGAATGGTTACGGTTCTTACAGCTTTGCCCGCGACGAACCCTCAAAAATGACAAAGGTTACAAATGTGACAAAGCGCATAACACGAGCCCGCTTTGAAGATCGTGACGGCCCTGCCTATAATGAACGCGGGAGGACGTGTATGTGTTGAATGAGAGGATCAGCATTCTGATCGTCGAGGACGATCCGGACATGGCGGAGCTTATCTCCGACCTGGTGGAAGCGGAGGGCTGGACGCCGCTCACCGCGCCGTCGGCGGAGGAAGCGGCGATCGTGCTTTCGCGCGAAACGGTGCATCTCGTGCTCGTCGACCATAATCTGCCCGGCACCTCCGGCCGTACCTTCGCGCAGCGCCTGCGGGCACAGACCAATATCGGCATCGTCATGGTGACGGCTGCCGGCAGCGCCGCGGACCGGGTGCTCGGCCTCGAAACGGCGGCCGACGACTATGTCGTCAAACCCTTCGAGCCGATCGAATTGACGGCCCGTATCAAGGCCGTGCTGCGCCGGACCATCCCGTCGCTGAAGCCGGAGCGGGAAAGCGAACGGGAGCACGAGCCTACATCCCTGAAGCTCGGCGACTGGTCGGTGGATCTCAAGAGCCGCCGCGCCATCTGCCGCACCGACCCCGCCAAGTCGCTCACGAGCGCCGAATTCGCGCTGCTCGAAATCCTCGCCGAAACGCCGAACGCACCCGTCAGCCGCGCGCATATCCTCGACCGGCTGGGCGCGGAGAGCGAGCGCTACATCGACCGCAATGTCGACGTGCTCGTGCTGCGTCTGCGTCGCAAGATCGAGCGCAATCCGGACCTGCCGCGTCATATCAAGACGCGCCGCGGCAAGGGCTACGTTCTCGACACCGACGATGGCGAGATCGCACCGTGATCAGCCGTCCCTTCCTCTCCTCCATCGCCTTTCGCCTGCCCTTTGCCATCGCCTTCATCTGCGTGCTTGTCTTCAGCCTGGCGACCATCGCCGTCTACGGCCTGCAGCGGGCGCGCCAGGAGATGGCCGCCTATGGCCTGCAGGCGTTTTCGAGTCTCGCCA
The DNA here is from genome assembly GCF_047445895.1 of Rhizobium sp. BR 249. Classification (NCBI taxonomy): domain Bacteria; kingdom Pseudomonadati; phylum Pseudomonadota; class Alphaproteobacteria; order Hyphomicrobiales; family Rhizobiaceae; genus Rhizobium; species Rhizobium sp. BR 249. The sequence continues at coordinate 61,919 of NZ_JARWKX010000011.1, read as the reverse complement.
AGGCCTCGCTGGTGTCGCGACAGGTTTCCGATCTCGTCTCCAGCGCACCCTTCCTGATGAACGCGACCTCGCCCTACCGGGTGTCCAGCGAAAGCCGCTCGGTCGTCGTGCAGGTCGATACGTTACTGCGCGCCATGCAACCTGAAAACGACGGGGCTGCCGTGAAGGGTTTTGCGAGCAGCCGTATCGTCGAGCTGCTGGAAACGATCCGCACGCAGACGACGGCGCTTGCTGGCGACGCGGAATCCGCCCAGCAGCACAAGGCGGAGGCTGCGGCAGCGCTCGGCGAGATCGCGACCGGCAGCGGTATTGCGGATGCCGACTTCCGCGGTCGGCTGAACGCCGTCGTACAATCCGCCTCCAATTCGGACAGCCTCTTCCAGCTCGGCGAATTGCGCCGGCGCTACGTCTCCGAAACAGCCCCGCGCCTCGAACCCGCCGCGCCGGACGTCCGGATTGCCGCCGCCGAGCTTGCGCCTTACGAACGGGTGTTCGAGGCACAGACACGCTATCTCCTCGAAATGTTTGCCATCCGCGCCGCCGTTTCGCGCCTGCATACGGTCTCGCGCGATCTGTCGCATGAGACGGAAACCCAGAGCGACGCCGTTGCCCGCAGCCTCAGCGACGACCTCGTCTCGACCTCCGATGCCTTGAGCCGCATCCTGGTCATCGTCGCCGTTGCCTCGCTGCTGGTGCTGGCAATGGCCGTGGTCTCGATCCGCTCCGTCATGCGCGTCTCACGCGGCATCGTCGCGCTTTCGAACGGCATGAACGCACTGGCAGAAGGGCGCAAGGATGTCGATGCGCCGCGCTATGACGGCACGGAAACCGAGCTGGTGCGCCTGCTCGAAGCCTTTCGTGCGTTCCGCGAGAGCGTCGAGCGTGTGACGCGGCTGCGGCGCACGGCGGAGGCCGCCGCCCGCACCATCCGCTCCACCTTCCGCAGTATGAACGAGGGCATTGCGCTGTTCGATCCGCGCGGCCGGCCGATCACGATGAACCGCCGTGTCATCGAGCTGGTCGGCTGGTCCGGTTCGGCCAGGAAATTGCCGCTCCGCAGATTCGTGACACCCCTGCCGGAGATCGATCCGGCACTCCTGCCGGCCGAAAACGACGCCGGCCTGCTCTCCGACCGGTCCGTGCTGCGCCACCGCTCCGATGCCGGGCGGGTGACTGAGGTGTCGCTATCGCGCCAACCCGACGGCGGCATCGTGCTGCTGGCACGTGATATCACCGACATGGACCGGCAGGAGGCGGAGGCAGCAAAGATCCAACGGCTCGACGGCATCATGCGCATGACCCATCAGGTGAGCCATGAGGTCGGCAACATGATCGGCATCATCACCGGCAGCCTCGGCCTGCTGGAGCGCGAAACCGGCTTCAATGACCGGCAAAAGCGGCATCTCGCCCGCATCCGTAAGGCTGCCGACCGCGGCAGGTCGTTGGCCGGGAGCATGCTTTCCATCGGCAGCCAGCAGCCGATCCGTCCGGACGCGGTGGAGATGGGCGCGGTGCTGCGCGGCATGGCCGACGTGCTGGAAATCGCCATCGGTGAAAAATGCCGGCTTGCCTTCGAGATCGCCGACGACCTGCCCACCGTTCTCATCGACACGGCGCTCTTCGAGCAATCGATCCTCAATCTCTGCCTCAACGCCGCCGCGGCCATGCCATTGGGCGGAACGATCCTCATCCGTTGCGCCCGTAGCGAGGCCGGGGTGATTGTCAGCGTGACCGATGACGGTATCGGCATGTCGGCCGAAGCGGTCGATAAGGCCTTCGAGCCCTATTTCACAACCCGCGACGCGGAAGGCGGCGCGGGTCTCGGCCTGGCCGTGGTTTATGGCTTCGTCCGCCAGAGCGGCGGCGACGCGCGCATTGCCTCGGCGCCGGGCAAGGGAACGGTCGTTGAATTACTGTTTCCGGGGTGAATTGTGTAACGAAATGCCCAACGACCCGCTTCTTCGCACGTTTCTCTCTCAGCGACCTCGTGCGGGACGAAACCGAACTTCAGGCAGTACATCTGCAAATTTCCATAGCAAGACCGCTGCAATCTGGAAAACCACTATCTCCTCAGTCGAGTGGCATTGACCGCGACACGTTCTGCGATCATTATTCAGAATTATCTAAATTAGATGCGATCTTGGGTCGCATCAAAATCACGTGGGCTGAGATGGATTAGCAGGTGTCCCAAAAGGACTCCACGGAAGGAGAGGAAAGGATGCCGGGCGGCGACGCGACACAGTCTGCTTCTGTCGAAACGTATCTCCTTGCCAATACCGACGAGCTCGTCTCTCTTTATGACGAGAGCTTTCACCTTACCGAGTGCTCAGCCAAGCATCGGCTGACTTACGACGTCGATTCTTTGGTCGACGCTACCTTGTGGCATGTCTATCCCGAACTTTTGGCCCCTTCGACGAAATCCGCAGTCGAACTCGTGCTTTCGAGTGGATTGCCGCGCAACGTCGAGGTGGCAAACGCAAAAACGGGAGATCGGCGCACACTCACGGTTTTCCGCAGCCCTCGCGGCTTAGGCGTCGTCGAGGCGGACGGCAAGTCGAGCTTGCGGGGGACTTATAGCCCGGCTGAAAATGACCGTGCGCTTCTTTTTCACCAGGCGACCCACGACGTTTTGACCGGACTGCCAAACCGACGGCAATTCAGCGATCAATTGCGGAGCGCTCTGCCGGTATCAAAGGGGGTGAAGTTCGCCCTCATGCAAATCGACCTCGACGATTTCAAACCGGTCAATGACACATTGGGCCACGGCGCCGGCGACACCGTTCTGAAAATGGCTGCCGAACGCATCAGAAACGTGCTTGGTGAGCAGGAATTCGCTTATCGATTGGCCGGCGACGAATTCGCCGTCATTCAGCGAAGAAACAACCAGCCTCGGGAGGCGGAGCGCCTGGCGGAAGCGCTCGTCGGTGCTTTCAGGGCGCCGTTCACGGTCGAGGGCATTAATGTTTTCGTCGGCGCCAGTGTCGGGATTGCCGTTGCCCCATCGGATGGGAACGAATTCGAACAGCTCATGAAAGCGGCCGACATTGCGCTCTATGCGGCCAAGGAGGAAGGCAGGCACAGAGCCAGGAAGTTCAACCGCGCCATGCTGATGGTTCTGGAACAGCGGGAGACCCTGCGCCGCAGCTTGCGAACCGCTCTCAAAGATGGCCAGTTCTTCGTCGAATACCAGCCGCTCGTACAGCCACCCTTTTCGATCGCCGGCTTTGAAGCACTGTTGCGATGGCGTCATCCCGTCGTTGGCATCATCCCGCCCAATGTCTTTATTCCCATGGCTGAGACAGACGGTTTGATGAGCGAAATCGGTCAATGGACCCTCGAACAGGCTTGTCGCGAAGCCATGACGTGGCCCTCTCATTTTTCGGTTGCCGTCAATCTTTCACCGGCGGAGTTTCTGCATGCAGGCCTTACCGACCGCATCGCTCAAACCTTGGACCTCGTTGGCATCCGCGCCGAGCGGCTTGAACTCGAGATCACCGAGTCTGTGCTGCTGGAGCGTACGATCAACAATCTCGACACCCTCAATACGTTGAAAATGCTGGGAGTTCAGATTTCGCTCGACGATTTCGGGACCTATTATTCGTCGCTCAGCTACCTGAAGAACTTCCCCTTCGATACGATCAAGATCGACCAGTATTTCATCAAGGATCTCGAGACCGACAGCAAAAGTCAGACGATCGTTCGTTCGGTCATAGCATTGGCCCACGGACTCGGCATGAGCGTCACTGCCGAGGGTGTGGAAACGGCAGAACAAGCCACCTGGCTCAAAAAAGCAAAATGTAACCGGCTGCAAGGATACTTCCTTGGCAAGCCGATGTCCCCCGAAGAGATCGGCGCGTTCCTCAACAAGCTTATGCCGCCGGTCCCCTTCGAAAACTTCCCGATGCCCAGAGCAATGCGGCCTCTGGATCCCAGGCGAGTGTGAGCATCAGTTTTTTGACTTCCTCGGAGTGAGTACGGGAAGGAGGAACGGCATGCAGGCAACCAGCGACAGGTCAACGGAAGCGGCCTTCAAGCCCCTCCTCCGGTTCGAAATGGACATGGCGACATTTCTTTCCGACTGGCAGCATTGCGATCAGCTGTCGACCTTCATGGCGCAGATGATCAGCCACAATCGCGCCGATCCTATTCGGCATTCCAATTTCTTCTCATTTGCCCTGAATGAACTGCTGGAAGTATCGTTCCGCGGTGGTTCTCCGCAGGGTTCGATAGACTGCACGGTCTATCGACGCGATGCGATGGAACGGGTGAGGCTCAGTTTCACGTGCCCTGCCGAACAGCGAGAATTCTATCGCGAGGCGGTGTCGAGAACCCGTCAAAAAGATGCACTCGCGCGTTATCTCGGTGCAATTTCAATGGACCAGACGCCGAACAGGGAGGTCGTTCTTCTCGATCTGGCAATCAACTTCGATGCTCGCCTGCGTCTGGAGGAGCCCGCTCCAGCATCCATAGCGTTGGTCGTCGACCTGCCGCTTGAAGGGAGCATACGTTGAGCACAGTACCCTTCCTTGCGGAATTCGACTCCAACAGCCAGGAATTTTTCCTGGCGGGCGTGATCCGTCCTCATTCCGTCGATGAGATCGGCTCCAGCATCTGCATCTTCAGGAAGGCTATCGATGATGTCCGAGGCGTTCTTTACATCAATATAAAACGCCTCGTTCAGATGAATAACACCGCGTTTCAGGCTTTTGCCCGCGTTGTGCTGGATACCTGCCGAACAAGAACCGATCTTCGTTTCGTGGTGGTGACTTCAAGCGTCGTCGGTTGGACCGAACACATGTTCAAGCACCTCAGCAGCATCGAGCCGCGGGTAACGGTGGAGGTCTATGATTCCGGATTTTACCCCGGCCAGAGCTTCGTCGAGGATCCAAGCTTCATTCCGATATTGCGCACGCAGACCAAGATGACATGGCGCCACGAGCGCACCATCCTCCCTCGTCACGGCATGCGGAGAGGGATCGTGATGGCCGATATCTGCTGCGGCATCGGCGATTTCGCCCTGCTTGTCAAAAAGGAGTTCCGGCCGGGTCGGATCGTCGCACTCGACCATTCCAGAGCAAGTCTTGCCTATGCCCGCGAGATGGCCGCCAGCTTCGATGTCGCCGATATCGAATATACTTACGGCGACGCCTCGGAAATGCTGCTTGAAGGCAACCAGTTCGACTTGGTGACGTGCCGCCATTCGCTTCAGATATTCAATCGGCCGGATATGATTCTGAAGGAGCTCTTCCGGATCTGCAAGCCGGGCGGGCGGGTATACATAACCAACGAGAAAAATTCGCATTGCCTGGGAGAACCCCGCTCACAAAGCATCCAATGGACCTACAATGAAGTCGCAAAGCTGTTCAGCCACTTCGAAATGGACGTGGAACTCGGCCCGAAAAGCCGCCGATACCTCACCGATGCCGGCTTCGACGATATTCTCATCGAGTCTTTCATGGTCACCAATCTCGATGGCGACCCGCAGGATTTTGCCGATGTCATCGCAGCTTGGGAGAATGTTTATGTTGAGGAAATGGCTGTCAGGCGCGGGGGTTCTTCCGACTTCATAGAACGTTTTCGACAGGGTTTCAGGGACCACATTTTTGCAGCCCTTCATCCCAAGGGCTATGCCGGCTGGCCAATCTGGGCGGCGTCAGGACGCAAGCCGTCATGAATGCACCGGCTGGACAGATCGCACGTTTCGGCTTGCACTCGTTTCGTGCAAAGTTCGTTCTCGTCGTCGGCAGCGCCGTGCTGTTCGACCTGCTGGTGACGGGAGGCCTGGCGCTTTGGAACGTGCAAAGGCTCTCTCGTGATGCCACGGCCGAAGTCGGCCAGGGCCTGGAGGAGGCCAATCAAGGTTATATCCGCTCCTACGCTGATATAACCGCGGAACATGTGAACCTGCTCCTGAGCCAGGTCCATTCGGATGTCAGCACATTGGCCGGGGTTCTTCAGGAACAGATCGATCGACCAGCTCGAGAAACCCAGATCGGCCAGGCCATGGCTCTTGGTTCTCCGGGAACCGCGGAGGTCGTCTACGATGCGAAAGGAGGATGGGCTCAGAACCTGCCCGGCTCGCCATCCGTCGTCAGCGTCTGGGGTTATCTGCTGGGATCTGACCACCTCCCCGTCCCGGAGGTCCAGAGGGACATCGAAAACAGTGCGGTCCTCGACCTGGTGGCGCCAAGCCTGCTGTCGGACGGCCTTTCCAAGCTTCAGATGTATTATATCGGCCCGAGAGAACGTCCAATCTTCAGGACAGCGCCCTACACCGACCAGGCCCAGACCTTCGACAAGCTCTATCCGGGCCATAACAGCGCGGAGTTCTGGACCTTTTTCTTTCCCGGGCTTTACGAGTCGTGGGAGGAGTGGGGCAGAGACAGGGGAAAACGGCTGGTCAGCAGCGAGATTACCCAGACGGCACCCTACACGGATGCAATCACCGGCAAGCTCATCGTCAGCTTCTTTCAGCCGCTCTGGTCTCCTGACCGAAGGAAAGTCGCCGGCGCTGCCGGAACGGATATCACGCTCGACCAGCTGGCCGGGATCGTCGAGAACGTCAAGGTTGCCGACAACGGCTTCGGATTCCTGGCCATGTCGGATGGCAACGTGGTTGCCATCAATCCGACCGGCGAGAAAATCATCGGATTGCGGTCATCGAATAATCAGGGCGGTGAAGGTGTCACCGGCCTGAACCGTTCACTGAAAGGGAGTACGCAGCCTGAAGTAGCGCAACTGCCCCTGGGCGAGGATGGGCTGCTACGACATATTCTCCTTGATGAAAATGGCGAAAAGGTTCCCTACCTCGTCGTCTTGAAACAGTTGCAGCCGACGAACCTTTGGATTTCCGGCCCTGTGAGGCGTGAAGCCATGCTGCTCGGCATCGTCGTGCCGGAGCGGGAGATCTACGCCTCGCTGTTTGCCGCCCAAGCCGGAATTTCACAGGCGGCAAACCGGATTCTGATCTACCAGATTCTGGCGCTTCTGGTGTCGCTGTGCTTTGTCATCACGGCCATTTTTGCCATATCGAAGCGCATCACACGAGGCATCAGCTCACTCGCCGAAGCCGCCAAACGCATCCAGGCGAAGGATTATTCCGTTCGGGTGGACATACCGACCCGTGATGAGGTTGGAGAAGCCGGGATGGCCTTCAACGGCATGGCTGAGCAGATCAGTTTTCATACGGAGAATCTCGAGCAGCTCGTCGACGACAGAACGAAGGAGATCGAAGAAGCGAACCAGCAGATCTCCACCTTGAATAGACAATTGCGCAGTGAAAACCTGCGCCTCGGTGCGGAGCTTGCGGTGGCGCGCCGCATCCAGATGATGGTTCTGCCCAAGACCGGCGAATTGGAAGAAATTCCGGAACTGGAAATCGCAGCTTACATGCGGCCGGCCGACGAGGTGGGGGGCGATTACTATGATGTCTTGAGGGACGGAAAGCGGCTGAAAATCGGCATCGGCGATGTCACGGGACACGGCCTGGAAAGCGGCGTGTTGATGCTGATGGTCCAGTCGATTGCGCGGGCATTGCAGGAGGCTGGCGACATGGAGCCCTCGCAGTTTCTGAACAGGGTGAACCGAGCCATTTATAAAAATCTCGTCAGGACCAGCACCAACAAGCACCTTTCCCTCGCCTTCCTGGATTATGACGGAAGACGCCTGACGCTGTCGGGCCAGCACGAGGAACTGATCGTCGTTCGCAAGCCCGGAAAGGTGGAGCGGATCGACACGCTCGATCTAGGCCTGCCGATTGGATTGGAACCGGATATTTCGTCGTTCGTGGCGACACGCGAGGTATCCTTTGACCGCGATGATATCATCATTCTGCACACGGACGGCGTGACCGAGGCCGAGGATCATAACGGCGAACTCTTTGGCATCGAGCGGCTTTGCGAAAGCGCGGGCCGGCGATACGGCCTGAGCGCCGAGGACGTCAAGGTCGGAATCATCGAGGATTTGATGGCTCATATCGGCACGCAGAAGATCCACGATGACATCACGCTCGTGGTTATGAAACACAGGTGAATGGATGACGATCCTATATGGACTGGAAGACCTGGCGATCGGAACGGGCGAAAATGTCACGAGGCTGCGTCTTTTCGAGGGGCCTCTCGATCTCGGCTGGAAACATTGCGCGATCACCTCGGATTTCGTCGCCGAGTTCGTCGCCTTGCGCTACCGCACATCCCGCAACCTTTATAGGGAAGTCCGGCATAATGTCGGCTACCTCACGAACGAGCTTGTCGAGAATGCGGTAAAATTCCGCGCGGCCGGCGAAATCGTCGTGGAGGCTTCAGTCGAGAAGAATGTCTTTCGCGCAAAGGTCTCCAATCTCGTCGATGAGGAAGCCTCCCAGAAATTCCAGCATTTGCTTTCGCAAATCACCATAAGCGATCCGGGTGAGCTCCTCATCGAGCGGATAGAGGCGAATGCAAGAGAAGTGGATCCGACCAGCTCAGGTCTCGGACTTCTGACCCTTATGAGCGACTACGGCGTCCACTTTGCATGGGTTTTTGGAGCCGGGAAGCCAGACGGCCGAGTTCCGCTCGAAACCTATGCGTCCATCACAGTTCCAGATGCCTCGAATTGACGAGAGAGGGTGGATATGGAAATCAGGCAAGAAGAATATCACGTCTGGTCGGAAGGTACGGAAATTTACTTCGACGGCACTATGCGCCTGCCCAATACGGAGGCCTATGCGCCTATCTTTTCCCTTGTCATGAGTATTCTGGAAGCGTCACCTGATCGCGTCACCGTCGACCTCACCGGCCTGCAATTTCTCAATTCTTCCGGAATCAACCTGCTCGCGAAGTTCACGATTGAGGTTCGCAACAGGCCGAATGTTCAATTCACGGTACGCGGAAGCTCGGAGTATCCGTGGCAGTCGAAATCCCTTCCGAATTTGAAGAAACTATATCCGGGCGTGGATCTCCGACTTAGCTGAGCAGCGGCCTCGGCCATGACACTAAAGCGCGTCGCGATCTTTCAGATTCGCTCTTCGCGCTTTAGGTCTTTGTTTTACGCATGTCGTTAACGCAAAACCGCCGCACACTTTTGCGCGACATGCTCTAATGTGCCGGCACCAGCCAATCTCCGATCGTTGTCCCTTGACTGCGCGCGGGAAGCGTGGCCGGGACAACCGGGCGCTCGGTTGCCACGGTTTTTCTTATGTCACGTGGGCTGAGCCCGAATTCGTGGCTGAACGCGCGCGTAAAATTGGCAGCGGCGTTGAAACCGGCCGCCTCCGCAATCTCGGAGATTTGCCTGTTGTCGGCCGGGTTGCTGAGATCCGCATATGCCTGCAGCAATCGGCGTTTGCGAATGTAATTGAAGACGCCCCCGCTCGCTTCGAACAATTGGTAGAGCCGCGTACGCGAGATGCCCAACGCACGGCACATGACGTCGGGCGTCAAATCGTCTGAATGGAGGTTGAGGTGAACGTAGCGGTGTGCCCGCTCCATCATTCCCATGCCTGCCTGGATCTGGCTCGTATCCGGCCTTGTGGACGAGGCGGCGCATGCGACGACCATATCGGAGATCGTTTGTACGAGGCGCGGCACCTCCCCCGCGGTCACATTGCTCAGGTTCGCTTCCAGGCCGGTAAGATAGCTCATGAGCAGTTCGGCCAGACTGCCGGAAAGAACCGTGTTGTTGGCGCCCTGGAGAAGGCTCGCATTCGCAGCTAACAATTCATAGGGCAAGAAAACCAGCACGGCGGCTGAATCGATCATTCGCCCGCGATGGGGATAACCGAGAGACCTGAAAAATACCGCACCGGGACCGGCTTCCGTGACCTGGCGATTAACCTCGGTCCAGCCCCGGCCGCTGCGAAGCAGGCCGACGTTCCAGTGGTCGATAGGGCTCGATCGCAGCATGGTTTGATCGCGAATGAAACTATATGCCTGCGCGCGCTGCTGGATGATGAGTACGTCGCCAAGGCGCCAGCCGATCTGTTCGGCAAGAAAGCCGTCGTCCGGGGACTTCCCGTCCGGCAGATGCACATCGACGAGCGGCGCCATATGCGCGCGCCAGGCCTGAAATTGCTCTTTCAGCGGCAGATCCTGCGTCGAGAAACGCAAGGGCGCCAGCGCAGGCGGAACATCCGAGCGATGTTCCTTCTGTGTGGCAGGTTCGCGTGGCCAGCGCCGCCGCTCCTTGTGGGCCGGCCATTCCTGTCCCGCGGGGAGGTCATCTCCAGATTCGGACTCCGTATCCATCCAATCCCTCCAGCGCATGAGCCGATCCGGGCTGTTGAAATTGAGAGTAAACCGCACGTTCTCGCGGCCGAAACCTCCGCACAGCCACCTGAAAAGTAAGCGGTTGAAACGCTACGTGCATAAATTATTTATCATATTCTTTTCCGAGCAGAAATGTACGGAGCGATAATTTTCAGGATGCGGGGATAACGACAAATGCAGCCTAAACCTGTATCTAAATAAGCAATGGTTGGCTCCGAACCAGTTCGGAACTTCCAAAATATTCACGTCCCGGCGCCATGTAGTTGCATAGCGCTCTCAAACGTGAAGCGACTTTTCTTCAAAAGAAAACCTGAAAATACGGGAGGATAGTCGTGACTGTCTGGGCGTTATTCCTGCGCTCTCTAGACAAGATTCGGTCTGCGGTGGAAATTTTCGCCATATGATCCTCGTTCACCGAGAAAAAATCTTGTCTCCAGTGATGCAGGTTTCCTCGGATCGCATTTATGCAAGACGCTCCGACGTCGGACATGGACAAGTGACGTCGGAGCAAGGGTTGCGGGCAGTCGAGGCGCCATCTGTGTCGATGCGTAACGAGCCCGAGGCTTGCACGCAACCCTTACTCATTCCACGCTACGGCGAATTTCATACGAACCTGCCCTTTCATGCGGCAGAACGGAGGCTGAGATGACCACCATAGACCATGAGAAACAGATAGAATTGAGCCCGATTTCGAACTGCAGAAGCGAGGTCGAAATCGCGATGGTGGAAATGCTCGTGAATTTGCAGAAACGCGGGTGGCAGGCAGCGGAACTGGCGCTGGCGCTCGCAGATGCCTCCGAAGAACTTGTCATGCTGATGGCGAACAAAATGCCTCGGTCGCATTGATGAGCCGATCGCATGCCAATCGCGTCTGCGTTTGCGGTGCTATTCGCTGCAAGTACCGCTCGCTGGAGTATTCAAGATCCGTTCCTAAATTCTAGAGCACTTCCAGGCAAAGCGCGAAGCGCTTTTGCCGGGAATTGCGTAAAAACAAAAACTTAGAACGGTTACGCGCTTCCGTGAAAAGCTGACCCGCTCTAAGGAGACCACGGACTGCCATCCAGAGTCCAGCCGGCGATACTCTCGCTCTCATGCTCGGACGATGAAACGATCTATGATCGCATTGAATGCAATCGGGCGCCGGCCCCTTACTCCGGCTTCGAGAACCGCCATCAGCCTCACGACAGTCGATCTTGCCTTGCCTAACTATGGTATCAGCAGAATGCTGCCGGCTGACCGCCCGGTTTCCATTTCCTCATGCGCATTCGCGACGTCCGCCAGCCTGTATTCGCCGCCGATCTCAGATACTATGCCCGTTTCCATGGCGCGGATTGCCGCATGTGCGGCCTCGCGATAGCGCCCGATATCGGCGCACCAGGCCATGATGCTCGGATGGGAGAGCGACTTGCCTGGTCGGAGTTCCTCGACCGGGACAGGCGGAATCGGCCCAGCGGCCTGGCCGATGGTGACTGCTTTCCCGAAAGGTCGGACCGAACGGATGCTTTTGATCAGCATCTCGCCGCCAATTCCGTCATAGGCGACATCGACGCCGATCCCGCTTGTAAATTGCTTCACGTGCCCTTCGATATCGGCCTCTCGTCCGACAATCAGATGATCTGCTCCATAGGATTTGGCGAGAGCCGCCTTCTGCGGCGTGCTGACCGTGCCGATGACGGTGGCGTTGAGCGACTTTGCCCAGCGAACGAGAATACTCCCAAGCCCGCCTGCCGCCGCGTGGATCAGCACGATGCTTCCGTCGCCGACGTCGTGGATTTTCTTCAGCAGCAGATAGGCGGTCATGCCCTTGAGCAACGAACTCGCGGCGGGCTTCGCAGAAACGGTTTCGGGCAGCCTCACTACCCTTTCCGCTGCGATGTTCCTGGTCGAGCAATAGGCGCCAACCGGCGGTCCCGCATAGGCTACCCGGTCGCCCGGTTTGAAGTCGGTGACGTCAGGCCCCGTGGCTTCCACCACGCCCGCGGCCTCGGCGCCGATCACGGCAGGATAGGATGGCAGCGGATAGATGCCCTTGCGGTGATAGACATCGAGGAAGTTCGTTCCGATGGCGTGATGACGGATTTTGATCTCGCCCGTGCCCGGCGGATCCTGATATTGATCCTCTATCCGGAACTGAGCGACGTCGCCGGGTGCATTCAGAAATACGATTTGGTCGGTCATCCTCGATCTCCTTTTTTCACACCCAGATTATTCCCTGGGCAGATGTGTGAAAATTCCCTATTGTCGCGCAATGAGTGGGAAGAAATTCACAAAGATTGATTGGGATGACCTGCGCCATTTTCTCGCGCTCGCGCAGTCGGGAACGTTGCTCGGTGCCGCCAAACAGATTGGTGTCGAGCACGCCACAATAAGACGGCGTGTGGCGTCCCTCGAAGCTTCGCTGGGGTGCAAGCTCGTCGATCGCCGCGGGCGGCGTGTCATTCTCACGGACGACGGGGAACGGGTTGCCAAACACGCGGCTGTTGTCGGCCTGCAGACTGCCGCAATCGAGCAGCTTGGCCGAAGCAGCTCGACGGAAGTCAGTGGCCATGTGCGGATCAGCGCGCCACCCGCACTTTCGAGCGTACTCCTGGCGAAACCTGTGGTTTCGATCAGGCAAGCCCATCCGGCCCTGCAGATCACGCTTGTCGGAGAAAAGCGGCTTGCCTCGCTCAATCGGCGCGAGGCTGATATTGCGGTGCGGCTTTCGCGACCGGAGCAAGGCGATTATTCCATCACCAAGCTCGGAGAGATCTCCTTCCACTTCTATGCATCAAAGATCTACCTCGATACCGTTCAGCCGTCCGAATGGACGTTCATCGGCTACGACGAGAGCATGAACGCTTCGCCGCAGCAATTGCGCCTCATCGAGCGGGCCGGCGGTCGGCCGATTGCAGTGCGATCATCCATTCTGGAATTCCAGGCCGCCGCCGCGAAGCTTGGCGGCGGTGTCGTCATGCTGCCCGATTTCGCCGTGGCAGAAACCGATGGTCTCTTGCGGATCGACGACGAAGATCCGCTGAGAAGAGAGGTTTGGTTGGTCGTCCATGCCGAGATCAAGGACGTGCCGTCCGTTCGTGCCGTCATGACGGCACTGAAGGCCGCGTTTGAGGGGTAATTCTGCAGGCCGATGCATCGCTTGCGCTCGCATGACTGTATTGCAGCCAGAGCGGTGGAACAGCCTGGCGGTACGAGTTTTGCTCGGAAATTTTCGAGAAGTTGAAGCTCGGTGAAGTGTGAGAGCCGGTATTTTCGTACCGCTCGCTAGCGACTTGCGCCGAAGGTTCTGTCCTGCATGCCCCCGAAATCATCGCGAAGTTTCAAGAATTCGAACAAGCTCATATGGCCGTTGTGCATCGAGACCGGAGCACGGTTCCGCACTTCGTTGCGGCGATCAAACGGAACCAACGGCAAAGACGTTAGTTCTTCCTAAATATCTAGGGAGCAAGCAAATGAAGAACCTCTTGAAAGCAGTTCTGGTGTCGGCGGTTCTCGGCTGCATCGCAGTCCCGTTTCCGGCATATGCTCAGGTGGAGTTGCGAATAGGCCCTGGCGGCGTCGATGTGCGGGAGCGCGATTATTACCGAGATCCATACTTCGACCGTCGGCACCGCCGTGGATGTGACGTTCGGGATGCGTTGGACAGCGCCCGCGATGCAGGTCTTCGCAGGCCTCAGATCGTGCGGGAAACCCGTCGGACCATAACGGTTCAGGGCTTCACGCGAAGCGGAAGGCCGGACCGTATCATATTCGCCAATATCCGCGGCTGCCCCGAAGTCTGATCGATACGGAGCCGGTAAGAACGTTCAATCGTGCCGCGACAGGAAGCCGGAGACGGTTGCCAGGCAGAGCTGCTTTTCCTCCACATGCGGCATGTGGCTGGACTTTTCGAAGAGCACCCACTCGCAGCCGGGAACGCGTTCGAGATAGGGCCTCACCACGAGAGGCGTCGCTTCGTCGTATTTCCCTGAAATCAGCAGCGTCGGCGCTTCGATGCGGTCGAGCCTGTCTTCGATCGTCCAATCCTTCATCGTCCCGATGACGTGGAATTCGGTCGGGCCGTTCATGTTGCGGTAGACGGTGTTGTCCTCGTCCATGATCCCAAAGGTGCGCGCCACCTCGGGCGGCCACGGCACCACGCGGCAGACATGGCGGTCATAGAAGACGCGCGAGGCGGCGATATAGTCCGGATCGGTGAGGCTTCCCGCCTGTTCGTGCTTCAGCAGTGTGTCCTGCACCTCTTTCGGCAGTTCCCGCCGCAGCCGATTGGCTTCCGCAACCCAGGTGTGCATGTTGGCCGGCGAGTTGGCGATGACGAGGGCCTTCAGGCCCTGTGGCCGGCGCACCGCATGTTCGGCGCCGAGCATGCCTCCCCAGGACTGGCCGAGGAAGGCATAACGGTTCTGAATGCCGAGATGGACAAGCAGCGCATCCAGCTCTTCGAGAAAGAGGCCGACAGTCCAGAAATCCGGCCCTTTTTCAGGAAGGCGGGTGGAATTGCCGTTGCCGAGCTGGTCGTAGTGGATGACGGGACGGCCGTCGAGCGCGGCGATGTCCTTGAAGGAATCGACATAGTCATGCGTGCAGCCCGGCCCGCCATGGGCGACGACGAGAGGCAGCTTGCCGCTTTCCAGCGAACCGGTGACGCGATACCAGGTGCGATAGTCGCGAAAGGGCAAATAGTCTTCACGCGTCGCGATTTCCGCCACCGGCATCTCCATTTCTTGACTAGGTGGAAACCATAACGCGGCGGCAGCGGCGAAGGCAGCTATCACAAGTTATAGGTTGGCAATGATCGGCCACGCTCTTCGAGCAGGCGGTAGTGGGCCGCGCGCACCACGGCCTGCGTGCGGTTGCGGGCGCCGAGTTTCTTGGCGGCGGCATTGAGGTGCATGACAACGGTCGGCACGGAGCGGCTGATGATGCGCGAGATTTCCTTGGCGGAATAGCCTTCCGCCGAATGGCGCAGGCATTCTCGTTCCCGCTCGGTCAGGCGGATCGTGCCGACGCTGCGTGCCTTCGTGTCGAAGAGCGAATAGGCCGTTTCGTGGAAGACGTGGGCGAGCAGGTTGAAGTCGGCGATGGCGCGCAGCGCATGCCGTTCGAAATCGCGGTCCCCGCTGAAGCGGATACCGGTGACCGTCGCATAGTCGCCGCCCGGCATATGGACCGGCACGGTGACTCCGGTCGACATGTCGCGTTCGCGGAGATAGCGCGTCACCGGCGCGGTGTCGTCGTTCATGAAGCGGTTGATCAGCGTGTCGGCATCCGTGTCGTAGTTCCAGAAGAACGGCGCGCTGCTGCGCAGCGCCACCTGCTGGACCGGGTCGATGCGGAAATAGCCGCGATCGAACCAGTAGTCGTGCATGTCGTCGGCGATGTTCCGGAGTTTCAGCAGCGACGGGATCATGATCGCGCCGTCGAGGTCGTAGGGCACCGGCGTATAATCATAGATCAGGGCTTCGAAGCCCAGCTGCTTCATCGCCTCGAAGGCCTGGTCGATGCAGCCGTCCAGCGTTTCATGCGCCGTAAACTGCCGTCTGATCGTTCCGATGTCGTCAAGCATGGGCGTTCCCCGGTTCGGCATGCGCCCTACCCTATCACTTCTTATAGCTGGCACGGCACGCGATTTACGGTAAAAAATTAACCACGCCCAAATATTGAGCAAGGGATATTTTCTGCTGGAGCAATCAATGTGGCGTGAAATACAGCCGGACGCGCGATTTGAGATCGATGTCGATGGCTATCGCGTGGTTGCCTATAGCTTCGGGGCCGGCGACGAGACGGTTTTCTGCCTGAACGGCGGTCCCGGCCTGCCTTGCGATTACCTGCGCGAAGCCCACTCCTGCCTGATCGACAAGGGCTACCGCGTCGTCGCCTTCGACCAGCTCGGCACCGGCGCCTCCGACCGGCCGGACGACCTCTCGCTCTGGACGATCGGCCGGTATGTCGAGGAGACCGAGACGGTGCGCAAGACGCTGGGGCTCGGAAAGGTCCACATGCTCGGCCATTCCTGGGGCGGGTGGCTGGCGATCGAATATGCGCTGACCTATCCCGAAAATCTCAAGACGCTGATCCTGGAAGATACCGTCGCCGACATGCCGCATCTGATCTCGGAACTGGAGCGGCTGCGGGCAGCGCTCGGTCCGGAAACGGTGTCGATGATGCAGAAGCACGAGGCGCAGGGCACCTACGATCATCCGGAATATCTCGCCGCCGTCACCATCCTCAACTATCGCCATGTCTGCCGCTTGCCCGAATGGCCGGCGCCGGTGCGCCGTTCGCTCGACGACTGGAACATGGCGCCTTACGCGACGATGCAGGGCCCCAATGAGTTTCTCTATATCGGCAACCTCAAGGATTGGAACCGCATCCCCGATCTGCCGCGGCTGACGCTGCCCGTGCTGATCACCACGGGAGAGCATGACGAGCTGACGCCGGCCTGCGCGCTGAGGATGAAGCTCGCGCTGCCGAATGCCGAGCTCAAGGTATTTGCCAATGCCAGCCACATGCCCTTCTATGAGAACCCGCAGGATTATTATCCGGCGCTTCTCGATTTCCTCGCCCGGCAGAAGGCAGCCTGATGCAAGTGAAAGCGGCTCAAACCGGACGAAGACAGAGGGGCGGCCGCCGTCATGCATCGCTATAAATTCGTTCTGACGCGACCGCTGCAGTTCCTGCCCGTCATCTTCGGCATCAGCGTCATCACCTTCATTCTCGTTCGGCTGATCCCCGGCGATCCCGCGCGCAACATCCTCGGCACGCGCGCAACCCCGGCTGCCCTTGCTAGCATCCGCGCCCAATACGGCCTCGATCAGCCGATGTGGCTGCAATATGTCTATTTCCTCAAGAACCTCGCCAATGGCGAGATGGGCAAATCGATCCTCTACAAGATCGACGTGCTGAAGCTGATCGCGACCCGCATCGAGCCGACGCTCGCGCTCGTCGCCGCGAGCGTCATCCTGTCGGTCCTGATCGCGGTGCCGATGGCGGCGATCGCCGCGCGCAATGCGGGCCGCGCGCCGGACCATGCGGTGCGTATCGTCTCGACCTTCGGCATCGGCTTTCCGCCCTTCTGGCTGGGGCTGATGCTGATCATCCTCTTCAGCGTCGAACTCGGCCTGCTGCCGGTTTCCGGCTATGGCGCGACACTCGGCGAAAAGCTTGCGCATCTCGTGCTGCCGAGCCTGACGGTGGCGCTCTCGCTCTCGACCGTGCTGACGCGCAGCCTGCGGGCGGCAATGATCGAAGCGCTGAAATCGGACGTCGCGACGGCGGCGCGCGCCCGCGGCATGCCCGAGGGCATCGTCTTCTGGCGGCATGTGCTGCCGAATTCGCTGGTGCCGACGATCAACCTGCTTGCCGTCAACATCGGCTGGCTGATCGGCGGCACTGTCGTGGTCGAGAGCGTCTTTGCGCTGCCCGGCATGGGCCAGCTGCTGGTCAGAGCCATATTCTCGCGCGATTACATGGTGGTGCAGGGCGTCGCCATGGTCTTTGCCTGCGCCACCGTGCTCATCAATTTCATCGCCGATATCGTCACCGTCGCCGTCGATCCGAGGGTGAAGCTATGAGCATCGAGGCGGCCGCACCCGCATCCCCTGGCCGGCGCCGCCTCTTTGGCCGGCGGCCGATGCTTGCCGTCGGCGCCGGCGTGCTGCTGTTCTTCATCCTGCTGGCGCTTGGCGCGCCTCTTGTCGCGCCTTACGATCCGATCATGCAGAACGCCGAGGTGCGCCTGCAGGCGCCTTCACTGCTTCACCCCTTCGGCACCGACAATTTCGGCCGTGACATCCTTTCCCGTGTCATCTGGGGTGCGCGCATCGATCTGCAGATGGCGCTGATCGGCGTCGTCTTCCCCTTCCTGATCGGCACGACGGTCGGCACGGTCGCCGGCTTTTTCGGCGGGATCGTCGACGCGCTGTTCATGCGCCTCGTGGATATCATTCTCGCCTTCCCCTTCCTCGTGCTGATGCTGTCGATCATCGCGATCCTCGGCCCGGGTCTCGGCAGTTTCTATATCGCCATGGCGCTGGTCGGCTGGGTTTCTTACGCGCGGCTGATCCGGGCGCAGATGCTGGTGCTGAAGGGCAGCGACTATGCCGTTGCCGCCGTCAGCCTCGGCTTCAGCCGCAGGCGCATCATGTTCCGGCACCTGCTGCCGAACGCGATTGCCGGCTCGATCGTCTTTTCCATGTCCGATGCGACGCTGGTCCTGCTCAGCGGTGCGGCCGTCAGCTATCTCGGTCTCGGCGTCCAGCCGCCGATCGCCGAATGGGGCGTCATGGTCGCGGAAGGACAGAGCTTCATCACCACGGCCTGGTGGATCACCCTGTTTCCCGGCCTATCCATCGTCTGCCTCGCCTTCGGCTTCAGCATGCTGGGCGATGCGCTCGGCGAACTGCTGGGAGTGCATGAATGAGCGGCCCTGTGCTCTCCGTCCGCGATCTCACAGTCAGGGCGCATCTCGAATCCGGCCCGCGCACGCTGCTCGACGCGGTCTCGCTCGACCTCGGCCGCGGCGAAATTCTCGGCCTCGTCGGCGAGAGCGGCTCGGGCAAGAGCCTGTTCTGCCGCTCGCTGGTGCGCCTGCTGCCCTCCTCGCTGCTGAAGATCGAGGGCGGCTCCGTGCTGCTGGAAGGGCGCGACCTGACGCGGATCGACGATCGCGAGATGCTGCAGGTGCGCGGCGGCGAGATCGGCATGATCTTCCAGAACCCGACGAGCCATCTCGATCCGGTGATGCGGATCGGCGACCAGATCGCCGAAGGCATCCGCTACCACCAGGGCCTGGGTGCCCGCGAAGCCCGCGCCGCGGCAGTGGAGATTCTGACGCAGGTCGGCTTTCCCGACCCCGGCCGCCAGTATGACAGCTATCCGCATGAATTTTCCGGCGGCATGCGCCAGCGGGCGATGATCGGTGTCGCTCTGTCCTGCAACCCGAAGATCCTGATCGCCGACGAGCCGACGACGGCGCTCGACGTCACCATCCAGGCGCAGATCCTGCGCCTGCTGATCGACATTCGTGACCGGCGCGGTCTGTCGATCATTCTCATCACCCACGATCTCGGCATCGTCGCCCAGACCTGTGACCGCATCGCCGTCATGCGCGGCGGCAAGCTCGTCGAAGAGGGGCCGAAACGGACGATCCTTGCACGGCCGCAGCATCCCTACACGATCAACCTGATCGACAGCCACCCGTCGATATCAGGCGAGACGTCAGCGCCGTCGCGCGAGGTCGCCGAGGCAAGCGCGCCGGCCGGGCCTTTGCTCGAGATCGACGATCTGCACGTGCGCTTCAGGGGCGGCGGCAGCCTGTTCAAAGGCAGTGCCAAGACGATCAGCGCCGTTGCAGGCGTCAGCCTGAAGATCATGCCGGGCGAGACGGTCGGCATCGTCGGCGAATCCGGCAGCGGCAAGAGTACGCTTGCGCGCGCCGTGCTCGGGCTGACGCCGCTGTCTGCCGGCCACGTCACTTTCGACGGCATCGATCTCGCGCAGCAGAGGAACGCCGGCCTCGCGAAGCTCAGGCGCGAAACGGCGATGGTGTTCCAGGATCCGTACAATGCGCTGAACCCGCGGCTGACGATCGGACAGATGCTCGCGGAGGTATTGAAGGTTCAGGGCAAGGTCGCCGCCGCCGATATTCCGGCACGCATCGGCGAACTGCTCGATCTCGTCGGCCTCGAGCGCGAATTCGCCGAGCGCAAGCCGCGCAGCATGAGCGGCGGCCAGTGTCAGCGCGCCGGCATCGCCCGCGCGCTCGCCGTGGAGCCGAAGCTGATCATCGCGGATGAATGCGTGGCCGCCCTCGACGTCACCATCCAGGCGCAGATCATCGAGCTTTTCCGCCAGCTCACCGCGAAGATGAACCTCACGCTGATCTTCATCGCCCATGATCTGGCGATCGTGCGCAATCTCTGCGAACGCGTGGTCGTGATGTATCGCGGCGAGATCGTCGAGGAGGGCCGCTGCGACGAAGTCTTCACGCGGCCGAAGCATGCCTATACCGCGGCGCTGATCGCCGCCATTCCCGACATCGATCCCGACAAGCCGCTGCTGCAAGGCATCGGCGGCGGGGACGAGCCGCAATCCATATCCATCAAACGCATGCCATAACAAAGAAGGGAACGAACTGATGACAAACAGGTGGAAATCAATCGGGCTCGCCGCCATGCTCGCTGGCCTGACGCTGAGTGCAAGCTATGCCGAGGCCGCTGGTGTGCTCACCATCGGCCGCCGTGAGGATTCGACGACGTTCGATCCGATCAAGACCGCGCAGAACATCGACAACTGGGTGTTCTCCAACGTCTACGACGTGCTGATTCGTGTCGACAAGACAGGCACGAAGCTGGAGCCGGGCCTTGCCGAAAGCTGGACCGCCTCGGATGACGGGCTGACCTATACCTTGAAGATCCGCGACACGAAGTTCTCCGACGGTTCGCCGCTGACGGCGGAAGACGCGGCCTACAGCCTGCTGCGCATCCGCGACGATCCTGCCTCGCTCTGGAGCGATTCCTACAAGGTGATCGACACGGCGGTCGCGACCGACGCGCACACGCTGACGATCAAGCTCAAGAACCCGTCCGCGCCGTTCCTCTCGACGCTTGCGCTGCCCAATGCCTCGGTCATTTCCAAGAAGGGCATGGAATCGCTGGGGCCTGATGCCTATGCCGAGAAGCCGATCGCATCCGGCGCCTTCGTGATCGACGAATGGCGGCGCGGCGACCGCGTCATCCTCAAGAAGAATCCGAATTTCTGGGAGGCCGAGCGCGTCAAGCTCGACGGCGTCGAGTGGATCTCGGTGCCCGACGACAACACCCGCATGCTGAACGTCCAGGCCGGCGAACTGGATGCGGCGATTTTCGTTCCCTTCTCCCGCGTCGAGGAACTGAAGAAGGATCCGAACCTCCATGTCGACATCGATGCCTCGACCCGCGAGGATCATCTGCTGATCAATCATGCGCATGGCGCGCTCGGCAAGAAGGAAGTCCGCCAGGCGCTGGATCTTGCGATCGACAAGAAGGCGATCGTCGATACGATCACCTTCGGCCAGGGCACGGTCGCCAATTCCTACATTCCGAAGGGCGCGCTCTATTATTACGCCGACAATCTGCAGCGACCCTATGATCCGGCAAAGGCCAAGGAGATGCTGGCGGCTGCCGGGGCCTCCGACCTGACGCTGAATTACCTGGTCCGCGCCGGCGACGAAGTCGACGAGCAGACGGCCGTATTGGTCCAGCAGCAGCTGCAAAAGGCCGGCATCACCGCCAATCTGCAGAAGGTCGATCCCAGCCAGCAATGGGACATGCTGGTTGCCGGCGACTATGACGTCTCGGTCAACTACTGGACCAACGACATTCTCGACCCGGACCAGAAGACCACCTTCGTCCTCGGCCACGATTCCAACAATAACTACCTGACCAATTACAAGAACGAGGCGGTGAAGGAACTGGTCGCCAAGGCGCGTCTCGAACTCGACCCGAAAAAGCGCGAAGCGATGTATGTCGATCTGCAGAAGATGGCCAAGGACGACGTCAACTGGGTCGACCTCTATTACAGCCCCTATATCAACGTCTCGCGCAAGAATATCGAGAACTTCTACCAGAACCCCCTCGGCCGCTTCTTCCTGGAAGACACGGTCAAGAACTGAGTTCGGGCAGCCTGTAAACGCTCCGCCGCCACAAAGGCGGCGGAGCCTCATTTCTTTCTGCAAAAGGCTGATGCGGCTTGCTTACTCGGCGGCGGCCAGCTTGTCCTATGTTTTCGTGTCGAAGTCGCTGGCGTCGTGGCGCTCGTGCAACTGGCTCGACGGCTCGCCGGAGAGGCGGTTGACCATGCGCCCGCGCTGCACGGCCGGCCTGTTGTGGATGGCGTCGGCCCAGCGCAGCACGTTCTTATAGTCCTCGACCTGCAGGAACTCGGCCGCCCCGTAGGTCCAGCCCTTCACCAGGCCGCCATACCAGGGCCAGACGGCGATGTCGGCAATCGTATACTGGCTGCCTGCCAGATACTCGCTTTCGGCAAGGCGACGATCGAGCACGTCGAGCTGACGCTTCACCTCCATGGCGAAGCGGTCGATCGCATATTCGATCTTGGTTGGCGCGTAAGCATAGAAATGGCCGAAGCCGCCGCCGAGATAGGGTGCGCTTCCCATCTGCCAGAACAGCCATGACAGGCATTCGGCGCGCGCGGCCGGCTCGGTCGGCAGGAAGGCGCCGAACTTTTCGGCGAGATAGGTCAGGATTGCGCCGGATTCGAAGACGCGGATCGGCTTCGAACCGCTGCGGTCCATCAGTGCCGGGATTTTCGAGTTGGGATTGACGGCGACGAAGCCGCTGCCGAACTGGTCGCCATCGCCGATCCTGATCAGCCAGGCATCATATTCCGCGCCGCTATGACCGAGCGCCAGCAGCTCCTCGAGCATGATCGTGACCTTTTGGCCGTTCGGCGTGCCGAGCGAATAGAGCTGCAGCGGATGGCGGCCGATCGGAAGCTCCTTGTCATGGGTCGGCCCTGCGATCGGGCGGTTGATGCTGGCGAATTGGCCGCCGTTCGCCTTGTTCCAGGTCCAGACCTTCGGGGGTGTATAGTCGGGAGAACCGCTCATCTTTCAAAACTCCTGGGATTGGTCAGACAGAGCGCGGCGCCGTTGGGAGCGCCGCATTTTTCCTGACATAGCAGAGGCGGGGAGGTTTTGTCACAGGTTTGGAGCGGCCTCACGCAATCGTCAGAGCCTTGGCAAACTTGAGGAAAACGGCTGCTTCAGGCGTCCGCTTCGGGAAGACGCCTGCCTGTCGCGGCCGAAAACAGATGTTCACCGGCCGCCCGCAAGGTGAAACGGATGGTGTCGCCGGGCCTGACAGCGATGCGCTCGCGAAACAGCATATTGACATTTTCTTCGCCGATCCGGGCGACGACCTGCGTTTCCGCGCCTGTCGGCTCGACGACGACGATAGTCGCCGGCGTTCCCTCGTCGGCGATGACGAACTGCTCCGGCCTGATGCCGTAGATCAGCTCTTCCCCGGGATCGGCGGTGCCGGGACGCAGCGACAGCGGCATGGCGATCCCGCTGTTGGTGCGAAAGATCGAGGGGGCGTCGGCCTGGATGCGGCCCTTGAGCAGGTTCATCGCCGGCATGCCGATGAAGCCGGCGACGAAGGTGGTTGCGGGGCGATCATAGATCTCCAGCGGCGTTCCGATCTGCTCGACGATGCCGTCGCGCATCACGACGATGCGGTCGGCCATGGTCATCGCCTCGGTCTGGTCATGGGTGACGTAGACGGTAGTAATCTTCAGCCGCTGGTGCAGCTCCTTGATCTCGGCGCGCATCGCCACGCGCAGCTTGGCGTCGAGATTGGAAAGCGGCTCGTCGAAGAGGAACACCTTCGGATCGCGCACGATCGCGCGGCCCATGGCGACGCGCTGGCGTTGGCCGCCCGAGAGATGACGCGGATGGCGGTCGAGATAGGGTTCCAGCGCGAGAATCTTGGCGGCGGACTGCACGCGGCGGCCGATCTCCTCCTTGGCCGTGCCGCGCAGCCTCAGGGAAAAGCCCATATTCTCGGCCACCGTCAGATGCGGATAGAGCGCATAGCTCTGGAACACCATGGCGATGTCCCGCTCCTTCGACGGCAAGTCGTTGACCATGCGGCCGCCGATCGAAAGCCGGCCGTCCGAGATCGTCTCCAGGCCGGCGATCATGCGCAGCAATGTGGACTTGCCGCAGCCGGACGGCCCGACCAGCACGATGAATTCGCCATCCTCGATGTCGACGTCGACGCCGTGGATGACAGGCAGGGTGCCGTAGGATTTGCGGATGTTGTGAAGCGCGATCGATGCCATGATGTCTTCCCTTTCAGACGGCGTTCAGGCCGCGCCCTCGCCTTCATGATTGACCGCCGTCCGGGTGCCGGAGGAGAACATGATCAGGGCGAAGAGCGGTTCGTTGCCGAGCGCGCGCGCCCAGTGGCGGATATTGCGGGGGATGCGGATGGCGTCGCCAGGTTCGAGCCGATAAAGGGCGTCACCGAGCTTGTGTTCGCAACTGCCGGAAACGACGTAGAGGATCTCTTCGCAGTCGGGATGCGAGTGCAGCTGGTTGCGCTCGCCGGGATTGATGCGGCAGGTGCCGAAGGTCATCTCGGCGCCGGGCGTGCCGTCGCCGGTGATCTTCCAGTTGAGTTCGCCCCAGCTGGTCGGCATGAATTCGCCGCCGGCTTTCCTGAAAATGATGTCGGTCTCGCTCAAGACTGTGCCTCCGGTCAGAGATTGGTGGTGACGCCGGCATCCGTGCGTCTGTAGAATTCGAAGAGTTTCATGATCTCTCGGGCGATTTCGAGCGTGCCCCTCGTGATCGGCGTGCCCGCAAGGATCGCATCCGTCAGATGCAGGATCTCGGGCACATAGCCGAGATAGAAGAGGTTGTTGTTGTAGAGCTGGCCTAGCGAATGCTCCGGCTCATAGAGCAGCGCGGCATTCTCGTCCGGCTGGATGAAGCTTGCGGCGCGGCCATAGGACGGCAGGTCCGCCTTGCGGAAATAGGTCAGACGGCTGCCGTTTTCGACGATGGCGTTGGCGCCCTCGCCGATGATCTCGACCCGCTCGAAGATGCTGCCGCCCGATTGGCCAGCGGCAAGATGCAGCGTGCCGATCGCGCCGGAGCGGAAGCGCAGGCTGGTGACGCTTGCGCCGGTCAGCGCTTCCCACTCGTAGCCTGCGCGCTCGATCTCGCCGCCGAGAAAATTCAGGATCGCTCCTGGATGGTAAATATGATCGAGGAAGCTCTGCATCTTGACGAGGTCGGCGCGGTCTTCCGGGCTCGGCAGGCTCTGGGGATAGCGGACATTGATCGAGGTCAGCCTGCCGAAGCCGGGCGAGCCGATCAGGTCCTTGAGTTTCTCGATCGTCGGAAAGAAAGTCTTCTTGAGGCCGGTCATCACCATGCGGCCGGCCGCCGCACTTGCCGCCTGCAGCCTTTCGATATCGCCGATGCTTGCCGCTGTCGGCTTTTCCATCCAGACGTGGGCGCCTGCTGCCAGCGCGTCGAGGGCCAGATCGGTCGCCTGCACCCGGCCGTCGGGATGATAGGCGGTGACGAGAAAGACCAGTTCCGGCTTTTCCCGCTCCAGCATCTCGCGATGATCGGTATAGGCTTTGCCGGCGCCGAAGAGTTTTGCGAATTTCTCGGCGCGGCCGAGATCGAGATCGCAGATGCCGGCAAGTTCCACCGGCGCATAACGCAGCGCCGGATAGACATTGCGGTAGGCATGGCCGCCGGCGCCGATGAAGCAGGCCTTGATACGGTGATCGAATTCGAAATTGTAGCGGATTTCCCGCTGGACGTGGTGCGACATGGTCAGCCCTTGATTGCTCCCTGCGTCAGCCCCTCGGTGAAACGGCGCTGCATCAGGATGTAGAGAAGAATGATCGGCAGGAACGAAATGACGGTGCCTGAGAAGACCAGGCGGTAATCGGAAGCATAGGTGCTGGCGAAACGAACCAACCCGAGCGGCAGCGTCTGTACCTCGGGGCTGATCAGCACGATCAGCGGCAGGAAGAAATCGTTCCAGGTGGAGAGCGCGCTGATGATGACGAGTGCCTGCACGGCGGGGGTCGAGATCGGCAGAAAGACCTTGGTGAGGATCTGGAAATGCGAAGCGCCGTCGATCTTGGCGGCCTCGATCAGATCGTCGGGCACGCCGATGAAGAAGCTGCGCATCAGGAAGATGCCGAAGGGAATGCCGTTGCTGACCTGCACCAGCACGATACCGGCAAGCGTGTTGACGAGATTCAGCCCGAAGAGCACCTGGTAGAGCGGGATGACGATCGCCTGGACCGGCACGGTCAGCCCGAGGATGAAGGCGTAGAACAACCATTCCCGGCCGGGAAAACGGATCTTGGCAAGCGCATAGCCGGCCGGCGCGCAGGTGATGAGCGACAGGGCGACGACGCCCGCGAGGTTGATGAGGCTGTTGCCGACGAGATCGCCGAAGCCGCCGATCTGCCAGGCGTCGAGATAATTCCGCCACATCAGGTCGGCGGGCCAGGTGAAGGGATCGGCCTGGCCGATCTCGGCCTCGGTCTTGAAGCTCGAAATCAAGAGCCAGACGAAGGGGGCGAG
This sequence comes from Rhizobium sp. BR 249, assembly GCF_047445895.1. Classification (NCBI taxonomy): domain Bacteria; kingdom Pseudomonadati; phylum Pseudomonadota; class Alphaproteobacteria; order Hyphomicrobiales; family Rhizobiaceae; genus Rhizobium; species Rhizobium sp. BR 249. The sequence goes on along the minus strand of NZ_JARWKX010000011.1, from coordinate 35,555 downwards.
GATCAGGATCAAGACCGGGGTCAGCGCCAGCGCCACCGGCCATTCGCGATTGCGCACACTCATTGGGACAGCCTCGCGCGCCAGCGGTTGAAGACGATGGTGATGGCGATCGCGAGCAGGCTGAGCAGGATGCAGAGCACCGCAGCAAGCCCATGATCCTGGGACTGGAAGGCAAGCCGGTAGATATAGGTCGTGATCAGCTCGCTCTGATAGAACGGCCCGCCATTGGTCATGACGAAGACCGTGGCGAAGCCCTTCAGGCCGTTGATCATCGCCAGCGAGACGACGAAGGTCGTCACCTCGCGGAGCCCCGGCAGCGTGACATAGATCAGCTTCTGGAAGGCGTTGGCGCCGTCCACTTCGGCAGCATCGTAAAGCGAGTGATCGATATTCTGCAGGCCGGCGATGAAGAGCAGCATGTAAAGGCCGAAACCCTGCCACGAGCTTGCGACATTGACGGAGAACAGCACCAGCGCAGGATCGGAAAGCCAGCCTTGCGTGAAGGCGCCGAGCCCGATCTGCGTCAGGGCCGTGTTCAGCAGGCCGAAAAACGGATCGTAGATATTGGCCCAGATGACGCCGACCACGGCGAGCGAGACCAGATGCGGCAGGAAGAAAGCGGTGCGGAAGAAGACTTGCGTCACTCTCAGCCTGCTGACGGCAAGCGCCAGCAGAAGGCCGAGCCCGCCCGCCATCACCACATGATAGGCCAGCCAGAGGAAGGTATGGACGAGGCTCTTCCAGACGATCGGGTCCTGGGCCGCCTTGGCGTAATTATCGACGCCGACGAAGCTTGCTGATGTGTTGAAGCCGGCCGAGCTGTTGAAGCTCAGCCAGAAGGTGGCGGCGATCGGCAACAGCGTGAAGACCGCATAAAGTGTCAGCGCCGGCGCCATCAGCCAGAATGCGGTGCGGGCATCGCCATCGGCTGAGATCGACCCGGCCGTTCGTGGTCTCGACATACGGGCGGGGTTGCCGCCCGTATGTCCCGCCACGGCAGGGGCAGTGCTGAGAGGAGCCATGACCTTGCTTCCGGGCGTTTCTGGAATGACCACTATTTCGCCTCTGCCATCTTCGCCTGGATCTGCTTCATGCCGTCCTCGCCGCCGATCTGGCCGGAGATGAGGCCCTGGATGACCTGGAAGTAGGTGTCGAGCACGGGGCCTGGCAGATAGACGCTCGGATTGTAACCGACGCCGCCGGCCGCGGCCGCGAAGATGTCCTTCAGCACGGGTGTCGGCGGTTCGACACCGGGGATTTCACGCGGGTAGATCATCGTGCTTGCCGGATCCTGCGCGCGTTTTTTCATCACCGCATCCGACAGCATGAAGTCGATCCACTTCATCGCAAGCTCCGGCTGCTTTGAGTTGACCGGCACGAGCCAGCTCCAGCCGACGCCGCCGGTCGGGATTGCGGCACCATTGATGTCGGACGGCATGGGCGCATAACCGGCGTTGGCGAGATCGTAGCCGGCCTTGCGGGCATTGGCGGTGAACCAGGGACCGGCGACGAACATGGCCGCACGCTTGTTGAACCAGAGGCGCGAGGCGCCGTCGAGATCGAGGCCCGCCATTTCCTTCTTGATATAGCCCGCTTCGACCAGCTTCTGCAGCCGGATGGCGCCGGCGGCGACCGATGGATCGTCGACAGCGATCTCGCGACGCAGCGCCTTGCCGATCACTTCCTTGCCGCTTGCCGATTGCAGCAGGTTGCCGAAGAGATGGCCGGCGCTGCCCGGTGTGCGCGGACCGATGGCAATCGGCTGCAGGCCGGTCTCCTCGATCGCCTTCATCAGCGTTTCGAACTCGGCCCAGGTTGCCGGGATCTTCCAGCCCGCCTGCGCGAAAATGTCCTTGTGATACCAGATGCCGAGCGCATCAAGGCCATCCGGAACCTCATAGATTTCGCCGCCGAACTGGCCCTTCAGCTCGGTGTAGAGCCAGGGATAGATCTCATCCTTCCAGCCGCGCTTTTCATATTGCTCGGTGAGCGGCATGACCTGCTTGGCGTTCTTGACGACGCTGATGCGGCCGATGCCGGAGTTGGTGAGGATCACGTCAGGCCCGGCATCCGACTGGATAGCCGCCTGCACCGCGCCGTTGCTGATCGTGCCGGTCGGCGGCATGAATTCGACCGTTACACCGGGATTGGCCTTCTCGAAATCGGCCTTGATGCCGTTCCAGAGCTGCGCGACCAGCGGTTCGGTGATCTGCTCCGGACCCCACATTTTCAGGGTCTCGGCATGCGCCAGCGAACTTGCGGCGATCATCGCCGCCAGTGCCGTGCTGCGGGCAAGAAATTTCAGCATTGTTCCCTCCTCCGGGCCGCTCCTCGGCCACGTTCTTCGCTCGTTGAAAGGAGACCTCCCTCTCCTTCATTCACCCGGCTAAAGCGCCGGATTTTCCTTCTGGAAGCGCGCCATGACGGCCTGCTGGACGTCGCTGATATGCGCGTGCATCAGCGCCTTGGCGCGGGCAATGTCGCGCGACCGGAAAGCCTGCAGGATCTGATCGCGCTCCTCGGCTGCCCTTTCGGCGAGATCGCGGCTCTCATTGGCGATCGAGCGGCAGATCTGGATCTGCAGCGCGAGCCGCGCCAGCGTTTCGACCAGCGGCGCGCTTCCCGAAAGCTCGGCGATGGTCTCGTGGAATTCCTTGTCGCGGATGCCGTAAGTCGCCATGTCGCCGCGGCGCAGTGCCGCCACCGCCTCGTCCAGGATGCGCTCGAAGTTCGCGATATGCCGGTCGCTCATCTCGGGAACGGCGAGCTCGACGGCGAAACATTCGAGCGTCTTGCGCAGATTATAGAGGTCGTCGATCTCCTTCGGCGTGAAGCTGCGCACGAAGAAGCCGCGATAAGGCTTGATCTCGATCAGCCCTTCCTTGGCAAGCGTGCCGATCGCCTCGCGAAACGGCGTGCGACTGACCTGCAGGCGCTCCGTCAATTCCTTTTCATCGATCGAGACGCCGCTCGGCAGTTCGCCGGAGACGATCAGGCGAACGATTTCCTCGTAGATCCGCTCGCGAAGGGTGAGGTGGCGCGGTGCGTTCATGGTCTCCATTTCCGTCTGGCGTTCGTGATTTAAGTATGCAATATGCGAAAGAATATACAATATGGAAAATACAAAAACAGGAACTTTATCGAAAATAAGCGGAAAACGGCTCAAAAAGAGGAGGAAAACCAATGGGAAAGGTCTATATCGTCGGCACGTGCGACACCAAGGGAGCAGAACTGAGCTACGCCAGGGAGGTGGTTCTTGCGGCTGGAGCCGATGCCTTACTGGTTGATGTCGGTACGCTCGGGGACGGCGCCGGCGCCGATATCCGTGCCCGCGACGTCGCCGAATTTCATCCTGGGGGTGCCGCGGCCGTGCTCGGGCAGACCGATCGCGGAACGGCGGTCTCTGCCATGGCCAAGGCGCTGACGGCGTTCCTGAAATCGCGTGACGATATCGGTGCCGTGCTCGGCCTCGGCGGAACCGGCAACACCGCGCTGGTGACGGAGGCGATGCGGGCGCTCCCCGTCGGCCTGCCGAAACTGATGGTCTCGACGGTCGCTTCAGGCAATGTGGCGCCCTATGTCGGACCGAACGACCTCACCATGATGTATTCGGTCGTCGACGTCGCCGGCCTGAACGCGATCTCGCGCAAGGTGATCGGCAATGCCGCCAATGCGGCGGCCGGCATGGCCCGTAACCCCATTCCCGCCTCGATGGACGACCGGCCGGGCATCGGCATGACCATGTTCGGCGTCACCACCTCCTGCGTCACCCAGGTTCGCGAGATGCTCGGCGAGACGCATGAAATCTACGTCTTTCATGCCACCGGCGTCGGCGGTCAGTCGATGGAGAAGCTTGCCGATTCCGGCCTGCTGCAGGGGGTGATCGACGTGACGACCACGGAGGTTCCAGATCTCCTTGTCGGCGGTGTCTTTCCGGCGACCGAGGATCGCTTCGGCGCCATCATCCGCACCGGCCTGCCCTATGTCGGCTCGGTCGGCGCCGTCGACATGGTGAATTTCGGAGCGCGGGAAACGGTGCCGGCAGCCTTCCGCGACCGCAAGCTCCACGTCCACAATGCGCAGGTGACACTGATGCGCACCACGCCGGAGGAAAACGGCCGGATCGGCGCGTTCATCGTCGAACGGCTCAACCGGATGCAGGGGCCGGTCCGTTTCCTGCTGCCGCTTCAGGGCGTTTCGGCAATCGACGCCGCCGGCCAGCCGTTCCACGATCCCGAAGCCGACGCGGCGCTGTTTTCCGCCATCCGCGCCGGTTGGCGCGATGCGCCGAACAGGCGCCTCATCGAGATCGATGCCCATATCAACAGCCCGGAATTTGCCGCCGCGCTCGTCGCGAGCTTCCACGAGATCCATGCCTGAGGAGAGAGTTTTGACCCGTATCGACAGAAACGACATATTGAAGAAGCTTCGCCGCAAGATCGCCGAGGGCCGGCCGATCATCGGCGGCGGTGCCGGCACCGGCCTTTCCGCCAAGAGCGAGGAAGCCGGCGGCATCGACCTGATCGTGATCTATAATTCCGGCCGTTACCGCATGGCCGGGCGCGGCTCGCTGGCCGGCCTGCTCGCCTATGGCAATGCCAACGAGATCGTCAAGGAGATGGGCCGCGAGGTGCTGCCGGTCGTACGCCACACGCCGGTGCTCGCCGGCGTCAACGGCACCGATCCCTTCATGCTGCCCGATCACTTCCTCGACGAATTGAAGTCCATGGGCTTTGCCGGCATCCAGAACTTTCCCACCGTCGGGCTGATCGACGGCACCTTCCGCGCCAATCTCGAAGAGACCGGCATGGGCTTCGATCTGGAAATCGACATCATCGCCCGGGCCCACGCCAAGGACATGCTGACGACACCCTATGTCTTCAGCAGCGACGACGCGATTGCCATGACCAAGGCCGGTGCCGATATCGTCGTCTGCCATCTCGGCCTGACCACCGGGGGCGCGATCGGCGCCGAAACGGCGCTGACGCTCGACGGATGCGTGGAGAAGATCAATGCATGGTCGGATGCCGCAAGATCGGTGCGCGACGATGTCATCGTGCTCTGCCATGGCGGCCCGATCGCCATGCCGGCTGATGCGGCCTATGTGCTCGCCCGCTGCAAGGGCTGCAACGGCTTTTACGGCGCAAGCTCGATGGAGCGCTTGCCGACCGAGGTCGCGATCAGGGCGCAGGTCGAGGATTTCGCGAAGATATAGGCGTCGGTTGGACCGGCCGCACGTCAGCCGCCGGCGCCTCCATTGCGGGGCGCCGGTGGCGAAAAGCGTTGGGGTCAAGCGCCGGTTTCGCGAGGCGCGAGGATGTCGTCCAATTGCCTGACGAGTGCGTGGCTGCCCTCCACGTCCTCTGCCAGCTTGGAGAAAACACCCGCCATGCCGCGGAAGATGGTTGCCGCCGGATCGTCCTCTCCGAGGAAATCGGCGATCTCCTGCATTTCGGCGATCCAGCGATAGGCTTTCGGATACATGTCGGGAATGGATTTCGACAGTTTCCGCTCGAAATCCGGAAGGCTGTCGGTCAATTCGGCTTTCAGGCTTTCGGCAGCTCCCGAGCGCGAGGCCGCAAGCAGCATGGCGGCGCCGAGGCCGGTAAATCCCTTGTTGATGCCGGCATAACACATTTTCAGCGCGGAGGCGGCGCCGAGCGGCCCGTCGAGCCTGCGGACCGTGAGGCCGCAATCAACAAGCAGCCTGCTTCGCCCTGCGGTATCGCCGCTGATATAGATGGTCGGGCCGGGCCTGCCTGGTACCGGCGGGCCGCCGATGATGGCGCCGTCCAGCACGTCTACGCCGCAGCCTTCGAACCGTGCCGCGAGCGCCTGCATCGTCTTCGGTGAGATTGCGTTGAGATCGATGAAAGGCGGCGGCGACCGCACCCTCGATGATATCTCCGCGACGAGTCCGGCGACGCTGATGGCTTCCGCCGGCGGCACGATCGACAGGATCAGCTCGGCCTTCGCCAGGTCCTCGCTGCCGACCGGCGCCATGCCGGCGGCGGCAGCCCTCGCTATCGTTTGCTCGCTCCGGCCTTCGAGATAGGTCAGCACCGTCGCGCCATGGTCGACCAGCCGTTTGGCGACGGCACTGCCCATGGCGCCCGCCCCGATAATCGCAAAATTCGGCATGTGAGCCTCGATCCGTGATGGCATTCGAACGAGAACTATTGCCGGTGGCCACGCCGTCAACTGCGACGATTCAGCCTGAGGTTCCGGCCTCGAAGGAATGTGCCGGCTTCCCACGGACTGCCGTTGCGATGTGGTAAAGGTTTCTGCTTGATATTGATCAAGGCAGGCATGGCCGGCACCGGTATGATCGGCGCGCTTGTTCCTATTCGAAGGTATTGATTGCAATGTATCGAACGATCATCTGCGCCATCGGTATGGGCTCTCGCGAAACGGCGACCCGCCTTCTGCGCCGGGCTGCGGCGCTGGTGGACGAAGGCGGCAGCATCGTCGTCATGCATGTCATCGAGAATATCCCGCGCCACCATCTGGCTGACATCCCCGAGGAATTCGAGACGACAGCGATTATCGAGGCCGAGAGGAAGCTTGTCGCGCTCTGCAAGGAGCTCGCAGTTCCAGCGACGGTCGAGGTTCGCATCGGCGTTGCCGCCTCCCTGCTGGTGTCAGCCGCCAGGGAAAGGTCGGCTGACCTCATCCTGCTTTCATCCCATGTGACCGATATTACCGACTACGTCTTCTCGTCGATCGTCGACAAGGTGGTGCGTCACGCCGGATGTTCGGTTCTCATCGACCGGCGTCCCGGTCAGGCACAGGAAGATGCAGCGCTGTTCTAACCTTTCGCGCTCCCCTCCCCGGCTGCGGCCTGACAACCTATATCACCAGTGAATCAACGGCAGAATTGGCTGCCCGACCGGAGATTTGCATGAGCCAGGATCCCTATGAGCTTCTGGGCGTGAAACGGGATGCGTCGCAAAAGGATATTCAAAGCGCGTTCCGCAAGCTTGCCAAGAAACTTCACCCCGACCTGAACCCCGGCGACAAACGCGCCGAGGAGCGGTTCAAGGAAATTTCGACCGCTTACGAGATCTTGAGCGACGAAGAGAAACGCGGGCGTTTCGACCGCGGCGAAATCGATATGACGGGCGCCGAGCGGGCGCAGCGCAGTTATTATCGTGACTATGCTTCGGCGGGCGGTCCCGATAATCCGTATAACAAGAGCGCGGGCTTTGCCGATTTCGGCGATGCCGACGATATCTTCGCGAGCTTCTTTTCGCGCCGCACCGGCGGCGGCCGGGCGCGCAGCCAAGGCCAGGACCGGCGTTTCTCCATGGAGGTCGACTTTCTCGAGGCCGTCAACGGCACCGGAACCGAGGTCAAGTTTCCCAATGGTCCCGCGCTCGAGGTTAAGATCCCGCCAGGAACCCGCGACGGCCAGACCTTGCGGCTGCGCGGCAAGGGCGAGCCGGGCATCGGCGGCGGGCCGGCGGGCGATGCGCTCATTGAAATCCATGTGCGCCCGCACCGCTTCTTCACGCGTGACGGCGACGACATCCGCCTGGAACTGCCGATTTCCCTCAACGAGGCGGTGCTCGGCGGCAAGGTGCGCGCACCCACACCGTCAGGACCCGTCAGCCTGACGCTGCCGCCTCATTCCAACACCGGGAAGGTTCTGCGTCTCAAGGGCAAGGGCATCGCAAAACGCGGCGGCGGACACGGCGACATCTACGTCTCCTTGAAGATCGTGCTGCCTGATAGCCCTGACGAAAGGCTGGCGTCCCTGGTGAAGGAATGGGCGGCGGCACATCCATACGATCCGAGGAAGAACATGGAGGCCTGATCATGAATGATCAAGAGTTCCGTCTCTACTTGAAAATCGATGTGGTCCAGCTCGATTTCTGGATCGAACAGGGGTGGTTGATCCCGGAGACGTCAAGGGGACAAAGGCAGTTTCGCGACGCCGACGTCGCCCGCGCCCGGCTCATCCTCGATCTCATGGGCAATATGGGCGTCAACGAAGCCGGCGTCGATATCGTCATGGATCTGGTGGACCAGCTTCATGGCGTCAGGGGAACCATGGGTAAGCTGCTGACGGCGATCGGCAGGCAGGAACGGGACGTTCAGCAGCGATTGTTCGAGACTCTCAAGGACGTCGACCGGGTTTAGACGGTCGTTTCCGTGGCTCGGTCTCGTCGCCCCTTCTACGGCGATACGCGGCTCGTGCCTCTTTCGATGAGAGCGGTTGCAGTCGGGAAGAGCATAAGCCACCTAGGCTTGTTTAAGCAAGCATGTTATCGTCTGCGCTGGGGGTCTGTCATGTCTGAATTGCTTCAAAAAGCATCGGGGCAGAGCAATCCGCGCGCGAAGCGCCGGACGGAAGTGTTGGCTTTTCTTGTCCTCGCATTCGGAATATGGCCTCTGGTCGCCGTGGGTGTCGTCGGCGGATATGGCTTCCTCGTCTGGATGTTTCAGATCGTGTTCGGCCCTCCGGGGCCGCCGGCAGGGCATTGAGTCATGTCCCATGCGCCGATGTCGCGACGTCAATTCCTTTCAGGCCGGCCGGCAACGGCCGATGGCAGGATTTGCCCGCCGGGAACGTCGATGGAAGCCCTTGCCGCGGCATGCACCGGATGCGGACGATGCGAGGAGCGATGTCCCACCAAGATAATCCGTCTCGTGGACGGACTGCCGTCGCTCGACTTCATGCGAGGCGAATGCACGTTCTGCGGTGAATGCGCGGCATCGTGCCCGCAGCCGGTCTTCATCGCGGAACGGATCGATCGTTTTGCCCATGTTGCCGCAATTGGCGATACCTGCCTGGCGAAGCGCGGCATCACCTGCCAGTCGTGTGGAGAAGTTTGCCCTCAGCAGGCGATCCGTTTCCGGCCCCGCATCGGCGGCCCATTTCTTCCGGAGCTTCGCACGGAGATTTGCAACGGATGCGGGGGATGCATCGCCAGCTGTCCGGTCAACGCCATCACGTTGCAGCCTTACGGGATGGAGGCGGCCGATGCCTGAGCAGGCTCTGCGCTATCACATATCGAGCGCCGTAGTCGCGACCATGCCCGCCCGCACCGGGGCTGTGCTTACGGCGCTTGCCGAAATGCGGAATGTCGAAGTCCACGGTCATGCCAACGGCAAGATCGTCATCGTCATCGAGGGAACGAGCACGGGCGTGCTCGGCGATCGTCTGTCGCAAATCTCGCTCCTGGATGGGGTGATTGCGGCAAACATGGTGTTCGAGCATGTCGAGGAGGAGATGCAAGGCCATGACGGGAGAATTGAACAGGCGTGACCTTCTGAAGGCCCAGGCCGCCGCCATCGCCGCGACCGCCGCGGGAATAGCGATGCCGGCCGCCGCTCAGCCGGTGCCCGGCGGCGTCGGTGCATTGGAGATCAAATGGTCCAAGGCCCCGTGCCGCTTCTGCGGCACCGGTTGCGGCGTCATGGTGGGCGTCAAGCAAGGCCAGGTCGTTGCAACGCATGGAGACATGCAGGCGGAGGTCAACCGCGGCCTGAACTGCATCAAAGGCTATTTCCTCTCCAAGATCATGTATGGCGAGGACAGGCTTCAGACCCCCCTGCTGCGCAAGCGCGACGGCCGCTACGCCAAGGACGGCGAGTTCGAACCGGTGAGCTGGGACGAGGCCTTCGACGTAATGGCCGAGCAATGCAAGAAAGTGCTCAAGGACAAGGGGCCGACGGCTGTCGGCATGTTCGGCTCGGGCCAGTGGACGATCTTCGAAGGATATGCCGCCGCAAAGCTGATGCGGGCCGGCTTTCGTTCCAACAACCTCGATCCCAACGCCAGGCACTGCATGGCGTCTGCCGCCTACGGGTTCATGCGCACCTTCGGCATGGACGAGCCGATGGGCTGCTACGACGACTTCGAGAACGCGGACGCCTTCGTGCTCTGGGGCTCTAATATGGCGGAGATGCATCCGATCCTCTGGACGCGCGTCGCCGACCGCCGGCTCGGGCAGCCGCATGTGCGCGTCGCGGTTCTTTCGACCTTTACGCACAGGAGCATGGATCTTGCCGATATTCCCATCGTCTTCAAGCCGGGAACCGATCTGGCGATCCTGAACTTCATCGCCAATCACATCATTCAGACTGGGCGTGTGAACGAGGCCTTCGTCCGCGATCACACGAAATTCGCACGGGGCGTCACCGATATCGGCTACGGCCTGCGCCCGGACAATCCGGTTGAAGTCGCCGCGGCCAACGCCACGGACCCCGGCAAGACCGAGCCGATGGATTTCGACGCCTTCAAGGAGTTCGTCAGCGAATACACGCTGAGGAAGACGTCCGAACTCACCGGGGTCGATCCGGAATTCCTGGAGCAGCTGGCCGAACTCTATGCCGATCCCGGCCGCAAGGTGATGTCGCTTTGGACGATGGGCTTCAACCAGCATGTGCGCGGCGTCTGGGCGAACCAGATGGTCTACAATCTGCATCTGCTGACGGGCAAGATCTCCGAGCCGGGCAACAGCCCGTTCTCGCTGACCGGCCAGCCGTCAGCCTGCGGGACGGCCCGTGAAGTAGGAACCTTCGCCCATCGTCTTCCTGCCGACATGACGGTGACGAATCCCGAGCACCGCAAGCATGCCGAAGAAATCTGGCGTGTCCCGCAGGGGATCATTCCGGAGAAGCCTGGCTATCACGCCGTCCAGCAGGACCGCATGCTGAAGGACGGCAAGCTGAATTTCTACTGGGTGCAGGTCAACAATAACGTCCAGGCCGGACCGAACACCAGCAACGAGACCTGGCAGGGTTATCGCAACCCCGAGAATTTCGTCGTGGTTTCGGATGCCTATCCGACCATAACGGCGATGAGCGCCGACCTGATCCTTCCCGCGGCGATGTGGGTCGAGAAGGAAGGCGCCTATGGAAACGCCGAACGGCGCACCCATGTCTGGCATCAGCTCGTCCAGGCCAAGGGGGAAGCGCGATCAGACCTCTGGCAGATCGTCGAATTCTCCAAGCGGTTTACCACCGATGAGGTCTGGTCGACGGACATCCTCGATGCCAATCCGGAGTATAAGGGAAAAACGCTCTTCGACGTGCTGTTCCGCAATGGCGAGGTGGATAAATTTCCGCTCAGTGAGATCAGTGCCGAATACGACAATGCCGAGGCCAAGGCATTCGGATTCTATATCCAGAAGGGCCTGTTCGAGGAGTACGCCTCCTTCGGGCGCGGCCACGGACACGACCTCGCGCCCTATGATACTTATCATGAAGTACGCGGGCTCCGCTGGCCGGTGGTCAACGGCCAGGAGACGCGCTGGCGATACCGGGAAGGCTATGACCCCTATGTGAAACCCGGCGAGGGCGTGAAATTTTATGGCCAGAAGGACGGCAGAGCCGTCATCCTGGCCGTGCCTTACGAGCCGCCGGCCGAATCTCCCGACGATGAATTCGACTTCTGGCTGGTTACGGGCCGTGTGCTCGAACACTGGCATTCGGGATCGATGACGATGCGGGTTCCGGAGCTTTACCGGGCGTTTCCCGGCGCGCGATGTTTCATGAATGCCGAGGATGCCCGCAAGCGCGGCATCAACCAGGGAGCGGAGGTGCGGATTGTTTCCCGCCGCGGCGAGATCCGCTCGCGCATCGATATCAGGGGCCGGAATCGAATGCCGTCAGGCGTGATCTTCGTCCCCTGGTTCGACGCCAGCCAGTTGATCAACAAGGTCACGCTCGACGCCACCGATCCCATCTCCAAGCAGACGGATTTCAAAAAATGCGCGGTCAAGATTCTTCCCGCCGTTTAAGGCGACCGGAATGGCAGGCAATCGCAGCCGGCATCGTCGTTTTCCTGGCGACGGCCGCCTTCGGCCAGGTGGTGCAGCAAACCGTCCCCCAGCTGGAAGGCCCGACGCCTTCGATGGAAACAGGGGATGCCAGGCCGCTGCCGAAGTGGATCGTCGACGACAAGCGCAGGATGCGCGCCTATCCGGACCAGCCGCCGATCATTCCGCATTCGATCGAAGGTTACGAACTGTCGGTCAATGCCAACCGCTGCCTCTCCTGCCACAAGCGCGAATTCACGCAGGATAGCGGCGCGCCGATGATCAGCGTCACCCACTATATGACGCGCGACGGCCAGATGCTCGCCGACGTCTCCCCTCGCCGCTACTTCTGTACGGCGTGCCATGTGCCGCAGGCGGACACCCCGCCGCTCGTCCCCAATGCGTTCAAGGATATGAGCGAGCTCGGTTTCAAACCGGCCGGGAGCGAGTGACCGTCATGATCGCATTTATCAGGAAAGCGGTTCTATGGGCGTGGTCGATCCTGACGACGCCGGCGGCGACGATCGGGCTCGGTGTCCTGACGCTCGGCGGCTTCGTCGGTGGCGTCCTCTTTTGGGGGGCGTTCAATACCGCGCTCGAACTGACCAATACCGAAAAATTCTGCACCTCCTGTCATGAAATGCACGACAACGTCTATCAGGAGCTTTCGCGCACCATCCATTTCTCCAACCGATCGGGCGTGCGGGCGACTTGTCCGGACTGCCACGTGCCGCATCAGTGGACCGACAAGATCGCCCGCAAGATGCAGGCTTCCAAGGAGGTCTGGGGCAAGATATTCGGCACGATCAACACTCGCCCGAAGTTTCTGGAAAAGCGGCTGGAGCTTGCCCAGCATGAATGGGCGCGTATGAAGGCCAATGACAGCCTGGAATGCCGCAACTGCCATTCGTCGGTGGCCATGGATCTGCAGAAGCAGACGCAACGCGCCGCCGAGATCCATACCCGATATCTGCTTTCCGGCCAGGCGACCTGCATCGACTGTCACAAGGGTATCGCCCACGAACTGCCGAACATGGAAGGCATCGATCCCGGCTGGAAAATGCCGAAGGAGCTCGAAGGCAGGAAGATTGTGAATGCGACGCCTATCGACGACCTTCAGGAGGCCATGGCGAAGGCCCATGCCTCGTCCATGGAGGCTGCGAGATAGTCTTTCGCGGATGAAACCTCAGACGGTGTACCAGTAGCGGACGATGTGGAAGAACAGCGGCGCGGCGAAGGTGATGGAATCCAGGCGGTCGAGCACGCCGCCGTGACCCTCGATGACATAGCCCCAGTCCTTGGCGTTGAGATCGCGCTTGATGGCCGAGAGCACGAAGCCGCCGAAGAAGCCCGCGACGACGATGACCGTGCTGACGGCCGCCGCCTGCAGAGGCGAGAACGGCGTGAGGCGATAGAGCAGCGTTCCCACCAGGATGGCCGAGGCGCCGCCGCCGATCAGGCCTTCGAGCGTCTTCGACGGGCTGATGTTCGGTGAGAAGCGATGCTTTCCGAGAAGCTTGCCCCAGACATATTGGAAGACGTCGCTGAGCTGCACCACGATGACGAGATAGACGAGAAGAAGGGCCGACGGCGTGCCGGTCTGCAGCATGAGCAGCGCGGGAGCATGGCTGATCGAATAGACCGTCAGCATCAATCCCCATTGCACCCGGGCGGTGCGCGCCAGGAATTCGTTGACGTCGCCCGTCAGGGTCGCCACCGCCGGCAGGATCAGGAAGGCATAGACCGGGATGAATATCGCGAAGAGGCCATACCACAGTGTCCCGAGCAGCACATACTGCACCGGCAGGACGACGAAGAAGGATAGGAACAGCGCCAGATGGTCGCCGCGACGCGATGGCGTCAGCGTCCAGAATTCGCGAAGCGCCATGAAGGACAGGAATGCGAACAGGACGACCACCGCGGTATCGCCGAGCAGGATCGCGCCGCCGAATATCGCGACCATGATCCACCAGGAGCGGATACGGGCATTGAGATTGTGGACGGTGGCGACGGAGCCGGGCTCGCTCGCGCGCCGTTGAAGGATGAAGCCGATGGCCGAGGCGACGGCCAGCAGGCCGAGAATCGCGGCAAGCACGACGGAAAAATGGCTGGTCATGCGATGTGCTTTCCGTCTGCTAGCTCGATGATCGCGGCACGGGCGCGGGCCAGGAACGCGTCCTTTCCTTCGCCCGGTTCGACGCGCAGCGGCTTGCCGAAGCGCGCCGTGCAGGTGATCGGCACGATGAGCCAGCTTCCCTTCGGCAGGATACGCTGAAGATTGTCGAGATGGATCGGCACGAGATCGACATCGGGGAAACGGCAGGCGAGGCGATAGATGCCGCTGCGGAAAGGGGCGATCTCATCGTTGGCGCTTCTCGTGCCTTCCGGGAAGATCAGGACCGAGCGCCCCTCTTCGAGCAGGCGCTCGACCGGCTCCAGCGGGTTGCTTTCGGGCAGAGGCTTGCGGTCTATCAGGACGGCGCGCAGGCCTTTCTCGGCGATGAAACGGCGCAAGGCGCTTGTTCCCCAATAATCGCGCGCCGCGACCGGGTGAGTCAGTCGCCGGATCGGCCACGGCAGGGCGGCCATGACGGCGACGGTATCGACATGGCTGTTGTGATTGGCGAAATAGATGCGGCGGCGAGGGTCGGGCGCACAGCCCCGCCACTCGCTTCGGGCGCCGACCATGATCCGGACGAACAGCACGAGAAGGCGACGGATGAGCGCGGTCATAATCTCTCCAGGGAACGGCTGAGGCTCATCCTGCGCGTGATACCGGTGCGCGCCAGCCAAGCACTGAGCCCGATCGCCCAGGACGACGACCGGCTCGCGATCGGCCGCCGCGAGGCGTCTTCTTCTTCACCCATTTCAATTTCCCCAACCCGATGGTTCTATGCATATCCTGCCGGAGTCGCCGCGCCAAGCCCTGTAGATCCGGCCCGAGAAGCACGGCGACGCCGGGTGTGCAGGCCTGCCATATCTCATGCTTTCAGCCATGTCGTGGCGGTCGATCAGCCTGATTTTTAAGCCTGTTCGCTGCTTGACACTTTTTTGGGCGCTACTATGATTTTTGAACCAGATGGTAAAAATAAGGGGAGCAATCAATGACCAAAGACATCCTGATTTCACGCCGGGCAGTCATCGCATCGGGCATTGCGCTTGGCGTCAGCGGCTTCGCCCCGCTCGCAAGGGCCGCTGCCCCGTTGAAAGTCGCCGGTATTCATGCCTCGCCGGTTGAAAATGCCTGGAATTCCTGTCTCCACAAGGCCCTTCAGGACGCGGCCAAGGACGGCGTCATCGAATATGTCTTCTCCGAAGGCGTCTCCGGCACCGATTATCCCCGTGCCATGCGCGAATATGCCGAACAGGGCAACAAGCTGATCATCGGCGAGGCCTATGCCGTGGAGAAGGAGGCCCGGCAGGTCGCGGCCGACTATCCCGATACGGCTTTCGTCCTGGGTTCGAGCGGCGAGCAGGCGGGCGACAATTTCGGTGTCTTCGGCACCTGGAACTATGACGGCGCCTATCTGGCCGGCATGCTGGCGGGCAAGATGACCAAGTCGAATGTCGTCGGTTCGGTCGGCGCCATTCCGATCCCCGAGGTCAACATGCTGATCAACGCCTTCGCCGCGGGGGTCAAGGCGGTCAACCCGGATGCAAAACACCTCGTCTCGTTCATCGGCACCTTCTTCGATCCGCCGAAGGCCCGCGAAGCCGGTCTTGCCCAGATCGACGCCGGCGCCGACATCCTGTTCGGCGAGCGTATCGGCACGGCCGACGCCGCCAAGGAGCGCGGCATCAAGTCGATCGGCTCGCTGATCGATTACACGCCGCGTTATCCGGATACGGTGTTCGCCAACGCCATGTGGTACTTCCGCCCGATCCTGAATGCCGCGATCGCCGATGTCGCCGCCGGAAAACCGGTCGGACGGAATTACACGTCCTACGGCCTGATGAAGGAAGGCGGCAGCGACATCGTCTTCGTCAAGGGTGTCGCGCCCGCCGAGGCGGAAGCGGCGATGGAGGCCAAGCGTGCGGAGATCAAAGCCGGCACGTTCGAAGTTCCGAAGATGATGGACGAGCCGAAGTAGTTCGGCTCATGCAGGGCGACGCGACCGAGCTGGCGGCAGCGATCAGGCATGGCAGCCTGAGCGCTGCGGAAGCGATGCAGATCTCTCTTGAGGCAGCCGCGCGGCACGAGCCGCTCGGCGCGATCGCCTATATCGATGCCGCCATGGGTCTCGCCTCGGCGAAGGCTTGCGACGGGGAGCGGCTAAATGCGCCCGATCAATTTGTCGCCCGGGCCTTTGCCGGCGTGCCGGCGCTGGCGAAGGATCTTGGCGGTCCCTTTGCCGGGCTGCCGGTGACGGCGGGTTCCCGCCTCTTCGAAAGAAAGGGCGGCGAAGCCGATTCCGATCTTGCCTCCCGGTTCCGCGACGCCGGCTTCTGCCTGTTCGGCCTGACGACGAGCCCGGAATTCGGTCTTTCGCTTGCCAGCGAACCGGCGATCGGGCCGGTCTGCCGCAATCCGCTCGATCCGGAGAGAACCGCCGGCGGCTCCTCCGGCGGCGCGGCGGCAGCGGTTGCGGCCGGGATCGTCGCGATTGCCCATGCCACCGACGCCGGCGGCTCGATCCGCGTGCCCGCCGCCTGCTGCGGCCTTGTCGGACTGAAGCCGACACGTGGCGCCATGCCAGGCGGACCATCCTTCGGCAACCATCTCGCCGGCATCGCGAGCGAACTGGCGGTCTGCCGCTCGGTGCGGGATACGGCGCTGATTTTCGACCGGCTGAGCGGCAATTCGCGCGGACCTGTTCCGGACCCCTCCCCTGTCGATATCGACAACGGCCGTTTGAGGATCGGCCTGCTGACCGATACCGGGCCGGCTTACCCGACTGAGGGTAGCCGGCTTGCCGCAGTCGAAGACGCGGCGCGCATGCTTGAAAGCGATGGACATATCGTCGTTCCACTGGCCTGGGCCGACTTCGAATGGAGTGTCGCCGCCAGCAGCCGCGCCTTTGCAGACATCGTTTCCGTCAACCTTTCCGCACTCATCGAGGCGGCGGCTCTTGAGGAGAGTCGGGCCGAGCCTCTCACGCAGGCTTTCGCGGCGCGCGGGCGGGCGCTGTCGACGACCATGCTCTGGAACACGTTGAACGATGCCGTCCTGGTGAGCCATCGTCTCTGGGCGCTGTTCGACAGGGTCGATTGCATCCTGATGCCGATGCTTGCTTCCGCGCCGCTTGCGATCGGCTCCTTTCCGTCCGATCATGTCGATACGGATCTGCATCTCGAACGCATGGCGGCATTCGCGCCGCTTGCCTGCCTCGCCAATATTTCGGGTTTTCCTGCTTTGACTCTCCCTTTCGGACAGGATCAACAGGCCATGCCGCTGCCGGTGCAGCTCATGGCGCCGATGAGCCACGAGCCGCGCCTGCTGTCGCTTGCCGCACGCCTGGAGGCCGAGGGGCGATGGCAGCACCGCTTTCCGGTGGTGGGATTGCCGTCATGACCGGGCCTGTTCTGGAAATTATCGGTGTCAGCAAACGCTTCGGCGACAATCTTGCCAATGACGATATTTCCATGACGCTCGCCAGGGGCGAGATCGTGGCCCTGCTCGGCGAGAACGGTGCAGGCAAGACCACGCTGATGAGCATCCTTTTCGGCCACTACATGCCGGATGCCGGCCGAATTCTGATCGAGGGCGTGGAGGCGCCGCAGGGCAAACCGCGGGCGGCGATCCGCGCCGGGGTCGGCATGGTGCACCAGCATTTCTCGCTCGCTCCCAATTTGACCGTTCTCGAAAATGTCATGACCGGCACCGAAAAACTGTGGTCCTGGCGTTCGGCAACGTCAGCGGCGCGTAAGAAGCTCCTGGCCATTTCAGAGCGCTTCGGCCTCACGGTCGATCCCGACGCCCGGCTTGGCGACCTGTCGGTCGGCGAGCAGCAGCGGGTGGAAATCCTCAAGGCGCTCTACAACGACGCCCGCATCCTGATCCTCGACGAGCCGACGGCGGTGCTGACCAATATCGAGGCCGAGCGGCTGTTCACGACACTGAAGGAAATGGCCCGCCAGGGCCTGTCACTGATTTTCATCTCGCACAAGCTCGACGAGGTGATGGCCGCGGCCGACCGCATCGTGGTCCTGCGCGGCGGCAAGATGGTCGCCGAACGCAGGGCATCGGACACCAGCAAGGCGGAACTCGCCGAACTGATGGTCGGGCGCCGCGTGACGCGGCCCGTGCGCGAGCCGTCGGCGCCCGGGGCCATCGCCCTCGAAGCGGACGGCGTGACGGCGCGCACCGGCGGCGTCGACCGGCTGAAATCGATCAGCTTTCGGCTGCACCAGGGCGAGATCCTCGGCATCATCGGCGTTTCAGGCAATGGCCAGGCGGCGTTGGCGCATCTTCTGTCCGGCACGCTGGCGCGCAGTGGCGGCGACCTCAAGCTGTTCGGGGAAGCGGTCGGTCATCTCGGCGTCGCCGATGTCGTCGAAGCCGGCATCGGCCGTATTCCGGAAGATCGCAACCATGAAGGCGTGATCGGAGAAATGGCGATCTGGGAAAACGCCGTCCTGGAGCGTATCGCCTCGCCGGCCTTCTCGCGCCGTGGTTTCGTCGACCGCAAGGCCGGCATGAGCTTCGCCAGGGAGATCATCGACGGGTTCGACGTTCGCGGCGGCGGCCCTGCCATCCGCACCCGGCTGCTTTCCGGCGGCAATATGCAGAAGCTCATTCTTGGCCGCAGCCTCTATCGGCGGCCGCGCATCCTGATTGCCGCGCAGCCCGCTCGCGGCCTCGATGAAGGTGCAGTTGCCGCCGTGCACGCTCGCCTGCTCGAAGCGCGTCGGCAGGGGACCGCCGTGCTGCTGATCTCGGAGGATCTCGACGAGGTGATCGCGCTTGCAGACCGCATACAGGCGATCGTCGGCGGCCGTCTGTCGCCGCCGGTCGAGGCCGATGGCGCCGACGCCCGCAGGCTGGGCCTGATGATGGCCGGCGAATGGCAGGAAACCCCAGAGGCCCACGATGCGATTTGAGCGCCGGGAGCACCGCCCGCTTTCCCTACTGATATTCACGCCCGTCGTCGCGGTCATTGCGGCGCTGGCGTTGGCCGGCATCCTGATCGCGATTGCCGGCGCGCCCGTTCTCGATGCCTATTGGCGCATCCTGACCGGCGCCTTCGGCTCGCGGCTCTCGGCGACCGAAACGCTGACGCGGGCGACGCCGCTGATGCTGACGGGGCTTGCTGCCGCCGTCGCCTTCCGGGCGCGGCTCTGGAATATCGGCGCCGAGGGTCAGTTCTATCTCGGCGCCATCGCCGTTGCGGCGGCAAGCTCGAAACTGCTGGGCAATCTTCCCGCGCCCATCCTCATTCCGCTCCTGCTGCTGATCGGCGCCATTGCCGGCATGGTGCTGATCCTGGTTCCGCTGTGGCTCAGGCTGCGCTTTTCCGTCGACGAGGTCGTCACCAGCCTGCTCCTGAACTTCATCGCCGTGCTTTTCGTGTCAATGCTCATCGATGGCGTTCTCAAAGATCCGCTCGCCTTCGGTTGGCCGCAGTCGCAGTCCGTCAGCGATCACGCCATGCTGCCGAAGCTGATCGCCCGCTCGCGCCTGCATATCGGCTTTGCGATCGCGATCGCTCTTGCCGTCGTCGTCCATTTTGTCCAGTCCCGCACCGTATTCGGCATGCAGTCCCGCGCCGCGGGCCTCAATCCTGCCGGCGCTGTTTTCGCAGGCGTGCCGCTCGGCAGAACGCTGGTGAAGGTCGCCTGCCTCTCGGGTGGGCTTGCGGGGCTCGCAGGCGCGATCGAGGTGATGGGCGTCAAGGGTTACGTGACGACCGATCTGTCGCCCGGTTTCGGCTATGCGGGCATCGTCGTCGCCATGCTCGCCAACCTCAATCCGCTGGGTGTCGTCTTCGCCGCTATTTTCACCGCCACCATGTTCGTGGGCGCGGACGGCATGAGCCGCGGCCTCGGCATCCCGACCTATATCGCCGACGTCACGGTGGCGCTGTCGCTGCTGACGATGCTGATCGCGTTGTTCTTCACTCAGTACAGGATTCGGCGATGATGCAGCTGTTCGATATCATCGCCTCCGCCGGGCTCTGGGCGGCAATCCTGCGGATCGCCACGCCGCTGATTTTCGGCACGCTCGGCGCTCTTCTGTGCGAACGGGCGGGCGTGCTCAATCTCGGCATCGAAGGCATCATGACCTTCGGCGCGATGATCGGCTGGCTATCCGTCTATCACGGCGCCGATCTCTGGACCGGCCTGCTGATTGCCGCGGTGGCCGGCGGCGTCTTCGGCCTGCTGCATGCGGGGCTGACGGTGACGCTCGGCCTCTCGCAGCATGTCGCCGGTCTCGGCGTCACGCTCTTTGCGTCGAGCTTCAGCTATTATGTGTTCCGGCTGATCGTGCCGCTTGCCAATACGCCGCCCACCATCGTGCCGTTCCAGCCGATCGCCATTCCCGGCCTCCCGACGCTGCCTTTCATCGGCCCGGCCTTCTTCACGCAGACCGCGCCGACCTATCTCGCGATCCTGATCGCGCTCTTGATGGCCTATATCATCTTCCGCACACCCGTGGGGCTTGCGATCCGCATGACCGGCGAGAACCCGCATGCGGCGGAAGCCCAGGGCGTCAATCCGATGAAGGTGCGTTACGGCGCGGTCATCGCCGGTAGCGCGCTGATGGGAATGGGCGGCGCCTTCCTGACCTTGTCGGCATTCAACAGCTTCTTCCCGACCATGGTGCAGGGGCGTGGCTGGATCTGCATCGCGCTCGTCGTCTTCGCCTCCTGGCGGCCGGGCCGCGCGCTTTTCGGCGCCCTGCTCTTCGCCTTCTTCGATGCTTTCCAGCTTCGGCTGCAAACCGTGCTGAGCGGGCTTGTGCCCTATCAGCTCTTCCTGATGACGCCCTATATTCTCTCCATTGCCGCGCTTGCCGTCATGGCCCGCCGCGCCCGCGTTCCGCAGGCGCTGATGCAGCCCTACCGCCGCGGCGAGCGCTGAGACCATCCACATCCAACGAGGCTCCGATGTTCGATCTGATCGTCAGAAACGCAAATCTCCCCGATGGCTGCACCGGCATCGATATAGGCATCGAGGGCGATAGGATCATCGCCGTCGAGCCCAATCTCCAGGCGCAGGCGGGCGAAGAAATCGACGCGACCGGCAGACTGGCCAGTCCGCCTTTCGTCGATCCGCATTTCCATATGGACGCCACCCTGTCGCTCGGCCTGCCGCGCATGAACGTCTCCGGCACACTGCTCGAAGGCATCGCGCTCTGGGGGGAGCTGCGCCCCATCGTGACGAAGGAAGAGCTGGTCGACCGTGCGCTGCGCTATTGCGATCTGGCAGTGACGCAAGGCCTGCTCTTCATCCGCAGCCATGTCGATACCAGTGATCCCAGGCTGGTGACGGTCGAAGCGATGATCGAGGTCCGCGAAAAGGTGGCGCCCTATATCGACCTGCAACTGGTCGCCTTCCCCCAGGACGGCTATTATCGCTCGCCGGGCGCGATCGATGCGCTTAACCGGGCGCTCGACATGGGCGTCGATATCGTCGGCGGCATTCCGCACTTCGAACGGACGATGGGCGAAGGGACGGCCTCGGTCGAGGCGCTCTGCCGCATCGCCGCCGATCGCGGCCTGCCGGTCGACATGCATTGCGACGAAACCGACGATCCGCTCTCGCGCCATATCGAGACGCTGGCGGCTGAGACCATCCGCTTCGGCCTGCAGGGACGCGTCGCCGGCTCGCATCTGACCTCGATGCACTCGATGGACAACTACTATGTCTCCAAGCTCATTCCGCTGATGGCGGAGGCCGAGATCAACGTCATCCCCAATCCGCTGATCAACATCATGCTGCAGGGCCGGCACGATACCTATCCGAAACGCCGCGGCATGACCCGCGTGAGGGAATTGATGGATGCCGGGCTGAACGTTTCCTTCGGGCACGATTGCGTCATGGATCCGTGGTATTCGATGGGATCGGGCGACATGCTGGAGGTCGGCCATATGGCGATCCATGTCGCGCAGATGGCCGGCATCGAGGACAAGAAGAAGATCTTCGACGCCCTGACCGTCAATTCGGCGAAGACTATGGGGCTTACAGGCTATGGCCTGGCGAAAGGATGCAACGCCGACCTGGTCATCCTTCAGGCGAGCGATCCGCTGGAAGCGCTGCGGCTGAAGCCGAACCGGCTGGTGGTGATCCGCCGCGGCAAGGTCGTCGCCCGCTCGGCGCCGCGCATCGGCGAGCTTTTCCTGGACGGGCGTCCGGCCCGGATCGACGGCGGCCTGGATTATGCACCTCGCTATTGAGACGCGTCGACGCCTGCGCGGCGAGCAGTGATGATCCAGGCGCTGGAGTCGAACAACACGCCCTCCGGCGTCATATACGTCGCCAGCAAATCGCGCAGACGCTGTAGCGGTTTGCCAGGCGGTTCATCGGTGCGCGCGAGCGCGTCCTTCACAAGATAAAGGCCGGCGAGCGCCTCGGACGCCGCATCGACGTCTGGTCCATAGAAGACCGGCTCTCGCACGTCGGCAAAGTCGATCGACGTAAAACCTGCGGTGCTCAAAAGGTCCTTCGCAGTGGAAGGATCGCCAAGCGAAAACGGATTGGGACCACCTGCCGAAACCGCAGTTCCGGGCGCCAGGGCCTGCCGGATGGCGCCGGACCACTCGTTATGCTCCCGGCTTTGCCATACCATCCACACAAGGCGCGCGCCCGGACGCATCGCCCTGCCGATATTGGCAAAGGCGGCTGCCGGATCGGCAAAAAACATCACGCCGAACCGGCTGATGCAGAGATCGAAACTGGCAGCTGGAAAGGGATTGAATTGCGCGTCTGCCTGCTCGAACACCACGTTTCGCAAACCTTCCGCAGCACTCCGTCGCCTTGCGACTTCGAGCATCTCAGCTGATGTATCCACCCCGACCGCTTCTCCTTGCGTCGCGGCACGGGCGGCCTCGCGCGTCGTCTGTCCCGCGCCGCAGCCGATATCGAGCACTCGGTCATTCGGGCCAACGCCGGCAGCAATTCGGAGATGCCGATTGTGTCTCGCCAATTCCGCGTCGTAAAAGTCGGCACGATCTAACGCCATGACACTCGCTCTGCTTTGTTCGAGGATCAATTCTCAGTCTGATGCGTGGAGGGGTTTCGCATGCCAAATCCCTCAAAACAGATTGCATATTAGGATCAGTTATGCAAGATGAATACTAGTTGCAAACTGCAATCGGAAAGATGAGGCATGGAAATGACCGGGTCAACTCTCGTCGCAGAAAAGATCGTCGCATTCGAATATACGCAACTGCACACCCAGGCCTTCGGCGATCCGGCCCACCCGCCCGTGTTGTTGATCATGGGAGTGATGTCTTCGATGCTGTGGTGGCCGGAAAGGTTCTGTGAGGAACTCGCCGCCCAAGGGCGCTACGTCATCCGCTACGACCAGCGCGACACCGGCCTTTCCACGTGTTACCCGCCGGGCGAGCCGGACTATTCGTTTAGCGATCTGGCCAACGATGCCATCGCCGTTCTCGACGGTTATGGAATTGAAGCCGCGCATCTGGTGGGCATGTCGATGGGCGGTTTCCTAGCGCAAGAGGCCGCATTGCGCCATCCTCGGCGGGTGCGAACACTCACCGCGATCAGTTCGTCGCCGCTTGGAGTCGACGGCCTGCCTTCTTCGACCAAAGCTTACATGGAACATTCCGCCGCTGCCGAAAGTCTCGACTGGTCGGATCTTGAAGCCATTGCCGATTTCCTGCGCCGCGATTCAGCCATGCTGGCCGGCACCAGGCATCCGCACGATGCCGAGGCGGCGGATGCCCTCATCGCACGCGACATGGGCCGGGCCGCGTCCTTTGTCAGTGCGACCAACCATTTCATGCTGTTGAGCGAGGATAGCGCCGCCACGCTGCATGCGTCGCGCATCGACGTGCCGGTTCTCGTAATCCACGGCACATCAGACCCGCTATTCCCGATCGAGCACGGAGAAGCCTTCACCCGTGTCACGCCGACCGCCCAGTTGCACCGGATTGTTGGCGGCGGGCACGAAATTCACGATCGGGACATCGACGAAATGGTGCGTGTCATCGCCGATCGCACGGGGTTCTGACCCGCCTGCTGAGCGGCGTGCGCGCCATGCATGCCGGCATTGTCTCCGGCATGCATGCATGCACGAATTGGGTCAGGCGATCTTCTGGCGGGCCGGCAGTTTCCAGCCGGGCCGGACGAAGTGGCAGGTGTAGCCGTTCGGAATCCGCTCCAGATAATCCTGGTGCTCGGGCTCGGCCTCCCAGAAATCGCTCACGGGCACGACTTCCGTGACGACCTTGCCGGGCCACAGGCCCGATGCATCGACATCGGCGATCGTATCGCGCGCGACACGCTCCTGCTCTGGGCTGGTGTAGAAGATCGCCGAACGATAGCTCGTGCCGACGTCGTTGCCCTGGCGGTTGCGCGTGCTCGGGTCGTGGATCTGGAAGAAGAATTCGAGGACTTCCCGGTAGCTGATCCTTGAGGGATCGAAGATGATCTCGATCGCCTCGGCATGAGTTCCGTGGTTACGGTAGGTGGCGTTCGGCACATCGCCGCCGGTATAGCCGACGCGGGTCGAAATCACGCCATTATATCGGCGGATGAGGTCCTGCATGCCCCAGAAGCAGCCGCCGGCGAGCACTGCACGTTCTTCGGTCATTGGATGTCTCCTTGTTTGCCAGGAGATAGTGTCTCCTGCCGTCGATTTCCATATGGTGGAGCCGGCAACTGCGCCGGCTCACGCGTTGACGAGGAAGCCTTCCTTGAGCCAGGGATGCAGCGCCTTGCTGGCCGCAAGGATATCGCCGCGCCCGTCGACTGCCGCGCCGGAAAAACGGGTGACGATGCCGCCGGCCTCTTCGACCATCAGCGCCGAGGCGCCGAAATCATGGATCGAGAGCCCGTCCTCGAAGAAGCCATCCAGCCGACCGCAGGCGACATAGGCGATCGACAGCGCCGCAGAGCCCAGGCGGCGCACGCCTGCCGTATTGGCCATCAGGCGTTTGATGGCGTCGAAATAGGTTTCTTCCGAAACCGCCTTGACCTGGCCGGGGATCGGCAGCCCGGCGCCGATCAGCACGTTCTCGATGTCGGCGACATCGGCGCAGCGGATGCGCTCGCCATTGAGATAAGCGCCGCCGCCGAGCTCGGCGCTGAAGAGCTCGTCCTGCATGGCGTCATAAACGACGCCGGCCACCAGCCTGCCGCCTTCGGCAATCGAGATCGTCATGCCGAAATGCGGCATGCCCCAGGCGTAATTGGTCGTGCCGTCGATCGGGTCGATGTAGATGATCGGCGTTTCCGGCCCGCCCGTGCGGTTGCCGACGGCTTCCTCGCCCTGGATGGCATAATCCGGAAAGGCCTTCAGCATTTCATCGACGATGATACGTTCGACCGCGACGTCGATCTCGGTCTGGTAGTCGCGCGGCGCCTTGGCGAGCATTTCCCCGGATGTCCGCCGCCGGAGAGAAGCCCGGGCCGTCTCGCCCGCCTTCAACACCGTTTCGGCAAGCACGATGAGGCGGGATGACGCGTTCGGGGAAAGGCGCGCTGATATCGGGGAGGATGTCATGTGGAAAATCCGGATGCTGCAGATATGACGAAGTGAATCGTGCGGAGCCACTCCCTTCGCAGAGACCGGTGATGGTTTTATGAAGCTGCCCGCCCTCGAATGACGGGTGTTATATCAGGCGCTCGGTCGATGCGTCAAAGAGATGGATTTGGGTCGGGTCGACCGAAAGTCCGATCATCTCTCCTGGCCTGACCTTGTCGCGCCGCGTCTCGACGATCGTCAGTTCCGGCTGGGTCGCCGCGACGATGAAGGTCGAGGACCCCGTCGATTCGACGAAGGCAATCGGCACGTCGAAGCTGCCCTGCCCGGGTGCGACCACCTCGATGTGCTCCGGCCGAATGCCGGCGACGAGCTTGCGCCCCGGCTCGACGGCGCGTGCGATCGCAAGCTTCTGCTTCACCGCGCCGAAATCCAATGTCAGGCTCTTTCCGTCTTCCGCAGCGATGGCGGGAATGAAATTCATCGCCGGCGATCCGATGAAGCCGGCGACGAAGCGGTTGGCCGGCCGGTCGTAGAGATCAAGCGGCGCGCCCTGCTGTTCGATGATGCCGTCACGCATGACAACCACATGATCGGCCATTGTCATCGCTTCGACCTGGTCGTGCGTGACGTAGACGAAGGTCGCGTTCAGCCGGTCGTGCAGCGCCCGGATTTCCTTGCGCATGTGGACGCGCAACGCTGCGTCGAGGTTGGACAGAGGCTCGTCGAACAGGAAGGCCTTCGGGTGGCGGATGATGGCGCGGCTCATGGCGACACGCTGGCGCTGGCCGCCGGAAAGCTCGCGGGGATAACGCTTCAGAAGATGCGAAAGACCTGTCGTCGCCGCCACGTCCTCGGCCGCCTTCTTGGCTTCCGCCTTGGCGACGCCGCGGATGCGCAGGCTGTAGGTTAGGTTTTCCTCGACCGTCATATGCGGATAGAGCGCGTAGGACTGGAAGACCATGGCGACGTCGCGCTTGCGCGGCGGCACGCCGTTCATCAGCTCGCCGGCGATCCTGAGGTCGCCGGTCGAGATGCTTTCGAGGCCGGCGAGCGAGCGCAGCAGCGTGGACTTGCCGCAGCCGGACGGGCCGACGAGTGCGACGAAAGTGCCCTTGGCGATCGAAAGGTCGATATTCTTCAGGGCATGAAAGGCGCCGTAATATTTGTTGACGCCGCTGAGTTCGATCTGCGTGGTCATTTCAGGGCTCCAGAGGTGAGGCCGGACACGATGCGGCGCTGCAAGAGAACGAAGATGGCAAGGATCGGCGTCACATACATCGTGGCGTAGGCCATGATGTTGTTCCACTCGTTGGTGTTCGGCCCCATGAAGGAGTTGAGGCCGACGCTTGCCGGCTGAAGCTCGGCCGCCTGGATCATCGACTTCGAATAGACGAATTCGCCGAAGGCCTGCATGAAGATCAGGATGGCGCTGACGAGGATGCCGTTGCGGGCAAGCGGCAGCACGATGTTGAAGAAGGCGCCGACACGTGAATTGCCGTCGACGAGGGCCGCCTCCTCCAGCTCCTGCGGAACGCTCATGAAGGTGGCCCGCACGAGGACGACGAAGAAGGGCATGCTCTTGGCGGCAATCGCGATGATCACGGCGAGGCGCGGATAGGAAAGCAGGCCGATCTGCGAGAAGCCTACGAAGATCGGCGTGATCATCAGCGAGGCCGGCAGAACCTGTAGCATCAGGATCAGGAACAGGCCGATATCCACCCAGACGTTGCGGTATCTCGCGAGCACATAGGCGCAGCCGACGCCGAGCACGGTGATGAGCGCCATGGCGCCGAGCGCAATGAGCAGCGAGTTCCACAGATAGCGGCCCATGTCACGGCTTTCCCAGACATAGGCGTAAGTGCCCCATTGCGGCGCTGAAGGCCAGAAGCTCGGCGGTGTCGCGAACATCTCCGAGCCGCTCTTCAGCGCGGTGATGTACATCCAGTAGAGCGGGAAGAGATAGATCGCTGCCATGACGATCGATATTGCCAGCATCAGGCGGTCGCGGTTCATCGATCTCATCCGCGCACCTCATGGCGTGTGGAGCGGACATAGACGACGGATGCGAACATGACGAAGACGATCATGATGACGGAGATGGTTGCGCCCTTGGCGAAGTCGTATTGGCGGAAGGAAAGATCCCACGCCCAATATTGTGTGACATTAGACGAATTGTTCGGTCCGCCCGAGGTGATCGCGGCGAAGAGATCGAATTGCTGCAGGGTGAAGATCAGGCCGAGCGCGATGATGGCGCCGATCGTCGAGCGCATCATCGGCAGCGTGATCGTCCAAAAGCGCTGCCAGACATTGGCGCCGTCGAGTTCGGCCGCTTCGTAGAGATCGGCGGGGATGCCGGCGAGCCCGACGGAAAGCAGGATCATGTTGAACGAGGTGCCAAGCCAGATGTTGGCGATGATCACGGCATAAAGCGAATAATGCGGGTCGGAGCGCCAGAAGATATTGCCTGAAATGATGCCGCTTTCCCTCAGGATGAAATTCAGCACGCCGAAATCGCCCGAGAGAATCCAGTTCCAGATGGCGCCGACCACGAGGCCCGGCATCACCCAGGAGACGAGAAACAGACCGCGCATCCACGAGGCGCCGGGAAAATTCACCCAGAAGAACAGCGCCAGTCCGAAGCCGATCAGGAACTGGCCGGCGATCGAGCCGGTGACGAAGATAAGGGTGTTGTAGAGGATCGGCAGCGTTTCCGGCTGCGCGAAGAGGTCGGTATAATTCTTGAAGCCGACGAAGGGGCGCGAGAAGGTGCCGAGGCTGAACATGTCGACCTCCTGGAAGCTCATCACGACATTGTAGATGAGCGGCAGTCCCGCCATCAGGAACAGAAAGCCAAGCGGGAAAGCGACCAGCACGATATCGAAGCCGCGGCCGTCCCTGACGCTCGTCAGTATCCTCTTCATGGGTCCTCCGATATCCCGAACGGGGCCGCCTGACGCGTGATGCGGGACGGCCCCTGCCGGGAGGAAATGGTTTGATGGCTGGTGCGCCATCGGTGGGTGAGCCGTTGCCCCCAGCGGGGAGAAGGTGGCCCGCAGGGTCGGATGAGGGGGCGCCGAGTTCAGTGTTTGCTGCTCTTCACTTGCGCTCAGAACGTTCGTCGCTTCGCTCCTCGCCTCCCTCATCTGCCCGTTGGGCATCCGTACCTGGGTCGAGCCGCGTGTCTCGCCCCGTCCTTCGGCCCCCCGCTGGGGAGAAGAGGAGAGCAAGCGGCTCATTCACAGCCAGTAATCAGCCAAGTACAGCCTTGATTTTATCCGCGGCCTGATCAAGCGCGTCCTTCGGGCTCATCTGGCCGGTCAGCGCCGCCTGGATGGCATCCTGGATCGCCTTGGAGATCTTCGGCCATTGCGGATGGGGGCCGCGCGGCTTGGCGTATTTCAGCTGTTCGAGGAAGACCTTGAGGGCGGCATCCTTCAGCGGCTGGCCGCTTTCGGGGATCGAGATGTCGGAACGGGCCGGAAGCTGGCCGAAGTTCTTGAACATCTTGTCGTCCTGCGAGGCGAAATATTCGAGCGCCTTGAAGGCTTCGGCCGGATGTTTGCTGGTGGCGAAGATCGCCCAGTTGAAATCGCCCATGGCCGAGGAGCGCTCAGCCCCTTCCTTGGGAACCGGAAGCAGGGTAACGCCCCAGTCGAATTTCGCTTCCTGCACCATGCGGTCGAGTTCCCACGGGCCGGAGATCGCCATGGCGGCATTGCCGGAGTTGAAGGTGCCGGTCGAATCCCACTGGCCGCGCGTCAGACTATCGGGAGAAGCGAGCTTCTCGTCGATGATCGTCTTCCAGATTTCGAGTGCCTTCACCGAGCCATCGGCATTGATGTGCTCGTAGCTGCCGCCGCCCATCTGGGCCCAGGGAAGGAACTGGAAGGTGCCCTCCTCGTTGGCCTTGGCCGAGAAGGCGAGACCGTAGACGTTCTTGGCAGGGTCGGTCAGCTTGCGCGCATCCTCGACCAGCTCGTCCCAGGTCTGCGGCGGCTTGTTCGGATCGAGACCCTTCGCCTTGAACATGTCCTTATTGTAGTAGAGCGCGATGGTGTTGGTCGCCTTCGGCACGCCGTAATATTTGCCGTCCCACTCGACCGATTTCAGCGGACCGGGGAAATAATTATCCGGCTTGATGACGGTCGACTTGGCGATCATGTCGGTGAGATCGAGGAAGGCGCCGCGCGACGAAAAGAGCGCATGCTCCGGATTGTCGACGGCGATGATGTCGGGCGCCTGGCCGGTGGCATAGGCGCGCATCGCCTCGGTGACGACGTCGTCGAACTGGATCAGCCGGTATTCGATCTTGATGCCGTTGTTCTGGGCATTGAATTCCTTGACGAGGTTCGGCGCCGGCTGGGTGTCCTTGTCGAGCGACCAGAGCGTCAGCGTGACGTCTTCGGCCTTGGCCGAAAGACCGAAGAGCGAGACGCCTGCCAGCGCCAGAGCGCCGAGAATTGCATATTTGCGGATAGCCATGGTTCTCCTCCTTTGTGGTTATCCCCGTTTCCGGCAATCCTCCTTGCCGGAAACGATATCATCAGGCCGGATCGACGACGAATTCGCCGCCCCGGGCATGCTTGAGATGGTTCAGTGCGTAGACCTGACCAGTCATTTCGAGTTCGTCGCGATAGACCGGATCGTGCCAGCCTTCGATGTCGATCGAGCCCGACCAGCCGGCAAGGCGCAGCTCGGAAATGATGTCGGTCCAGTTGCTGTCGCCGAAGCCCGGCGTGCGCATGAAGACGAATTTCTCCTTGCCGAAGATGCCGTGCTCCTTG
Source organism: Rhizobium sp. BR 249 (assembly GCF_047445895.1). Taxonomy (NCBI): domain Bacteria; kingdom Pseudomonadati; phylum Pseudomonadota; class Alphaproteobacteria; order Hyphomicrobiales; family Rhizobiaceae; genus Rhizobium; species Rhizobium sp. BR 249. The sequence continues at coordinate 5,391 of NZ_JARWKX010000011.1, read as the reverse complement.
ATGACCTCCCAGCGGATGGTCGCGTCCTTGCCGTGGACGTGGAAGATTTTGTGTGCCCATTTGCGGATCTGCGGCATGGGGTCGATCAGATAGACCATCTGATGGCAGGGTTCCCATTCGAGCCCGATATGGTCATCCGGCGTCTCGTTGAAGATCAGCTCCCAGGCATCGGGATTATGGGCGATGTTCCAGTCGCCGCTCGCCCAGTTGCCATCCATGGCGCAATTCTCGAAGGCGATCTTGATGCCCTTGTCGGCAGCGCGTTTGGCGAGCTCGCTCCAGATCTCTCTGTAGCGCGGCAGGCTGTCGGTCAGCGGCTTGCCGCGGACGCGGCCGGTGAAGCCGGCAACGCAGGTGGCGCCGAAATGATGCGCATTGTCGATGCAATCCTTCCAGCCCTGCAGCGTCTCGAGATCGATTGCGCTCTCTTCGAGCGGGTTGCCGAACATGCCGAGCGTCGAAATGGTGATGTCGCGATCGCCGATCGCATCGAGGCAGCGCTTGCCGAGCTCGGCGAGGTTCTGCCCCTTGGTCGTCTGCCAGAAGAAAGGTTCGAAGCTTTCGAAGCCGAGGTCGGCGATCTGGCCGATGCGGACGGCGGCATCGCCCTTGTTGCCGCTGACCATGGTGCCGATGCGAATGGATTTTGCAGGGTTGCTCACGTCACTTCATCCTATGCTGAAATTTCGATGCGTCGGCCGGTCCTGGCGCTTTCGATCGCGCCGAAGACCATGGCGAGGCTTCTGATATTGTCGGAATTGACGGTCTCGGGCTGCTTGCCGGTGCGGATCGCCGCGATGAAATCGGCGATGACGCTGGCATGGCCGTGGGTTTCCTCGTGATGCTCCGGACCGGGAACGTTTACGGAAGCAAAGCCGCGCAGAAGGCCGGGCTCGTCGCCGGCGACGGCGGCCTTGAAGCTCTCTTCGCCGTCCCAGGTGAGCATTCCCTTCGAGCCGACGAGACGCCACTGGCTTTCCCAGCTGGTGCGCTCGCCTTCGGCGCACCAGGAACCGCGATAGGTGAAGACGATGTCGTCGGAAAATTCGAAGATCGCGTTTGCCGAGGCGCCGTGCCGATACCAGGAACCCTTCGGGTTGCGCTCGACGCAATAGACGGCGAGCGGCTTCCTGTCCGCGACGTAACGGGCGGCATCGAAGGTGTGGATCGCCATATCGAGAAGCAGCACATTGTCCATCTCCTCGCGAAAGCCGCCGAAATGCGGCGCGAGGAAGAAGTCGCAATGAATGGCGGTGAGCTCGCCGATCGCACCGCTGTCGACGAAACGGCGCAGGCGCCTGACGCCCGAAATGAAGCGACGGTTCTGGATGACAGCATGGATGCGGCCGGTCTCTGCGGCGAGATCGATCAGGGCGGCGCCTTCGGCCAGCGAGGCCGCCATCGGCTTTTCGCTGAGCACGTGGCAGCCGGCCTTGAGCGCGGTCGAAACGACATCGTATCGGGCGGACGGAATGACGATGTCGAAGACGAGATCGGCCTTCGTGGCAGCGATGACGTCGGACAGGTCGGAGCCGATGACGGCGCCTTCCAGACCGAACTCGGCGGCGAGCTTTTCCGCCGTTTCCCGGTTCAGGTCGACGAGGCCGACGATGGCGATGGAGTCGGCGAGTTGAGGGTTGGACGCGATGGCGCGCAACCAACCTTTGGACATAGCTCCGCACCCGCACAGAATGGCACTGAATTTCACGATTTCCTCCGAGGGAATGGCGCCAACTCTCCTCGTGACACGCATCCCGTAAACGTTTACGAATGTAGGCGGAAACGTTTTGGGATGTCAATAGAGGCGGAACGCGAAAGTGCCAACCGGAGGAAAATCGCCAGCCATGAAAGGGATTCGCCTGCTTGCCGAACACCTCGATATCTCGATCGGCACGGTCTCCCGTGCGCTGAACGGCAAGCCCGATGTTAACGAGGAAACCCGCCGGCGCGTGCTGGCGGCGGCGGCGGAGCTCGGCTATGTCGCCAATCAATCGGGGCGAAGCCTCCGGCAAGGAGAGACGAAAGTCATCGGGCTGATGATCGAATCCAGCCAGGAAGCGGTCGAAAATGCCGATAACTTCTTCCTCGGCGTCACCAGCGGCCTGCAGCATGTCTTTGCCCGCCACAAGCTCGACCTTCTCATACTTCCCTGCCCGGCCGGCGAAGACCCGTGCGAATATCTGAAGCGCATGGTGGCGCGGCGTGTCGTCGATGCGATGATCATCTCCAATACGCAGCGTATGGATCGGCGCATCGATCTTCTCTCGCGGGCAAAGATCCCCTTCGCCGCCGTCGGCCGCAGCCGTTCGGCCGGCAATTACCCCTGGGTCGATCTCGATTTCGAGGGTGTTGCGGAACGCGCTGTCGAAAGGCTGGTCGCGCGCGGCCATCGCCGGATCGCGATCACTGCGCCTTCGAGCGAAGTCAACCTCGGCTACGTCTTTGTCGAGAGCTATCGCCGCACGCTCGAACGGTACGGTATTCCCTTCGACCCGTCGCTCGTCATCCGTGTCAAGTCGAGCGAACAGGGCGGCTATCAGGCGGCACATGAATTGCTGCAGCTTGAGGATCGGCCGACCGCGGTCATCCTGATCTACGAGCTGATGGCGATCGGCCTTTACCGCCGGCTGATGGAAGCGGGCATCCGGATCGGCCGCGACCTTGCAGTGATCGGCTTCCGCGATGCCCCACGCGCACGCTTCCTGCAGCCCTCGCTCAGTTGCTTCCGCATGTCGCTCTACGATCTCGGTATCGCGCTCGGCCAGACGCTTCTCGCCAACATGCCGGCCTATCGCGCGTTCTATCCGGATGGTGGCCGCAACATCATCTGGCCGCTGGAGCTGGTGCCGGGAGAAAGCGACGCGTTTGAGGTCGGAGCCTCGGCCTGAGCGTATTGTAAAGCCGAAATGATGTAGTATATTTTCTGCTTAATGTAGTATGGAACTTTTCGATGAAAATGTCCTTCATGACCAGTGCCGCCTTCAACCAGAATCCGAGCAAGGCGAAAAAGGAGGCAAGCGAGCGGCCGCTCGTGATCACCGATCACGGTGAGGCAGCCTATGTGCTGGTGAGCTATGCCGAATTCCAGGCGAACTGGAGGGCGTCGAAGACCCTCTTTGCGGCATTACGTGATCCCCAGGCGGATGACCGGGAGTTCGAGCCCGAACCGCTCGGCTTTGGCAACCGGACTGTCGAGTTCTGATGGTTTTCCTGCTTGACACGAATGTCGTCTCCGCCGCGCGCAGGATTGAGCGGCACGCTCAGGAATTCCAGGATTTCATGAAGGCGTTTTCCGTTGCAGAGGCCTATCTCTCGGCGGTCACGATCATGGAAATCCAGTTCGGTATAGCGCGCGAGCGGGCAAGAGACCCGGGTTTCGCTGGGGAGCTCCGCCGCTGGATGGATGAGATCGTGCTGCCGGAATTCCACGGCCGCATCCTGCCTTTCGATATGGCGACGGCAAGCCGGGCCGGCTTGCTGCCGACTGCGGACAAGCGCCCCTCCGCCGATGCGATGATCGCCGCCACGGCACTGGAACACGGGCTGAAACTGGTTACGCGTAATGTCGCCCATTTCATCCCGCTTGGCGTCGAATGCATCGATCCCTGGCGTTTTGCCGGCTAGCAACGTTCACGCCAGCAACTGAGCGCTACCCTAAAGAATGCACGCTGATCTCGTCTGGTGCCTCAGTGCGTTCTCCTAATCGCGCCAGCCGGAGGCCGGTAAGCAAACACTTTTTATTTTCTATCCCATCTATAGAATTTGTACTCTTATCTCGACGTGCGATTTCTTTCACCGATAGCATCCTCAGAATTGGAGGCATCGATGAACAGCGTGTTGAGGCAAACAGACCAGATCCGGCCCGTGGCCGCTCGTATCGACAGCGAGGAGGAGGCGATCGCCACCGCCCGCAGGCTGGCGGCGCAATTTGCCGCGCGCGCCGCCGATCGTGACGCCGATCGGATCCTGCCTTTCGCCGAACTCGACATCCTCGCGCAGTCAGGACTTCTGGCAATCACCGTGCCCTCGCAATATGGCGGGCTCGATGTCTCGAACGCCGTCCTGGCCGAAATCACCGCGATCCTGTCGGAGGCGGACGGCTCGATCGGCCAGATCCCGCAGAACCATTTCTACATTCTCGAAGCCTTGAGAACCGATGGCAGCGAGGAGCAGCAGCGTTATTTCTTCGGCCGCGTTCTGGCCGGCGACCGTTTCGGCAATGCGCTTTCCGAGCGCGGCACCAAGACGGTCGGTCACTACAATACGCGCATCACCCGCGATGGGCCGGGCTACCGGATCAACGGCCGCAAGTTCTATTCCACAGGCGTCCTCTTCGCCGACTGGATCACTGTCTTTGCACTCGATGCGGAGGACCGGCTGACCATGGCTTTCGTGCCGAAGGGCACCGAAGGCGTCGAAATCGTCGACGACTGGGACGGCTTCGGCCAGCGCACCACCGGCAGCGGCACGACGATCCTCGATAACGTCTATGTCAGCGCCGATTCCGTGGTCTTCCATCACAAGGGCTTCGAACGGCCGACGACGATCGGCTCGGTCGGCCAGATCATCCATGCCGGTATCGATCTTGGCATCGCGCGGGCGGCCTTCGCCGAAACGCTTGAGTTCGTCAGGACCAAATCGCGCCCCTGGATGGATAGCGGCCTCGACCGAGCCTCCGACGATCCGCTGACGATTGCCAAGGTCGGCCAGATCGCCATTCGGCTGGAAGCCGCGGCGGCTCTCGTCGAGCGGGCCGGCCACAAGGTCGATGCCGCGCAGGTCGAGACGACGGAGGAAAAGGTGGTCGAAGCGACGCTTGCCGTCGCCGCCGCCAAGGTGCTGACGACAGAGGTGGCGCTGGAGGCGTCCAACACGCTCTTCGAGCTTGCCGGAACCTCGTCCGTGCAGGCCAGCCTCAATCTCGACCGTCATTGGCGCAATGCCCGCACCCATACGCTGCACGATCCCGTGCGTTGGAAATACCACGTTGTCGGCAACTACCATCTGAACGGCGTGACGCCGCCGAAGAACGGCGCACTCTGAAATTTCAGCCTGTTCAAACGGAAACCCCACCGCCGACGGTGGGGCTGCTGACAAACCACTGCAAAGCCCGCGACGTCATCCTCGGCCTTGTGCCGAGGATCTGCTCCGGCCCAATTAAGTGACTGAAACTAACGTTTTCTGCCCGACAATTGCCGTGGTTAGATGCTCGGCACAAGGCCACTGGTGTCCGGTTTAAATTTGGTGGACAAGGCGCACGGTGTTGATTCTACTCGTATTCGGATGTTTGGCGACAATCCCGGACACGAAAGAGGGGCAACACCGTGCGGCACGAGAATAGCGTCTTTCATGATCTGTTGAAGCGAATTCCGTGGGCGGCCTTCGAAAGAC